>NZ_JAHDTH010000452.1 GCF_018531445.1 Pseudonocardia lacus
CGGCGGCTTCGCCTCGGCCCGGCTGGCCGGCGCCCCCGGCGACCGGCGCGACGCGGTGCTCGCCGCCCTGCGGTTCCTCGGCCCGGCGGGCTCGCCCCGCCTGGGCGACCGGCTCGGCGTCCTGGTGGCGCTGTTCGGCCTGACCGCGACCAAGCGGGTCGGCGCGGCCGCGAACGCGGCGATCACCGAGGGCCGGTGGGCGGCGCTGCAGCTGGCCTCGGCGGCCTCCGACCTGCTCGGGCCAGAACAGCTGGAGCGCGTGCTGCGGCTGCGTGCCCCCGACGGGCTCGACCCGTTCCCGCGCGGCGCCGCGTCCACCCTGTCCGCGCACCTCGGCACGGTGCTGGCCGGCTACCCGCGGCCGCGCCGGCTGGCGCTGGTGGTCGGGCTGTGGGAGCACGTCTGCGCGCACCTGCTCGACCGGCAGCGGCTGGCGCGCCTGCGCGCGTCGCAGGTCCGGGCCGAACGGATCGAGCGGCTGCGCGCCCGCCACCGCGACCACCTCGACGCTGCCGTCCTGCAGCGGCTGGACCGGGCGTTCGGCGAGCGCCCGTCGCTGGCCGTCGCGGCCCGCTGGCAGCCCCCGCCGTGGTGGACCACGCGCGAGCTGGACGGGCTGCTGCACGACGCCGTCGCGGCCACCGCGCTGCTGCGGTTCGCCGTGGCGCTGTCCGACCGCGGTCTCGCCGCCGCGGCGCGGGAGCACCGCGACGCGCTGGTCGCCGCCGACGCCTGCCTGACCGCCCCGGAGCGGGCCGCGGCGAAGGCGCGCGGCAAGGGCGACTACCGGCACCCGGCGCGGCCCGGGTGCTACGTCCACGAGGTGCTCAAGCCGCTGCGGCCGGGCCGGTCGATCACTGCGCGGACCGGGACGGCGGTGCAGGAGCGGGTCGCGCTCGCCCGCAACTACGGCGTCGTCGTCCTGGACGCGGTCGCCGAGCGCCTGCGGTGGATCGACGACCGGCCGCTGCACGGCTGCTGGGACGCCTGCCGGCCGTGGCGGGTGCCCGGGCTGCGCGAGTGGCGGGCCGCGGCCGGGTTCGGCCGGGCGCCGGGCGGGTGGGAGCAGCCCCCGCTGCCCGACGCGAACCCCGACGGCCCGGCGCTGACGCTGGCGCAGCGGGTCGCGGCGAGCCCCGGCACCGACCCGGCCGACCTGGAGGTGCCGCACGACCTGCTGTGGTTCGCCGACCTCGCCGACGCCCTCGCGCCGTTCCACGGCCACACCGCCGCCGAGGTCCGCCACGTGCGTCCCGCCCCGCAGGTCGACCCGGATCCCCCGGCCCCGCCGCCGCAGCCGGGCCGTCCCCCGGCCGACTCGGTGCCGCTGGCCGCCGCCGGGGTCGCCCAGCTGGTCGCCTTCGGCGCGACCCCGCCGCGGCGCTGCCGCGGCTGGGCCGAGCTGGTCGAGGGCGTGCGGGCCGACGCGGCCGTCGCC
>NZ_JAHDTH010000453.1 GCF_018531445.1 Pseudonocardia lacus
GCCCTACCTTCCAGAGACGTCCCCCGTCGTCGGAGAGGATGGGGTGATGCAGGTGGAGCGAGGATGGTTTTCATGCTGGCTGCCCTCGATGGCTCAGGTGGCTTGGCCCCTCGCTCCACCGTCTTGTTCTGACCGCTGATTAGGCACTGCGACTCATCGCTCTGTAGGGCAAGGCCGGCGGAACGAGACACCGCACCGAACGACTCGAAAGACCAGAGCAAGGAGGAATGATGCCGCTGTCGGTGGGCATCGATGTGGCGAAACAACTGCACTGGGCTTGCCTGATCGACATGGCCACGGGAAAGCAGTTGAGCAGCCACAAGGTCGAGAACACCCCCGAGGCGATCGCCGCGCTGATCAGCGAGATCACCGAGCTGAGCAAGCAGCACGGGCCGGCGACGGTCGGGATCGACGTGCTCGGCGGGATCGCCGGGCTGCTGACCGCCATGCTGCTCGAGGCCGTCCGCAACGCCGCCCCGGCCACCGGGCTGACCGTCGTGCACACGCCCGGGCTGCTGGTCAACCGGTCGCGACGGGCCACCCGCGGTGGGGAACGCAAGTCCGACCCCGCCGATGCGAAGGTCATCGCCGACCAGGTCCGACTGCGCGCCGGCACCGACGAACTGCGCACCGTTGAAGCCCTCGCCGAACCCGACGCAGTCCTGCGACTGCTGGTCGGGCGTCGCCGCGAGCTGGTCACCGATCAGACCCGGCGCCTGTCGCGGCTGCGGGACCTGCTCACCGCGACCCATCCCGGCCTGGAACGACTGCTGGATCTGACCACCAAGACCGGGCTGTGGTTGCTGACCCGCTACGTCACCCCGGCCGAGATCCGCGCGGCCGGAGTCGAGGGTGTCCTCGCGCACCTGGCCAGCGCCGGGGGGCTGCCCCGCACACGGATCCAGACCCTGGCCGCCGCGGTGGTCGAGGCCGCGCATGCCCAGCGGGTCGCGGTCCCCGGCGAGGCGACCGCAGCGCGCATCGTGCGCGAACAAGCCGAGGACGCACTCGCCGCGCGCGAGCGCCTGGCCCGGCTCGACGCCGAGATCGTCGAGGCACTCGACAACCACCCTGACGGGACCCTCATCCGCAGCCTGCCCGGGATGGGGGTCGTACTCACCGCGGAATTCCTCGCCGAGGCAGGCGGACTGCACCGCTTCTCCAGCCCGGACGCCCTGGCCTCGGCCGCCGGACTGGCCCCGGTCCTGCAACAGTCCGGGAAGATGTCCTATCTGCGTCGATCCCACGCCGGGAACAAGGCCCTGAAACGGGTCTTCTACCAGTCCGCGTTCTGCGCGATCCAACGCGACCCGCAATCCAAGACGTTCTACCGCCGCAAACGCGCCGAGGGCAAACGCCACCACCAAGCTCTCATCGCACTGGCCCGACGACGAGTCAACGTCCTGCACGCCATGCTGCGCAC
>NZ_JAHDTH010000454.1 GCF_018531445.1 Pseudonocardia lacus
GGCCGCGGGCCCGCCGTCGGTGGAGCCGCCCACCCGCCCGTGCCCGGGCGGCGGATGACGGTCGGTCCCGCGGTGAGCGCGTCGGCGGGGACGCCGCGGAGCTTGCGGCGCACCCGCTCGGCGAACCGGCGGGACCCGTCCACGACGACCGCGAGGACCAGCCGGTCGCCGTGCGGGTCGGGGACGCCGCGCAGCAGGTGGTGGCGGGTGGTGCCGACGCTGACCACGAGCTCGTCGCCGGCGGTGTCGTGGCCGGACCGGCCGGGCAGCGCGAGGGCCACCCGGCCGAGCTCGGCGTGACCGGCCCCGACCAACTCGGGGTCGACGCCGCCGATGCCGGCGGCGGCCGCCGGGTCCCCGCCGCGGCCCGAGTGCCCCGGGCACGCGTCGAGGACCATGCCGCTGTCCACGTCGACCAGGACGGCGCCGAGGACGCGCGGATCGTTCAGCAGCGGACCGAGGACGGCCGCGAGCCCGTCCGCGCGCACCGTGACCGCATGGCGATGTCGACCCACTCGAGGGACCCGCTACGTGCTCCCGCCGGCGCCGGGGTCAGCGGCCCGCGTTCGACGGGAAGAAGGCCTGCCCGTCGGGCATGGCCGGGTTCGGCCGCCCCGGGCCGGGGTTGGCCAGGTAGAACTCCTTCTCGATCACGCGCAGGTCGCGGCGGGCCATCGCCAGGTTGGCCTGGGTGCGGTTCAGCACCAGGTAGAAGAACAGCTTCTCGTCCGGCAGGCCGCGGATGGGCCGGATGAGGTGGTACTGGGTGTCCAGGGTGATCAGGATATCGTCGATCGCCTCGCGCAGGCCCAGCTTCGCCATCACGTCGAGCTTGGTGCGCACGACGTCGCTGTTGCCCGGGGCGGCGACCTCGAGGTCGAACTCGGGGCTGCCGCCCCGGGACCCGAGGGTCATGCCGCTGTCGTAGTCGACGAGCGCGACCGCGAAAGCCCCCTTGATGTTCGCCGCCATGTCGAGCGAGTTGTCGATGTTCGTCATTTCCGTGCCCTTCAGCGGAGTGGCGCTCGAGCGCGGGGAGAGCGCTCGTCGTGGTCATTCGTTCGGGGAGCCCGCAGCGTAACCCAATGAGCCCGAGCGGAGACAAATCAGCGCCGGTCGGACCATTGTGGACACACTGCGTGAAACGTACTTCGGCCGTTGGGGTGAATCGTGGTCAGTGGTCACTTCACCGCAGCGACTTCAACGCCGACAGCAGCCTGCGCATGGTCGAGACGTCGGTCGCCCAGGACTGCCCGGTGATCGGGTGCACGACGGGGACCGACTCGGTGGGCAGCGGAGGCGGCACCCGCGAGGGCCCGGCCCGCCGGGGCAGCGGCACGCGCAGTGGGGACGCCCGCGACGCGTCGGGGTCGCCGCGCGCCGCCCCGGCCGGCGCCGCCGTG
>NZ_JAHDTH010000455.1 GCF_018531445.1 Pseudonocardia lacus
GGTGCGGTGACGGTGTCGGGTCGGGCGGGCTCCGGTCGGCCGGCCTCCGATCGGGCAGCCCCCACCGCGGCGGGGACGGGGGTGGTCCGGTCGTCGCCGACGCCGGCCACCACGGCCGGGCGCAGCGCGGCGCGCGCGGCGGCGGCCAGCTCGCCCGCGCCCGCGTAGCGCTCGTCGGACTCCTTGGCCATCCCCTTCGCCACCACGTCGTCGAGCTCCGGCGGCACCCCCTCCACCAGGTCGGAGGGACGCGGCGGCGGCAGGTGCAGGTGGCCGTACATGAGGGCGGGCAGCTCGTCGCCGGGGAACGGCTTGGTCGCGGTCAGGCACTCGTGCAGGACGCAGGCCAGCGAGTACACGTCGGCGCGGGCGTCGATGGGGCGGTTCTCGAAGCGCTCGGGGGCCAGGTACTCCCACATGCCCGCGGTCGTGCCGCCCATCGACGGCCGCGACCGGGTGGGTGCGGTGGCCTGGACGAGCCCGAAGTCCACGACGTGCACCGTGTCCGCGGCGCCGACCAGGATGTTGGACGGCTTGACCGCGCGGTGCACCAGCCCGGCGGCGTGCGCCGCGTCCAGCGCGTCGGCGACCTGGCCGACCAGCTCCACCGCGCGGTCGGGCGCGAGCGGGCCCGCGGCCAGCAGCGCGGCCAGGCTCTGCCCCTCCACGAGGCGCATGCTCAGGTAGAGCCGGCCGTCGATCTCGCCGTGGTCGTGGATGCGGATCACGTGCGGTTCGCGCAGCCGCGCCACCGCGGTGCACACGCTGCGGAAGCGCCTGGCGTAAAGGGCGTCCTCGGTCAGTTCCGCCGGCAGCACCTTCACGGCCACCGCGCAATCGCGGCGGCTGTCGTGGGCCCGGTAAACGGCACCGGTGCCGCCGTTGCCGATCAACTGCTCGAGGCGGTAGTGCCCGAACTCCGTCATGAACCACACCCCGCTACTGGCGCACCGTTAGGGCGTGGTCATTCCAGCACGATCCGCCCGTCGACGACAGAGACCGGGCGCGAGTCGAGCGCACGCGGCGCCGGGCCCTGCTGGACGGAGCCGTCCAATCCGTAGCGGCTGCCGTGGCACGGGCAGACGAGGGTGGCGCCCTCGACGCGGTTGACGACGCAGCCGGTGTGGGTGCAGATCGCCGACAGGCCGGTGAACCGACCCGCCTCCGGCTGGGTGACCACCAGTTCCAGCGACTCGACGACGAGCGCACCGCCGACCGGCACGTCGGCGGCAGCGGCCACCGGGGTCCCGGTGGACCCGACGGCGCCGGGCTGCGGTTCGGGCTGCGGGCCGGGCGCCGTGCTGGGCGGGGCCGTCGGCGGCGGGACCTGCGGCGCGGACGTCGCGCAGCCCGCGATGCCCGCGGCCGCCGCGGC
>NZ_JAHDTH010000456.1 GCF_018531445.1 Pseudonocardia lacus
TGAATCGCCCCGGCGTGTCCGGAGACCTAAGGACTTGAGTGTCCAGCCGCGGCGAGGGCGGCGTGGTGACGATAGTGGGCGGTCTCCAACTCCGCGGGTGGGATGTCTCCGCAGGCCTGGAACAGGCGGCGGTGGTTGAACCAGTCCACCCATTCCAAGCAGGCGATCGCCACGTGCTCGACACCCCGCCAGGGGCCGCGTGGGCGGATGAGTTCGGTCTTGAACAGCCCGATGATCGACTCGGCCAGGGCGTTGTCGTAGGCGTCCCCGACGCTGCCGACCGAGGGTGCGGCGCCGGCTTCGGCGAGGCGTTCGGTGAAGGCGATCGAGGTGTACTGAGATCCCGCGTCGGTGTGGTGCACCAGCCCGTCCAGCTCGCCGGTCCCGGCTTGCTGTCGGGTCCAGATGGCCTGCTCCAGGGCGTCCAGGACCAACTCGGTGCGCATGCTGGTGGCCGCGCGCCAGCCCAGGATGCGGCGGGAGTAGGCGTCGATCACGAACGCGACGTAGACCATCCCCGACCAGGTCGGGACGTAGGTGAAGTCCGCGACCCAGGCCCGGTTGGGCGCGGGCGGGTTGAAGTCCCGCCCGAGCAGATCCGCCGGCCGCGCCGCGGTAGCGTCCACTGTGGTCGTTCGGACTCGGCGGCCGCGGCGTGCTCCGACCAAGCCGAGTCCCCGCATGAGGCGTTCGACGGTGCAGCGGGCCACCGCGATGCCCTCGCGGTTGAGCGCCAGCCAGACCTTGCGGGCGCCGTAGACGCCGTAGTTGTCGGCGTGCACCCGCGCGATCTCGGTCTTGAGGGCCTCGTCGCGGCGTTGGCGTGCCGACGGTGCCCGGGTGCGGGCGAGGGCGGCGTAGTAGGTGGATGGGGCGATCGGGCAGCCGTGCTCGGACAGCACCCTGCAGATCGACTCGACTCCCCATCTCAGCCCGGCCACCACCCGACCGGCGTGCTGGGCGATGAACCTCACGAGCGTGTCGAGGGCCGGTCGAGCTCGGCCGCGAAGAAAGCCGACGCCGCCTTCAAGATCTCGTTCGCCCGGCGCAACTCGGCGTTCTCCCGCTTCAACCGCTTGATCTCCGCCGACTCCTCCGACGTGGTGCCAGGCCGCTGACCGGCATCAGTCTCGGCCTGGCGGACCCACTTGCGGACGGTCTCGGCCGTCCCGACACCGAGCTTCTGGGCGACCGCGCCGATGGCGGCCCACTGCGAGTCGTAGTTCGGGGTGACCTCGGCGACCATCCGCACCGCCCGCTCACGCAGCTCCGGTGGGTAGTGCTGGGACCGACGTGTCATGACTCCATCTCCTCACAAGATCGAGTCTCCCGACACGCCGGGGCGATTCA
>NZ_JAHDTH010000457.1 GCF_018531445.1 Pseudonocardia lacus
GGAGGGCGTCGTCCTGCTCGCGCTGGCGGTCGGCGGGGTCGCGCTGCTGCACGGGGCCGCGGCGGCGCTCGGGCAGGCCCAGCTGGTCGCGGCGGGCGAGGCCGCGCTGGCCCGGCTGCGGGAGGCGTTCGTGACCACCGCGCTGCGGCTGCCCCTCGCTCGCGTCGAGGCCGCGGGCAGCGGCGACCTCACCGCGCGCGCCGCGCACGACATCGCCATGGTCCAGGAGGTGGTGCGGCGCTCGCTGCCGGCGTTGCTACGCGCGGTGCTCACCATCGTGCTGACCCTCGTCGGTCTGCTGGTACTGGACTGGCGCTTCGCCCTGGCCGCGCTGCTGGCGGTGCCGATCCAGCTGCTGGCCGCGCGGTCGTTCGTCCGGCGAGCCGTGCCGCTCTACGCGCGCCAGCGGGTCGCGACCGGCGAGCTGCAGCAGCAGCTCCTGGACACCGTGGGCGGGGCGCGCACCGTGGTGGCGCACGGCCTGCAGGACCACCACACCGACCTGGTCGACCGGCGGTCCGAGCGCGCGGTCGAGCTGACCGTGCGCGGGATCGTGCTGGTCAACGGGCTGTTCGGGCGGCTGAACACCGCGGAGTTCGTCGGGCTGGCCGCGGTGCTGGCGGCGGGCTACCTGCTCGTGCGCGACGGGACGGCGACCATCGGCGCGGCAACGGCGGCGGCGCTGTACTTCCACGCGCTGTTCGCGCCGGTCAACGTGGCGCTGGGGCTGCTCGACGAGGCCCAGACCGCGGCGGCCGGCCTCGCCCGGCTCGCCGGCGTCGTCGGCAGCGGGGACGCCGAGGCCGACGCGGTGGTCGCCACCACCGTGAGGCCCGCCGACCCACGCGGGGACCGCCCGGACGGGCCGCCGCGCATCACCGCGACCGGGCTCGGCCACGCCTACCGGCCCGGCCACCCCGTGCTCGCCGACGTCGACCTGGACGTCCCACCGGGCGGCAGGGTCGCGGTCGTCGGCGCCAGCGGGGCCGGCAAGACGACCCTCGGCCGGCTCGTGGCCGGGGTGCAGCCTCCCACCGCCGGGCGCGTCCTGGTCGGCGCGGACGCGCCCCGGACCGGGGAGACCGTCGCGCTGCTCACCCAGGAGGTGCACGTCTTCGCCGGCCCGCTGGCCGAGGACCTGCGGCTGGCCCGGCCGGCGGCCACCGACGCCGAGATCGGGGTCGCGATCGAGGCCGTGGGCGCCGCGGGGTGGGTGGCGGCCCTGCCGGCCGCCGCGGCCACCGTCGTCGGCGAGGGCGGGCACGCGCTCACCGCGGCCCAAGCCCAGCAGCTGGCCCTGGCCCGGCTGCTGCTGGCCGCCCC
>NZ_JAHDTH010000458.1 GCF_018531445.1 Pseudonocardia lacus
CCCCCTGTTCTTGCTGTTGATCTTTGTTCTGGGGGTTCTCCGCCGGGTTCTGGGCGCGTCGAGGTAGGCGGCGGGGTCAAGGAGCGCCCGTCAGGGCGCCCGCGCAGCGGCCGGAGGTCCTTGACGCCGTCGCCGGTCGGCGCACGCTGTGAGAGGCGGAGGATCTGCTGGTCGCGACTCCCAGGGGTGGCGGCGGGGGTGTCGTGTGCTGCTCCAGGGCCGGGTTCCCGGCCGGGGTGGACAGGCCCGGGTGAGGGCTGTCGGTCATCCCTTCGCCGCGCAGGGGGCGGCATGGTGCGCTGCGACAGGTTCGCGGTGGGCGGGATCAATCAGACGGGGCGATCACGCCGAGCCGGCAGGACGCGTTGGCAGGATGCCGGGTCGGGGATCATGACAGTCACGATCCGCGTCCACCGCGAGGTGAGAGGGCGGCTCATGCCGCCGGTCGAGACGACAGGCACCGGATGTGGTGATCACGCAGCCCGTAGAACACCAGCGTGGTCAGCTCGCGCGCGGCCGCGACCACACCGATGTTGCGCCCGCGCCGGGCACCGACCTGGTCGCGGACCTGCCCGAGGCGGGTGGGGGCGGGCACGCGTTGCACGGCCTCGACCGCGGCCCAGCGCACCAACCGGCTGCCCTGTTTGGTGATCCGCCCGCGGTGCACGCGGGTGTCGGACTCGTGATGGGTCGGGGTCAGCCCGGCCCAGGACGCCAGCTGCGCCGCCCGGGCGAAGCGACCGATGTCACCGATCTCGGCGACGAACACCGCAGCCAGGACCGGCCCCACCCCCGGGATCGTCTGGATCGCGAGGTAGCCGGGGTCGGTGCGCAACCGCGCCCGGACCGATCGGGCGAAGGTGTCGATCTCGACGTCCAGGACCTCGATCAACCGGACCAGCGAGTCGACCCGCGACCGCGACTCGACAGCGAGCCGGCTGGAATCGAGCAGTCGCCGCCCGCCTGCCCCGAACAGGTCGCTCATCGGGACCTGCACCCCGGCGCCGGCGAGCACGGCGTGGACCTGGCACTTCAGGTTCGACCGCAGCCCGAGCAGCTTGGCCCGGTGGCGCACCCAGCCGCGCAGCTCCCGGGTCGCGGGCGGGGCGATCCAGGCTTCGGGTAGCCGGCCCATCCGCAGCAGATCCGCCAGGTCCGCCGCGTCACGTTCGTCGTTCTTCACCCGCCGCAGGGAGAACATCTTCACTCCCAGCGGGTGCGCCAGATGCACGTTCGCGCCCAACTCGGCCAGGGTGTCCGCGGCCCAGTACCAGCCGTAGGTGGCCTCCAGCACCACCTCCGGCGCCTCCC
>NZ_JAHDTH010000459.1 GCF_018531445.1 Pseudonocardia lacus
GGGGAGCTGCTGGAGGCGGCGGTCGCGGCCGGCGCGCCCGCGGTCGACCTGGCCGGGCGCCGGGCCGAGGTCGCGGTCCTGCAGGGCGACCTCGACCTCGCCCTGACCCAGGCCGACCTGGTGCTCTCCGCCGCGGACGACGTCGCGCCCGCCGACGTCGTGCGCGCCGGCACGGTCGCGGCCGCGGTGCTGGCCCGGCGCGGGATGCTGGCCCGCAGCGCGGAGGTCTACCGCTGGCTGGGCAGCGCCTCGATGGGCAGCGCGGCGGTATCGGCCGTGCCCGCGCTGATCGGCACCGGGGCGCTGGAGGAGGCCCGCGAGGTGCTGCGCGGCCCGGAGCCGTCGCCCGGGCGCCCCACCCGCCCGCCGACCCTGCTCGCCGGCGCCGAGGAGCTGATGGCGCAGGGGATCTACGACTCGGTGGCCGGCTCGCCCACCGCCGCGCTGTCGCAGCTCACCCGGGCCGCGTCGCTGCTGGAGTCCAGCCACCGGGCACCGCTGCTGCCGGACACGCCCGCCGCGCTCGCCGCGCTCGTCGCGGTGCACTGCGGCGAGCTGGAGGTCGCCCAGTCGGTCCTCGACCGCGCCGTGCGGGTGCAGCTCGGCGGCCGGTCCGCGGTGCTGCGCCACCGGCTGCTGCTGGGCTGGATCGCGCTGCTGCGCGGCGCCACCCCGACGGCGCGGGCCGCGCTGGCCGCGTCCGGGCCCGACCTGGAACCGCGCGACGAGTTCCTGGCCGCGGCGCTGGAGGTCGCGCTGGCCCGCCGCACCGGCGACCTGGCCTCGCTCATGCCGGCCTGGAGCCGGGCGCGGGAGGCCATCGTCCGGCACCCGGTCGACCTGTTCGTCCTGCAGCAGCTGGGCGAGCTGTCGATCGCGGCCACCCGGCTGCGCGAGGCCAGCTGGGTCCGCCCGCACCTGGACGAGGCCGCGGCGCTGCTGGAGCGCCTCGGCAACCCGGCCCTGTGGGCGGCATCGTTGCACTGGTCGGCGCTGCAGGCGGCGATCCTCGCCGAGGACGCCGAGGCCGCGGCCCAGCACGCCAGGGCCGTGCAGGCCGCAGCCGGGGGCAGCCGGTTCGCCGCGGCGATGGCCGCGGCCGCGCCGCACTGGGTGCGGCTGCTGGCCTCCGAGGTCGACGCCGAGGGCGTCGAGGCCGCCGCCCGCGGGCTGCACGCCGTCGGGCTCACCTGGGACGGCGGCAAGCTGGCCGGCCAGGCCGCGATCCGCACGCGCGACCGCAAGGCGATGAGCGACCTGCTC
>NZ_JAHDTH010000460.1 GCF_018531445.1 Pseudonocardia lacus
CGGGGCGAGGGCACCGGCGGGTGGCGGCCCGGGGCCGCGCCCGTTCCGCCGCCGTCCGACTCGGGCTACTTCACCCCCGCCACGCCGGTGTCGCCGGTGCCGCCGACCCCCGGCGGGGCCCGTGGCGAGGCCTCGGGCCGGTTCCCGGGCGCCGGACCCGTGTCCGGCCGCCACCCGGTACCCGAGGGCCCGGGCGACGCGCTGCCGCGGCGGACCGGCACCTCGGACCGTCGACCGGTGGAGCCCGCCGAGGCACCGACCGGCGAGTGGACCGGGTCCTGGTTCGACAAGGAGCCCGGCGCCGCGGAACCAGCGGCAGGCCCGACCCGCTCCGGCGACCGGGCTCCCGAGCCCGGGGCCGCACGGGCGACCGAGCGGCTCGACCTGACCTCTCCCACCGCGACCCGGCTCGCCGCCCTCGCCGCCCGCCGCGGCCTCGGCGCCGCTCCCGCGCCGGAGGACGCCCCTCGGCCCGCGGACCGGGAGGCGGGAGGTCGTCCGTCGACCGGGTCCGGAACAGGAGCCCGCCCGGCGGCCGACGCCCCGTCGGCGGTCGGACACACGGGAGCCCACCCCGCGGCCGACGCCCGGTCGGCTGCCGGACACACGGGAGCCCATCCGGCTGCTGGACGCACAGGGGCCCACCCGGCCGCCCGTTCGGCCGTCGAATCCGCCACCGGCTCGCACCCGGCCGCCGCGGCCCGTGCCGGGGTCGCGGCCGCCCGCGCGACCGGGCGCACGGGGCAGTTCGACAGCGTCACCCCCGTGGACCGGCCGTCCGAACCCGCTCCGGCGCCGGCGGACGACCTCTTCGGCCCGCCGGCCGCGCCGCCGAGCAGCCCGTCGTGGCCGTGGCCGGCGAGCGAGGAGCCCGTCGTCCCGAGGGGAGCGCAGACCCGGCCGATGCCGGTCGCCGTCCCGCAGGCCGTGTCGCACGACGCTGTGCCGCAGGGGGCCGTGTCGCAGGAGGCCATGTCGCAGGCCGTGTCGGAGCGCTCTCGCCGCTCCCGGCACGCCCGGCCCGACGACGCGCCCGAACCGCCCGAGCAGCCCGAGCCGCGGACGCCGGCCGGCGCGCAAGAGGAGGCGCGGCGGGGCCGCCACCACCGCCGCGACCCCGACTGAGGGGTTCAGACCCGGCCGCCGGCCCGCAGCCAGCCCAGCAGCGCCGCCCGCCCCAGCACCTGCGGGTCGGCGCCGAACGCGGCGAAGGACGCCCCGACGACCGCGGCGACCGGCAGCGCACTGGCCCAGGCCAGTG
>NZ_JAHDTH010000461.1 GCF_018531445.1 Pseudonocardia lacus
GCGGCGGCCAGAGGGCCGCGACGCGCGCCGCGGCCGGGGAACCCGGGCCGAGCCAGAGCAGCACGGCGAGCAGGAGCGCAGTCGGCGCAGCGATCGGGGCGATCGGGGCGATCGGGGTGGTCACCACGGCGCCTTCACCCCCCGCTCGTCGAGCAGCTCGGCGAGCCGGGCCGCTCCCGGGCCGTGGCCGCGCTCGCGGGTCCAGGCCGGTTCGACGACGACGCCGCGGGACGGGTCGCGCCCGAGCACGCCGACAGCGTCGAGCACCCGCGCCCCGGTGCGCAGCCTGCGCATGTGCAGCACGACCTGGACGGCCGCGGCCAGCTGGCTGTGCAGGGCGTTGCGCGACAGGCCACCGGCGGCGGCCAGCGCCTCCAGCCGGGCCGGGACCTCGCGGGCGGAGTTGGCGTGCACGGTGCCCGCGCCGCCGTCGTGGCCGGTGTTGAGCGCGGCCAGCAGGTCGCACACCTCGGCGCCGCGCACCTCCCCGACGACGAGGCGGTCGGGTCGCATCCGCAGCGCCTGGCGGACCAGGTCGCGCAGGGTGACGCCACCGGCGCCCTCGATGTTGGCCGGGCGGGCCACGAGCCGCACGACGTGCGGGTGGCGCGGGCTCAGCTCGGCGACGTCCTCGACGCACACCACCCGCTCGTCGCGCCCGACCGCGCTCAGCAGCGCGGCGAGGATCGTGGTCTTGCCGGTGCCGGTGCCGCCGGAGACCAGGAAGGCCAGCCGGGCGTCCACCACGGCCCGCAGCAGGGCGTCGCCCGCCGCGCCGACCGTGCCCAGCCCGCGCAGGGCGGTGAGGTCGTGCGCTGCCGGGCGCAGCACCCGCAGCGACAGGCAGGTGCCGTCGGCGGCGATGGGCGGCAGCACGGCGTGCAGCCGCACCCCGATGTCGGCCAGCCAGCCGTCGACGTAGGGGCTGGCGTCGTCGAGGCGGCGACCGGCCGCGATCGCCAGCCGCTGCGCGAGCCGGCGCACCGCCGCCTCGTCGGGGAACCGCAGGCCGGTGGCCTGCGGTCCGGCGCCGCGGTCGACCCAGACCGAGCGCGGTCCGCAGACCAGCACGTCGGTGGTGCGGGGGTCGCGCAGGAGCTCGTCGAGCGGGCCCGCGCCGACGAACTCCTGGCGCAGCACCCGCAGCGCGGCCAGCACGTCGAGGTCGGAGGCGACCCCGCCGGCCTCCGCGCGCACGGCCGCGGCCACCGCGGACGGCGTGGTCTCGCCGCCGGCGGCGGCCAGCCGCGAGCGGAC
>NZ_JAHDTH010000049.1 GCF_018531445.1 Pseudonocardia lacus
ACCTGGTCGCGGTGGAGCCGGGTGTGGTGTTCGCCTACGACCGCAACACCTACACCAACTCGCTGTTGCGCAAGGCCGGCATCGAGGTCATCACCATCGTCGGTGCCGAACTGGGCCGGGGCCGGGGCGGCGGGCACTGCATGACCTGCCCGATCACCCGCGACGCCGTCGACTACTGAGCGGCCGGGGAGCGGGGATGACGACGACACCCGGTCCGTCGACGCCCGGGCCCGCCGGCCCGGTCGAGTGGATCGCGATCACCTTCGCCGGCGGCGCGCTCGACCCGGGGGTCGTGCCGCCACTGGCCGCGCTGGTCGACACCGGGACCGTGCGCGTGCTCGACGCCGCGGTCGTCCACAAGGCGCCCGACGGCACCGTCACCGGGGCCGAGCTCGACGAGGAGGGCCCCGACATCAGGGCGGGCTTCGAGGGCGTCGACGGCGAGATCCTGCAGGTGCTCAGCGACGGCGACCTGCGCGGGATCGCCGAGAGCCTGCGGCCGGACACCACGACGCTGGTGCTGGTCTGGGAGAACCGGTGGGCCGGGGCGTTCGCCGAGCAGGTCCGCCGGGCCGGCGGGACCGTACTGGCCCACGACCGGATCCCACCCGAGGACGTCGAGCGGGCACTGCGCGCGGCCGACCCGGAAGGGGTGCACGCATGAGGCGCCGATTCGGTCGTGGGCGCGGCGGCCCGGGCCTGCTGGCCACCGTGGCCCGCACCGCCGTCGTCGCCGGGACCGCCACCGCGGTCTCCGGGCGGGTCGCGAGCATGCAGGAGCGGCTCTCCGCACCCCCACCCGCACCCCCACCCGCGCCCGTGCCTCCGCCCCTGCCTCCGCCCACGCCGCCGGCTCCGCCCCGGGCCGCGGTGTCGGTCGACGACCTGCACGCCCAGTTGCTCAAGCTCGCCGAGCTCAAGCAGGCCGGACTGCTGACCGAGGGCGAGTTCGCCCAGCAGAAGTCCCGGCTGCTCGGCAGCTGAACCGGAAGGGACGCCCCCATGCTGTCGACGGTCCCGGCCGCACCCGCGGCCGACCTGGCCGGGCTCGGCGTCGCCTCGCTGCTGGCCGGCATGCTGCTCTGCTTCATCGGGGTCCGGTCGCTGAAGCTGGTCGGCGCGTGCGCCGGGTTCGGGCTCGGGTCGGGCCTGGCCGCCGCGCTCGGCGGCGGGGCGGTCGTCGCGGTCGTCGTGGGGATCGGGGCGGCGATCGGCGGGGTCCTGGCGGTGGCGCTGCTGCTCCGGACCGGCCTGTTCATCGTGGGCGCGCTGGCCGGTGGCGTCGTCGCCGCGGCCGGGTACCGCACCCTCCCGCGGGGCACGTCCTGGCATCCGGGCCTGGTCGTGCTGGTGGTCCTGGCCGTCGCCCTGCTCTGCGGGGCCGTGGTGCTGCACGTGCGGGGCCCGTTGCTGCGCGCGGTCAGCGCCCTCGCCGGGGCCGCGCTCGTCGTCCGCGGCGTCGTCGAGGCCGGACCGGCCTTCCTCGGGTTCCTCCGCAGCCCGGCGACCTGGGTGGAGAGCCTGGTCGCGCTCGCCGCGCTGCTGGCGCTCGCCTGGGCGGGGTTC
The DNA here is from genome assembly GCF_018531445.1 of Pseudonocardia lacus. GTDB lineage: Bacteria > Actinomycetota > Actinomycetes > Mycobacteriales > Pseudonocardiaceae > Pseudonocardia > Pseudonocardia lacus. Next base: position 1,567 of record NZ_JAHDTH010000049.1, read on the forward strand.
ACCACCCAGCGCGACCGGACCCACGCGCCCGGTCCGTGGCCCGCGGGCTGATCGCCCCGGTCGCCGCGGTCGGGCCGCCGCCGGAGGGGATCTGCGGCCCGCGGACCCGGATCGTCTGCTCCTGGGTCTACGACCTGACCGGGGGCGACGCCACCGCCGCCGCGGTCGCGGACTGGCTGCTCGGCCGCCCGATCGCGATCGGCGCCGTGCTGCTGGCGGGCTGGGCCCTGCGCTGGCTCATCCGCAGGCTCGTCGGCCGCGGGGTGAACCGCATCCTCGCCCAGGCCCCGGTCCTGCGCCGGGCCACCACGTCGGCAGCACAGGCGAGCGCGGACGGACACCTGCCGTGGGACGAGGCCCGCCGCTCCGAACGCGCCCGTGCGGTCGCCACCGCGGTGTCCAGCACGCTGAGCGCCCTGGTGTGGGTCGTGACCGTGATCGCGGCCGCGGGCATCCTCGGCCTGGACGTCGGACCGATCCTGGCCAGCGCGGGCCTGGCCGGGGTGGCGATCGCGTTCGGCGCCCAGAGCCTGATCCGCGACCTGCTGGCCGGGGTCTTCATCCTGCTGGAGGACCACTTCGCGATCGGCGACGAGGTCGACCTCGGCGACGGGGTCGGCGTCGTCGAGCGGATGACCCTGCGCGAGACCGTCCTGCGCGACCTCGACGGCACCGTGTGGCACGTCCGCAACGGCGAGATCAACCGGGTCGGCAACCACTCGCAGGTCTGGTCGGCCGCGATGCTGGACATCACCGTCGCCCACGGCACCGACCTGGCCGCGGCCCGCGCCCTGCTGACCGCGGTCGCCACCGAGGTCGCCGCGACGGCACCGTTCGACCAGGAGGTGCTCGAACCGCCGGAGGTGCTCGGCGTCGAGGCGCTGAGCGCCGACGGTGTCACGCTGCGACTGCTCGTCAAGACCCTCGCCGGCCGCCAGTTCGGGCTCCAGCGGGCGCTGCTGGAGGGCATCGCCGACTCGTTCCGGTCCCACGGCGTCGACCTAGGCGCCCGGGAGCTCGCGGTCCGGGTGCGGCGGACCGCCCCGGTGCCCCCCGCGGACTAGTGCCCCCCGCCGGTCAGCGGCCGAGCCCCTCCAGCACCTCGACCACCAGCCGGGTCCCGCCGCTGGCCAGGATCGTCACCGCGATCGCGGTGAGCAGGATCCCGGCGACCTTGTCCAGGAACGACGCCGTCGACGCCGACACGCGCTGGTGCACGAACGCCGAGGCGTAGAGGGTGATCGCGGTGACGGCGGCGTAGAGCAGGCCCGCGACCGACAGGCCCACGACGTCCAGGGTCGTGTCCGCCTCGGCCCGGAACGCGACGAAGAACGCGAACGTGGTGCCGCCGACGGTCAACGGGAACGTGATCGGCACGAACATGTACTCGCGCCACAGGCCCGTCTCGGCCGGCGCGATGCTGGCCGCGCCGGGGGCGTCGACGGGCTTCTTCGGCAGGTCCTCCGGGTCCACCGTCGGGTGCTCGGCGGTCCCGCGCATGAGCGCCACGCCCTCGTAGAGCAGCGCGATCCCGCCGGTGGTGGTGAGCGCCGCGGTGCTGACGCCCAGCAGCTCCAGGAGCGGCTCGCCGAGCCAGAGTGCGACCATGGCGAAGATCGCCACGTTGACGAACAGCCCGATCGCCAGCCGCCGCTGGTCGCTGCGGCCGAGGCGGCCGACGATCGGGAAGTACGAGGGGAGCGCGGCGATCGGGCTGTAGAGCGCGAACAGCGCCAGGAACAGCAGCAGCGGTTGCTCGAACAGGTCCATCGCGGCCTCCGTCGTCCGTCGGATCGGGTTGCCGAGCAACTGACGCCGTCACCGGCGGGCAGGCAGGCACAAGGGTCCGCGCGGTCGGCGCGGGCAGCCTCGTCCGCCGCGGATGAGATGGCCGCGATCCGTCGGCTCCGCCGGCGGTCACACCGGCCGGGAGGCGAACAGGTCGAGCCCGAGGGTGCGGGACAGGAACTCCGCGACCACCCGGCCGCGCACGCTGTTGCCCGCGCCGTCCAGGGGCGGGGCGAACGTCCCGAGTGCCCCCTTGCCCGGGGCGACCGTGACCATCCCGCCGCCGATGCCGCTCTTGCCGGGCAGGCCGATGTCGTGCAGCCACTCGCCGGAGACCTCGTAGAGCCCGGCCGTGGTCATCGCCGCGAGTGCCGCCCGGCACGCCGCCGGCGGCACCACGAGCTCACCGGTGCGCGGCTGCACGCCGCCGTCGGCGAGGGTGGCGCCCATCAGGGCGATGTCGGTGGCGGTCACCGCGAGGCAGCTCTGGCGGGTGTAGAGCTCCACCGCCTCCTCCGGGTCGCACTCCAGGACGCCGATCTCGTGCAGCAGCCGACCGAGCGCCCGGTTGTGGTGGTTGCTCGCGGTGGCCGAGCGGTGCACGGCCTCGTCGAGCACGAGGTCGCGCCCGGCGAAGGCCGACAACCCCTCCTGCAGCGCGCACCAGCGGGACTCGAACGTCGCCCCGGGGATCAGGCCGGTGGCCACGATCGCGCCGGGGTTCACCATCGGGTTGGTCCGGCCCCCCGGTCCGCGCCGCACGGCCGCCGCCGAGTCGAACGCCAGGCCCGTCGCGTTGACGCCGATCCGCTCCACCGCCGTCGCGGTACCGACCGCGCGGCAGGCGAGCGCGAACACGAACGGCTTGGCCACGCTCATGATCGTGAACGGCAGGCGGGCGTCACCGGCGGTGTAGACCTGCCCGTCGACCGAGGACACGGCCACGCCGAGCAGGTCGGGGTGCGCCCGCGCCAGCGCCGGGTACACCGTCGACACGGTGCCGCCACCGACGCCGCGGGCCAGCCGGCAGGACTCGGCCACCATCGCGCGCACCGACGGCGGTGGGGGCAGCGAGCCGGTCGAGACGAAGACCGGGGCTCTCGCGGACTCGGGGATCACCGGCCCGTTGTAGTGCCCAACCCGGCCCGCGCGGATCCCCCGCGCGGCCCGAGGTCGCGGCGCCGGCGCCGGGTCCAGCACCCGCCCGGGCCCCGCTCGTCCCCGCGCGGACCGGTCGGCACCGTGGCCCGCCGGGCCCGGCCCACCCGCACCGGGAACGCATCTCACCTCCCCTGGACGAGGCCCGGTCGCGGCGCCCCGACCAGCATCGGGGACCGGCGCCGACCGGGGTGCCCGGAGCGAGGAGCGAGCATGGGGACGCTGACCGTGTGGCGGTTCGACTCGGAGGAGGGCGCCGACAAGGCCGTCGCGACGCTCGAGGACCTGGCCAGCAAGCAGCTGATCACGGTCTACGACGCGGCCACGGTGTCCTGGCCGAAGGGGGCGAAGAAGCCCCGGACGCGCCAGCTGAACGACCTGGCGGCCTCGGGCGCGCTCGGCGGGGCCTTCTGGGGCCTGCTGTTCGGGCTGCTGTTCTTCGTGCCGCTGCTCGGCGTCGCGATCGGGGCGGCGGCGGGGGCGCTCACCGGCGCCCTCAGCGACGTCGGCATCGACGACGACTTCATCAAACGGACCCGTGACGAGGTCACCCCGGGCACGTCGGCGCTGTTCGTGCTGACCTCCGGCGCGGTGCTGGACAAGGTCAGCGCGGCGTTCGAGGGCCAGGCCCCGCACCTGATGTTCACCAACCTGTCCACCGAGCAGGAGAAGACGCTGCGCGAGGCGTTCGCGGAGTAGACCGGCCGGCTACCGCGACGGGCTCGGTGGGACCGCTGATCCGAGGCGGTGCCCCGGGGACCGGGCCCGCTCGGCGGTCCCGCGCCACGTCGAGCACGGTCAGGGCGAGGTTGGCGGCCAGCGTCGCGCCGGCCAGGGCGGTCATGGCGGCCGGGAAGCCGTCGGTGACCAGCGCGCCGAGCCCCGACCCGACCAGGGCCGCCGCGAGCACGGGCAGGCCCGCGCGGCGGGGACGGCCGCGACGGGCGGCGGCCAGGTGGACGCCGACCCCGGCGGCGACCCCCATGGCCGGGACGGCGATCGACGGGCTGCCGAGGAAGGTCGCCGGCCACAGGCTCGCCGTGACCAGCAGGGCCGCCGCCCACGTCCCGAGGCCCAGCACCACCGGGGCGACGATCCGCATCGCCACCGACGTCCGCGGGCCGAACCCGCCCCGCCGCACCCGGCGGGCCATCCACCCGATCAGCGCGACGGCCAGCACCGCCGCCCCGATGAGGACCCCGACCAGCACCCGGGCCAGCGCGGGCAGGCTCAGCGCCCCCGGGTCGAAGCCCACCTGGCGGGGGCGGTAGCCGGAGTCGTCGACGACGCCGGTGTCGAAGAAGGTGGTGAGCAGCGCGCGGCCGGCCCCGGGCTGCTCCCGCCAGAAGTCGCCGACGTGCCCGAACCCGGCCAGCACGACCTGCTCGCCGTTCGGCAGGGTCGGCAGCAGCTCAGCGGCGGCGTGGCCCGGCGGCGTCGAGAAGTCCAGCTCGCCGCCGACCAGCAGGGTCCGCACCGGGCTCGGCCGCGGCTCGCGGTACGCGACGGCATCGGGGGGCACCGGCCACACGTCGGTCAGCAGGCCGCCGGCCAGCAGGAAGTCGGCGGCGGCACCGCCGAGGATCGTGCCGGGGTCGCCGCCCGCGGCGTAGTAGGCGTCGACGACGGCGGCGTCGATCAGACCCGTCGCCGCCGCCTCCCCCCACACGAAGGACCCGGGGAAGACCAGCTCGGCCATCAGCGAGACCGCCCACAGGCCGCTCGGGTCGCCCTCGGCGGCGGTCAACCAGGCGTCCAGGACGGCGGGGGCGTTCAGCGGGGCCGCCGACGAGGTGGTGTCGAACAGACCCCACAACGTCGCCGCGCGCACAGCCCCGTCCTTGACCGGCAGCGCCCCCCAGCGGTCCGGGACCTCGCCCGCGGTGGCGCGCAGGGTGGCGGCGAGGTCGTCGGTGCGGGACGCGCAGCCGGCGTCCTGCCGGCAGAGCTCGGCGTAGCGGGCGATCTGGGCGTCGGTGACCGTCGGGTCCCACAGGAAGTGACCGGGCGGGTTCACCCCGATCATCGCCGAGCGGTGCAGCGCTTCCGGCCGCCGCCACGAGTAGATCATCGCCGTGCGGGTGCCCGCGCTCTGGCTGAGCAGGTCGATCCGCGGGTAGCCGAGAGCGCGGCGGGCGTCCTCCAGGTCGTCGACGCGCTGGGTCAGCGTGTAGCCGGCCAGGTCGACGCCCGCACCGGTCAACCGGCGCGCGCACGCGGCGAACGCCTCGGCCGCGCGGCGCGCCGCCTCCTCCCCCACCAGGTCGGCCGCGCCGCGCAACGCCGACACCACCTCCGCGCAGTCCAGGACGCTGGAGCCGTCGATCCCGCGGTACCCGACGAGCACGATGTCGTGGTGCTCGGCCAGCCGACTGGCCATCGGGAACACCATGTTGGTCCGGCCGGGGCCGCCGGCGAGCCGGAAGATCGGCTCCGCCACGTCGGCGCCGGTCGCCCGGACCCGCACGACCGGCAACGCGATCAGGCGGCTACCGGGGTCGTCCCGGTTCTCCGGGACGACCAGATCCCCGCAGTCGGCGGCGAGGTCGCCGGCCTCCGTGGCGTACGTGCAGGCGCGCAGATCGAGCTCGCCCGCCCGGGCCCCCGCGGGCACGGCGATCCGGGTGTCGTGCGGCAGGGCCAGACCGACGAGGCCGGCCGTCGCGAGCCCGATCGCGACCAGAGCCACCGTCCTGGACCGGCCGACGACACCCACCACGACACCCCACTCCGCGCACGACCAGGACGCAGCCGAGTGTCGTGAGGACGCGCAGTGCGTTCACTGGTGCACGCCCGTGGACGGGGGTGGGGCGGGCCCTACCGCCGGGCGGTCGGCGTGGCTCGGCGTCCCTGCACGAGGGCGCCTCGGTCCCCCTCGCGGGCGGTGTGGCAGACCGCTTCGGCGTTGTTCCCGTCCGGGTCGCGGACGAAGCCGCCGTAGTAGTGCTCGTGGTACTCCGGCCGGAAACCCCGAAGTCCATGAGCGATTGCCTCCTGAGCCGGGGAGGTGCGGCTCAGCGGACGGTGCGGTTGCCGTGCTCCAGGGACAGCCGGGCCTTCACGCCCAGCAGCGTCTCGACGATGAAGTCCTCGCGGGCACCGTCCAGGCGGCTCTTGGGCACCGAGATGCTCAGCCCGTCGATCGCGGGACGGGCGAAGGGCAGCGCCACGCCGAAGCAGCGCACGCCCACGCAGGACTCGTCGCTCTCCGCGGCGTAGCCGAGCCGGGCCGCCTCGTCGATGATCGCCAGCACCGCGTCCCGGTCGGTCACGGTGTGGGCGGTGAGCGCCTCGATGGTGTCGGGGACGAGGCCGGCGCGGACGGTCGCCGGCTGCTCGGCCAGGACCGCGCGGCCCAGGGCGGTCGAGTACGCCGGCAGCTGCCGGCCGACCGGGGAGTGCATGCGCAGGGGGTGCACGGACTCGCGCTTGGCGGTGTAGACGACGTGCGCCCCGTTGAGCCGGCCCAGGTTCACCGTCTCCTCGGTGACGGCGGCGAGCTCGTCCATCACCGACGCGGCGCGGGACAGGAAGGGGTCGCCGGCCAGGTACGCCGAGCTGGCCACCAGCGAGCGGATCCCCAGCTGGTACACGCTGCCGGTCGGGTCGGTCTGCAGCCAGCCGCGGTCGGTCATCGTCCGCAGCAGGGCGTGCAGGCTGCTCTTGGGGATGCCCAGCCGGGTCGACAGCTGCAGCTGGGTGCCCGGACCGTTCGCCGCGATCTCGTCGAGCAGGTCCAGGGCGCGGGCGGCCGACTTGACCGCACCCCCGGGGGTGCCGTTCGTCGTCACCTGCAGCTGCATCGCGGGCACCTCCGGTCGTGCGTGCGCCTCGTCCGCGCCTCACTACGGGAATCGTAGCCTCCCGCTCGTTCACATCCATGAACTAGGTTCAAGCTCTTGACCGACTTCCGAGGCATCCATACAGTCCTCGATTCACAGGAGTGATCTCAGTTCACATATGAGGAGACCGCGTGATCCAGGTCCGGTACTCGGCAGCACCGTCGAGCGTGGAGACAGCCCGCACCTCCGAGTTGCGGGAGAACTTCCTCGTCGACGACCTGTTCCGGGACGGCGAGGTCCGCGGCGTCTACACCCACGACGACCGGATGGTCGTCGGCGGCGCGGTCCCGGGGGACGCACAGCTCCCCCTGCCGGCCTGGACCGAGGTCCTGGGCGTGGCCTCGCACCTGGAGCGCCGCGAGCTCGGCGTCCTCAACGTCGGCGAGCCCGGGCACGTCCTGGTCGACGGCGAGAAGTTCGAGCTCGGCCACCTCGACGGGCTCTACGTCGGGCGCGGCCGCGAGGTCGGCTTCGCCGGTCCGCGCGCCGCCTTCTACTTCGTCACCGCCGCCGCCACCAGCACCCACCCCACGACGAAGCTGGACCACGGCGAGGTCGAGCCGGTGCCCGTGGGGTCGGCGCGGGGCGCCAGCGAGCGCCACCTGTTCCGCTACGCCTGGGGCGCGGACCTGCGGACGTCGGGGCTGCAGTTCGGCGTGACCGTCGTGGCCGACGGCTCGGTGTGGAACACCATGCCGGCGCACCTGCACGACCGGCGCACCGAGGTGTACCTCTACGTCGACCTGGCCGCCGACGACCGGGTCTTCCACCTCCTCGGCCGCCCCGGCGCCACCCGGCACCTGGTCGTGGCCGACCGGCAGGCGGTCATCTCCCCGCCCTGGTCCATCCACTCCGGCGCGGGCACGGGCCCCTACGCGTTCGTCTGGGCGATGGCCGGTGAGAACAACGACTACACCGACCTCTCCCCCGTCGCGCTGACGGACCTGTGAGCACCGGCGTGGGGACCCCCGCGGCCGAGCCGCGCTCGCCGTTCGACCTGCACGGCCGGTGCGCCGTGGTGACCGGGGCCGGGCGCGGTCTCGGCCGGGCCGTCGCGCTCGGCCTGGCGCGGGCCGGCGCCGACCTGGTGCTGGTCGGTCGGCCCGACAACCGGGCCTGCACCGAGGAGGCGGCCCGCGACCTCGGGCGCGACGTCGAGGTGGTCGACCTCGACGTCGCCGACATCGACGCCGTCGAAGCGGTCGGCGAACGGCTGGCCACCGGCCGCCGGGTCGACGTCCTGGTGAACAACGCCGGCGTCATCGACCGGGAGGACGCCGCCGCCGTCGGCCCCGATGCGTGGGCCCGGGTGCTGGACACCAACCTCACCGGGCTGTTCTTCCTGACCCAGCGGATCGGCCGCCCCATGCTCGAACGCGGCCACGGCAAGATCGTCAACATCGCCAGCCTGCTGTCGTTCCAGGGCGGGCTGCGGGTGGCGTCCTACGCCGCCAGCAAGCACGGCGTCGCCGGCGTCACCAGGGCCCTGGCCAACGAGTGGGGGCCGCACGGCGTGCAGGTCAACGCCATCGCCCCCGGCTACATGGCCACCGACAACACCACGGCGCTGCGGGAGGACCCGGACCGCTCGCGGGCCATCCTCGAGCGCATCCCCGCCGGCCGCTGGGGCACCGCCGACGACGTCGCCGGTGCGGCCGTGTTCCTCAGCTCGCCCGCCGCCGACTACGTCAACGGCCACGTCCTGGTCGTGGACGGCGGCTGGATGGCCCGCTGACCCGCCCGACCCGACCCCGGGGCCCGCGGCCCCACCTGACGTCCCGACCCACCCGACCTCCCGGCGCCCAGAAACCGAGGATCGACGATGACCTTGACCTTCCGCCCCGCCGCCGTGCTGCTCAGCCTCTGCCTGACCGCGTTGGCGGTCACCGCCTGCGGCGGCGGACCCGAAGCCGGCGCCGGCGGCTCCGCCGACACCGGCACCTGCGACCCGGCCGACATCACGCTGGTCGGGCAGGTCCGCAACGAGTCCAACCCGTACGAGGCGTCGTGGCTGGACGGCGGGGACACCTTCGCGGCCTCGGTCGGCCTGCAGCAGCAGCGGCTGACCTACGACGGGGAGTCCACCAAGCAGCAGGAGCAGATCCGCCAGCTCCTGGCGAGCGGGCGCACCGAGTGCATGGTCCTCAACGTCCTGCCCAACGGCGACTCCGACACCACCCCGATCGTCCGGGCCGCCGACGCCGCCGGGGCCTACCTGGTGACCCAGTGGAACAAGCCGGCCCAGCTCCAGCCGCGCGACTACGACCGCTGGATCAGCCACATCACCTACGACGGCGTCGAGTCCGGCGAGCAGATCGCCGGGTCGCTGTTCGAGGCGATGGGCGGATCGGGTGGCGTCATCGCCCTGCAGGGCGTCCTGGACACCGCGGCCGCGAAGGACCGCTTCGCCGGGCTGGAGAAGGCGCTGGCCGCCAACCCGGGGATCACCCTGCTCGACCAGCAGTCCGCGAACTTCTCCCGCGCCGAGGCGCTTACCGTCACCGAGACCCTGCTCACCAAGCACGGGGACCAGGTCACGGGCATCTGGGCGGCCAACGACGACATGGCGCTGGGCGCCCTGCAGGCGCTGGAGCAGGCGGGCCGCGCCGGCCAGGTCGCCGTGGTCGGCATCGACGCCGTCCCGGACGCCCTCACCGCCATCGGCGAGTCGCGGATGACCGCGACGGTCTCCAGCGACGGCCCCTGGCAGGGCGGCATCGGGCTGGCCATCGGCTACTGCGTCGCCACCGGCGAGCTCGACATGGCCGACGTCGCCGCCGAGCAGCGCGCGTTCTACGCCGAGCAGTTCCTCATCACGAAGGACAACGTCAGCGAGTTCCAGGACCCCGGGACCGACCCCGCCGACTTCGAGTGCGCCAACGTCTTCAACCGCACCGCGGGGCCGCTGGCGTGACCGTCGCGCCACCGGTCGACACCCGACCGGCCCGCGCACGGCGACGCCGCGGCGTGTCGGTCGGCGCCGCCGGCCCGCTGATCACCCTGGTCGTCGTGGTGGTGGTCTTCGCCGCGCTCGCCCCGCAGTTCCGCACCCCGGGCAACATCGCCAACATCCTCGACGCCGCGGCCGTGCTGGCCGTCGTCACCTGCGGGACCACGTTCGTGCTGCTGCTCGGCTCGATCGACCTGTCCGCGGCCGGGGTGATGGCCGCGTCGTCGCTGACGGTGGCGCTGCTGGTGGAGAACACCCGCAACGGCGCGGACCACGGCCTCCTCGGGATCGTCGTCGCCGTGCTGCTGGGCGCGGCGCTGGGCGGCCTGAGCGGCCTGCTGCTGGTCCTGCTGCGGGTGCCGTCGTTCATGACCACGCTCGGGGTGTCGGCGGTCGGCCTCGGGATCGCGACGCTGCTGTTCGCGGGCGTCCAACCCGGGGTGGTCGACGCCGGCCTGCGGGGCTGGGCGACCGGCCGCTTCCTCGGGTTCACCCACCTCACCTGGATCGCCGCGGCCTGCGTCCTGGTCGGCTGGGTGGTGCAGCGCCACACCCGGCTCGGGCGCTACGCCATGGCGATCGGGGGCGGGGAGGAGGTGCTCGCGCTGTCCGGGGTCCGGGTGGCGCCGTACAAGGTCGCGGTGTTCACCATGGCCGGCGCGTTCTACGGCCTCGGCGCGGTCATGGTCACCAGCCAGCTCGGCTCGGGGGTCGTGCAGGCCGGGGCCGACTACAGCTTCTCCGCGATCACCGCGGCCGTGGTCGGCGGCACCCTGCTGGTGGGCGGGCGGGGCGGGGTCCTGCACTCCACCGTGGGGGTGCTCCTGCTCACCGTCCTGGCCAACGGGTTGGTGCTGGTCGGGGTCAGCCCGTACGTGCAGGGCGGGGTGCAGGGCCTGATCGTCGTCGTCGCCGTGGCGGCCGCAGCCGCGCCGCTGCGCCATCGGAACCAGGTGGTCAAATGAGTGCGCACCCCCGAGCCGCGGTGCGGCCCGCTCCCCCGGTGCTGGAGGTCCGCGGCCTGGTCAAGGCCTACCCCGGGGTCCGGGCGCTGGACGGGGTCGACCTGCAGGTGCGCCGCAACGAGGTGCTCGGCCTGGCCGGGGAGAACGGCGCGGGCAAGTCGACGCTGCTCAAGGCGCTCGTCGGGCTGGTCCGCCCGGACGCCGGGGAGATCCGCGTGCGCGGGGAGCGCGTCCGGCTGCGCAGCGTCCAGGACGCCGCCGACCACGGCATCGGCATGGTGTTCCAGGAGCAGTCGCTGGTCGGGAACCTCACCGCCGCGGAGAACATCGTCCTGGGCAGCGAGGGCCCCGGCGTGCGCCACGGGTTCTACCGCTGGGCCACCATGCGCCGCCTCGCCCAGGAGCAGCTCGACAAGATCGGGTCCACCATCGACCCGCTGGCCCGCACCGACTCGCTCACCTTCGCCGAGCGGCAGATGGTCGAGATCGCCAAGGTGCTGCGCATCGAGCAGCGCACCCACGACACCCCCGTCGTGATCCTCGACGAGCCCACGTCCGTGCTCGAACCGGGCGAGATCGAGACCCTGTTCGAGCAGGTGCGCCGGCTGCGGGAGTTCGCATCGGTCGTCTTCGTCTCCCACCGCCTCGACGAGGTGCTCGACGTCTGCGACCGCGTCTACGTGCTGCGCGGGGGGCGCGCCGTCGGCGAGATCCGCCCGGCCGAGGCCGAGCCGGGCCGGCTGCACCGGATGATGATCGGGTCGACGGCCGCGGAGGACCACTACCACGGCGGCGCCGCGACCCCCGTCCCACCGACGCGGGAGCCGCTGCTGACCGTCCGCGGCCTGACCGGCACCACGTTCCGCGACGTGGACCTCGACGTCCGCGCCGGGGAGATCGTGGCCGTGGTCGGCGTCCACGGCTCGGGCCGCGAGGAGCTGTGCCGCGCCCTCTTCGGGGCGGTGGCGACGTCCGCGGGAGAGGTGCTGCTCGACGGCCGGAAGCTGGCCCTGACCGGTCCGCGCGCGGCGTGCGCCGCCGGGGTGGGGTACGTGCCGGCCGAGCGCAAGATCGAGGGCATGGTCGGGCCGATGTCCGTGGCCGACAACATGACACTGGCCAAGCAGGGGGTGCGCTGCGCCGGACCCGTAGTCGTGCCGCGGCGCCAGGCCGCGGTCGTCGACCGCTGGATCAGCCGGCTCTCCATCCGCACGCCCGGGCGCCGCACCGCCATCGGGCGCCTCTCCGGGGGCAACCAGCAGAAGGTCGTGCTGGCCCGCTGGCTGGTGGGCGGCGACGTCCGGCTGCTCCTGCTGGACCACCCCACCCGTGGCCTGGACGTCGGGGCGCGCTCGGAGGTGTACCGGCTCATGCGCGAGCTGGCCGGCAACGGCGTGGCCACGCTGCTGCTGGCCGACAGCCTGGAGGAGGCCATCGGCATGGCCGACCGGGTGGTCGTGATGAGCGACGGCCGGGTCACGACCGAGGTGCCCTGCCCCGCGGGCGGCAAGCCGAGCCCCCTGGACCTGGTCAAGGAGATGGTGTGAGCACCCCCGCCGCCGGCACCGCGGAGCCCTCGGGATCCGCCGCGGTCGCGGCCGGCCCCACCGCGACCGAGCGGCTCACCTCGCTGATGCCCGTCCTCGCCCTGGCGGTCCTGGTCGTCGCCCTGGCCGCGGTCGACCCCGACTTCCTGCGCCGATCGAGCCTGATGGCGGTGGTCGACGCGGCCGCGCCGCTGGCCGTCCTCGCCGCCGGGGCGACCCTCGTCGTCCTCTGCGGCGGCATCGACCTGTCCATCGCCGCGCTGGCCTCGCTGTCCTCCGTGCTGCTCGCGCTCTGGCTGCCCGGCCTCGACGCGCTGGCCTGGCCGGCCGTGGTCGCCGCGGCCGCCGTCGCGGGCGCGCTGCAGGGGGCCGCGCACGTGTTCCTCCGCATCCCGTCGTTCATCGTCACGCTGGGCGGGATGAGCATCTTCTCCTCCATCGCGCTGGTGGTCTCCGGCGCCGCGACGGTGCCCGTCGACGACGACACCTCGATCCGGTGGGGCTTCACCCGGGTCCTGGGCAGCGTGCCCTCGGCCGCCGTCGTCGCGGTCGCGGTGGTGGCCGCGCTGGCCCTGCTGGTCACGCTCACCCCCCTGGACAGCGCGATCAAGGCCACCGGCTACTCCGAGGCCGCGGCGAGGCTGGCCGGCGTCCCCGTCGACCTGGTCAAGGTCGGCGCGTTCGCCGTGTCCGGTGCCTGCGCCGGGCTGGCCGCCGTGCTGCTGGTGGCGCGCACGTTCAGCGGGGGGCCCACGCTGGCCGACTCCCTGCTGCTGCCCGCCGTCGCCGCGATCGTCGTCGGCGGCACCGCGATCACCGGCGGGCACGGCGGCGTGTGGCGGACGCTGGTCGGCGCCCTCGTCGTCACGCTGCTGCGGGTGGGGTTGTCCACCGTCGGCGTCTCCGCCGCGTACGAGTCGATCCTCTACGGCGCGATCATCGTCGTCGCGGTCGCGCTCACCCTCGACCGGTCGAAGGTGCTGGTCGTCAAGTGAGACAGCCGCTGCCCCACCGAGGAAGGCCCGCATGACCACCGTCGCCACCGGCCGCTCCGCGCTCCTGCCCGCGGTCCGCTCGTTCCTGTCCTCCCCCAAGCGGCTGCTCATCGACGGTGCCTGGGTGGACGCCGCGGACGGCCGGACCTTCGCCACCACCGACCCCTCCACCGAGGACGTGCTCGCCCGGGTCGCCCACGCGTCCGCCGTGGACGTCGATCGCGCGGTCGCGGCGGCGCGCACCGCGTTCGAAGCGCCCTCGCCGTGGTCGCGGATGACGCCGCGCGACCGGTCCCACCTGCTGTGGCGCATCGGCGACCTGGTCGAGGCCCACGCCGAGGAGCTCGCCCAGCTGGAGGCCCTCGACAACGGCAAGCGGGTCTGGGCGGCCCGGGACGGCGACGTCGCCACGGCCGCGGAGCTGTTCCGCTACGCCGCCGGCTGGGCCACCCGGATGGAGGGCACGACGATCCCGGTGTCGGTGCCCGGGCGGTCGTTCCACGCCTACACGCGCCGGGAGCCCATCGGCGTCGTCGCGGGCATCGTGCCGTGGAACTTCCCGCTGCTCATGGCCTGCTTCAAGGTCGTCCCGGCCATCGCGGCGGGCAACACCGTGGTCCTGAAGCCGGCCGAGCAGACCCCGCTGACCGCCCTGCGGTTGGGCGAGTTGCTGATCGGGGCCGGGGTCCCCGCCGGGGTCGTCAACGTGGTGACCGGCCACGGCGACACCGGCGCCGCGCTGGTCGCGCACCCCGGGGTGGACAAGGTGGCCTTCACCGGCAGCACCGAGGTCGGCAAGAAGATCGCCGCCGCGGCCGCCGGAAACCTCAAGAAGGTGTCGCTCGAACTCGGCGGCAAGGCACCCAACATCGTCTTCGCCGACGCCGACCTCGACTCCGCCGTGGCCGGCGCCGTCCTCGGCGGCTACTTCAACGAGGGGCAGTGCTGCGTCAACGCCTCGCGCCTCTACGTCCAGCGGGCCGTCTTCGACGAGGTCGTCGAGGGTGTGGCGGCCGCCGCGGAGGCCATCAGGGTCGGCGACGGCTTCGACCCGGGCTCGGACATGGGCCCGCTCGTCTCGGCGGAGCAGCACGAGAAGGTGCTGTCCTGTGTCCGCGGCGCGGTCGCGGAGGGCGCCGTCCTCAGCGCGGGCAGCACGCGGGCCGCCCGCGACCGCGGCTACTTCGTGACCCCGACCCTGCTCACGTCGGTGACCGGGGGGATGGCGGTGCAGACCGACGAGATCTTCGGGCCGGTGGTGACCGCGGTGCCCTTCGACACCGAGGACGAGGTCGTCGCCGCGGCCAACGACACGGTCTACGGCCTGGCCGCGGGCGTCTGGTCGGGCGACCTCGGCACGGCCCACCGGGTCGGGTCGCGGCTGCGGGCCGGCACGGTCTGGCTCAACACCTGGCACGCCGACGACGTCACGCTGCCGCGGGGCGGGTTCAAGCAGTCCGGGTGGGGCCGCGAGCTCGGAGCGTCCGGACTCGACGACTACACCGAGCTCAAGACGGTCGTCGCCGAGCTGCGCTGACCCCCACCGATCCCGTTCCACCACCCGAGAAGGAGACCCCCGTGCCCAACATCACCGTAGAACTGCTCCGCGGCCGGACCCTGGACCAGCGCCGGGCCTTCGTGCAGGCCGTGACCGACAGCGCGGTCGAACTGCTCGGCGCCCGACGCCAGGACGTCCGCATCGTCTTCACCGAGATCACCCCGGACGTCGTGGCCAACGGTGGCGTGCTCGCCAGCGAGGACGACAGCCGCGCCGGAGTGGTCGCCGCCCTCGCCGACGAGGCCTGACCCGGCGCCCGACGACCGCGACCGTTCAGCCCAGCACTCCGACCAGCCACATGGCCGTGACCAGGGCCATCCCGATCACCAGAGCGGTCTGGTCGCTCTCGCCGGGCCAGGCCGTCCTCACCCGCCGACAGCGACCCGGGTGCCGAGCGGGAGCCACCGGAAGCCACCGGCGATGTCCGCCGGTGCCCGGGCGAGGTCGCGCTCGATGGCGGCGCGGTTCTGCCGGAAGTGCTGCCATCCCTCGTAGTGGACGGGTACCGCGGTGCGGGGACGGAGCAGTCCGCAGAGTTCGACGGCGTCGGCGCCGGTCATCGTGTAGCGAAGCGGTCCGGTCAGCGGGAACCGCACCCCGCCCAGGTGCAGGATCGCGACGTCGACCTCCACCAGGTCGGCGACCTTCCGCACCCCGTCGTACAGCACGGTGTCACCGGAGATCCACAGGGCACCGTGGCGCTGGCCGTCCCAGCGCAGCGCGAACCCGACGACGTCGCCGACGACCGGGTGGCTCAGTGGTGGGCCGTGCCGGCAGGGGGTGGCCGTGACCTCGATCGTCGGACGGCCGGGCGCCTCCAGCGTGGTGGTGGCCCACGGGACCAGGCCGCGTGCGCCGCCGCCGAGCCTGCCGGCCCCGGATGCGGTGGTGATGACGACGGGGGCGGACGGGAGCAGGGCGCGCCCGGCCGTGTCGAGGTTGTCGCCGTGATGGTCGTGGGTGAGCAGCACCGCGTCGATCGGGGGGAGGTCGGCGACGGCGACGGCGGGGCCGGTGGTCTTGCGCGACGAGGTCCCCCAGCCGAAGTCGTAGCGCCGGCCGGGGGCGTCGAAGGTCGGGTCGGTGAGCAGCCGCCAGCCGTCGACCTCGATGAGCACGGTCGGCCCGCCGACGTGCGTCAGGCTGATCATCCTCTGGCGTTGCGCAGGGCCCAGGCGAGGACGTAGTCGGCGATGTCCTCCCAGCCGGGGGCGGCCGGCAGCAGGTGGGGCTTGCCGCTGAACTCGACGACCTCGGTGAGGGTCTTGTCGGACTTGTAGTGCTTCGCGTTGGACCACTGCACCTTCGGCGGCATGATGTTGTCCTCGGTGCCGGCGACGAACAGCAGCGGGGCGCGGCTGTCGTTGTGGTAGTCGACCCAGGTGCCCTGGTGTCCGGGGGTCAGGTTGGCCAGCGCGCTCTCGAAGAGGATCATCCCCGAGACCGGGACGGCGTAGCGGTCGTAGAGGGCGTGGGCCTCGGCCTCGGGCAGGGTGTTGGTGAACGCGTAGTTCCACTGCTCGAACGAGTAGCCGACCGCCTTGTGCCGGTTCGCGGGGTTCTTCAGCACCGGGAAGGTCGACTTGATCTGGGTCAGCGGCACCACCGGGACGCCCTCGGTGGGCGCGGAGTTCAACGCGACCCCGGCGGCCCCGAAGCCGTGGTCGAGCAGGATCTGGGTGAACACCCCGCCCGCGGAGTGTCCGATCAGGATGGGTGGTGCGTCGAGGCCACCCACGACCGACTCGAGGTGCTCGACGATCGCCGGGACCGTCACCGCCTGGACCGGGGAGGGGTCGGCGTTGAGGGCCTCCACCTCCACCTCGAAGCCCGGGTAGGCGGGTGCGATGACCCGGAAGCCGCGCTGCTCGTAGTGCGCGATCCAGGTCTCCCAGCTGCGCGGGGTCACCCAGAACCCGTGGATGAGGACGATCGTGTCGGGCGCGGTGCTCATGGCTGGTTCTCCTCGGCAGGTTCCCGGCGTTGCGATCGCAAGCAAACATCCTCCGCACCCGGAGGAATGGGCTGCGCGCGCAGGATTCTGGGACGGCAGTGCAGAACCGTTGACCTTCTCGGCTGATCGACCAGCCCACCGGACGCCGCTAGGCTCGACAGCACTGGCATCGGAGGGTCAGCGTGGCGCTATTGCTCGACACGGACACGATACCCGCCGATCGCCGCGCCGATGCGCTGCGGGCCGCGATGACCTCGACGGTGGTTCCGTCGCAGGTCGACATCGAGGCCCAGGGCGAGGTCCGGGCCCGGATCCACGGCTGGCAGCTGGGTACGAGCGCCCGCCTCGCGCACGTCGCGTCCTCGGGGCACCGGGTGGTGCGCAGGCCGCGGCACCTGCGGGGTGGAGGCGAGGAGAAGGTCTCGCTGGCCATCCAGCTCACCGGGCGCGGCAGCCTGATCCACCGCGACCTGCCCCCGGCGCGCACGGGCGATCTGCAGCTGGTGGACCTGACCTCGCCGTTCGAGTTCACCGCATGGCCCGCCAGCGCCACGCAGGTCGTCTACATCGACGTCGCGCAGCTCGGGCTCCCCGTCGACGTCATCCGCACCGCGGCTCCCCGACTGCGCAACAGCCCGCTCCACGAGCTGACCCGCGCGCATCTCGGTCACCTGCGGCAGGTCGCTGACGCCGTCGAGACCGGCCCCAGCGCCGCCATGCTCGGCGTCGCGACCGTGGAGCTGGTCCGGGCCCTGATCGCGTCGGCCGCCGAGTCGCGGCACCAGCGCCAGACCGCGGCCGAGTCGTTGACGGCCCGGATCACCGCTTACATGCACCTCCACCTGGGCGAGGTCGACCTCGACCCGGCGCGCATCGCCGCGGAGCACAACATCTCCGTGCGCTATCTGCACCTGCTCTTCGCCGAGCGGAACCTCAGCGTCCGGCGATGGCTGATGCGGGAGCGGCTGGAGGGCGCGCGCCGCACCCTGACGACAGCGGTCGACCGGCGCACGTCGATCGCCGGCGTCGCGCGCCAGTGGGGCTTCGCCGATCCCGGCCACTTCGCGAAGCGCTTCCGCGCCGCCTACGGCATGAGCCCGCGGGAGTGGCAGCAGCTCGCCGCGGCGACGGACGGGCGTCGCTGACGGGCGCTCCGCCGCGTGTCGTGGCGGGCGGGAAGATCGGTCAGCGTGGAGCCGGAGCGGGCGGGCACCTGCCCCTCAGGGGCGCAGCGCGCGCAGGGCGATGGGCCGAAGCCGTCGTCGTGGGGCGTCGGACCGGCGCGGCTGTCCAGGCAGGGCGATCACCCCCGAGGGCGTGCACGGCCGCAGCCCGGGCCGCCCCAGTGCCAGCCCTCCGGCGCCGGCCTCGGTGAGTGATCCGCGATCACGGCCGATGGCGGAAGCTGATGCGCATCAGCCGACTGTCGGCCCAGTCTTCGAGCCGAGTCGGCCGGATGGTGCCGGGGTCGTGGGGCTGATTGAGATCCGCGACGATCTCCGCCAGCACGGCCTGGCGTTCAGCTGGGTCGGTGACTGGTGTGGCCCGTGCAGGCAGATCCGCACGGATCCCGTTCTTGAGGTGGAAGGTGAAGTCGGGATCGGCGAGAAGGTTCGCATGCCAGTCGGTCGCGGCACCGCCGGCGCCGCTGCACAGGTAGGTGCTGCTCGCAGCTCGGTAGAAGAAGATCTCGATGCGGCGTGCTCGGCCGGTGCGGCGCCCCAGCGTCGTGATGTCGATGATCCGTTCTCTGGTGCCCGCGGCGGGGGTGATCTCGATGGCTCGTCGGATGTGACCGGGCAGGTGGGACAAATCCCCTGCTGAGTCGTTCAACCCGGTCGTGTCTGCAGTGCTCATGCGGTCCCGACCTGGAGGGCGGGGCCGAGGAGGAGCCCACCGTCGATGACGTACTCCGACCCCGTGATGAACGACGCGTCCGATGACGTGAGGAACATGAGGAGACGGGTGACGTCGGTCGGCTCCCCGAGCCGGGGGATGGCGAACGGCTCGGGTGAGTAGAAGTCGGCGATCGCCGCGACGGCGCCGGCTGCTGGTTCGTGGATGAACGAGGTCGCGATCACGCCGGGGTGGATGGTGTTCACCCGGATGTGGTCGCGGCCGAGCTCGAGTGCTGCCGTTCGGGTGAGGCCTCGCACGCCCCATTTGCTGGCGACGTACGGCGCGTAGTGAGCCGTGCCGCCCAGGCCCATGGTCGAGGCGATGTTGACGATGGCTCCCCCTGCTGCGCGGCGCAGAGCCGGGGCTGCGACCTTGATGCCGAAGAAGGTCCCGGTGAGGTTGACGGCGAGGATGCGCGACCACGTGGCCTGCTCCGTCTTTTCGATCGTTGCAGGCGGGTTCTGCACGCCCGCGTTGTTGACGAGCACATTGAGGGCGCCGAAGGCGCTCTCGGCGGCCAGCACAGCAGCGGACCACGAGCTCTCGTCGGTGACGTCGAGGCGGGCGAAGCGAGCGCGGGTCCCGAGCTCGTCGGCGAGAGCGACGCCGCGTTCCGCGTCGGTGCCGCCGATCACCACGTTCGCTCCCTCGGCGTGGAAGGCGCGCACGTGGCTCGAGCCCTGGCCGCCGGTCCCACCGGTCACGAGCACGGTCTGGTTGTCGAAGCGGGGCATCAGTCGTTCCTTCGGTACGTGCGCGGATGACCGGGTCATCGGTGATGAACGACGGCCGGTGGTGAGCCGGGCGACTCACCATCCCCTTCGATGCTAGGTCGGCGGCAGTGGCGAGTCAAGCCACTCACCTCGTATGCTCGGCCCATGAGCAGGGTCGTGACGACGTACCACCAGCGCATCGCCCAGGAGAAGCGCGAACTGATCGTGACGGCCGCAACCGCACTGTTTCTCGAGTTGGGCTACGACCGGACGTCGCTGGCGCGGATCGCGGAGTGCTCGGGCGTTTCGCGGGCCACCTTGTTCAAGCAGTTCCCGACCAAAGCTGCCCTGTTCGACGCCATCGTGACCAAGTCCTGGTCGACCGCTGACGAGGAGAATCCTCCGCCAGCAGGCAACGTCGTTGACGGGCTGACCACCATCGGTCGCCGTTACGCCGAACTGCTGGGCCGTGCCCAGATGACCGACCTGTTCAGGATCGTCATCGCCGAGCTGCCGCGGTTCCCCGAGCTGGCCCGTGCGCAGTTCTCGCACGGGAAGATGCCCTACTTCGAGTCGGTACGCAGCTACCTTTCGGCTGAGCACGAGGCGGGAACGGTGCGGGTCGAGGACGTGGACCTCGCAGCCACCCAGTTCCTGGGCATGATCTCGAACTACGTCTTCTGGCCGACACTTCTCGTGCCGGGCTGGGAGGTGAGTGCCGAACGCGTCGCTCAGGTGGTCGACGAGGCCGTCCGCACCATCGCCGCCCGGTACGCCACGACCGGACAAGGGGCGTCCACCAACGACTGAGTCCCACCGACCGCGACAGAGTCTGTCGAGAGTCCCGCGGTCGCTTCAGCCAACCACCCCTCAAGGCATGGAGCCTGAGGACAGCAGGACCGGTATCGACCCCACGGTGCCACATTCCGCCCGAATCTGGAACTACTGGCTCGGCGGCAATGACAACTATCCGGTGGACCGCGAAGCCGGCGACGCCTGGCTCGCCGTTGAGCCGGAGATCGCGGCCATCGCCCGATCGGCCCGGGCGTTCCTCCAGCGTGGTGTGCGCTACCTCGCCGAGGTCGGAGTCCGGCAGTTCCTCGACATCGGCACGGGCCTGCCAACGGCGGACAACACCCACGAGGTCGCTCAACGGGTCGCGCCGGAATCTGCACACCGACATGCGCAACCCGGTGACGCTGCTCAAGCTCGCGAGCGAGCGCCTCGACTTCACCAAGCCCGTAGGCGTGATCTTCATGCAGGGTGCTCGGCCACCTGCCCACCGCTCAGGACGTCAGGAAACCGGTCAGCACCATCATGGACGCCCTGGCCCCCGGCAGCTGTCTGCTGATCGGTGACGGTATCGAGATCGAGGGCGACGACGCCGTCCGCAAGGCTTCCGAGGAGTACGCCGAGACCGGCGCCGTGCCGTACCACGTCCGGCCCCTCGCCGATCTGCGCAGCCTCTTCGACGGCCGGGGAGTTCGTCGAGCCCGGGCTGGTCTCGGTGACCCAGTGGCGCCCCGATCGGCCAGAAGGACTGCCCACCGTCGGCGCGGCCGTGCCGGAGCCGCTGGACAACGTCTTCGGCGGCCTCGCTCGCAAGCCGGTGCCCAGGTCGGCGTAGCCCGCCGGTCCGCGGGCCGGGATCGCGGCGTCGCGGCCGGGCGCCCGCCCGAGTTCTCCTACGTCCACCCCGCTCCCGGCTCTCGGGCGCCGGCGCAACCCGTCAGCCGATGAAACTGCCGCCGTTGGCGTCCACGACCGTCCCGGTGATGTAGCTGGCACCCGGCGAGGCCAGGAACACCGCGACCGCCGCGATCTCCTCCGCGCGCCCGAACCGCCTCAGCGGCACCGCGTCCGCCGTGTACCCGCGGCCCTGCAGCATGGGCGTGTCGATCGGACCGGGCGCGATCGCGTTGGCCAGGATGCCGTTCCCGGCCTCGGTCTTGGCCAGCCAGCGCACGAACGCGTGCACTCCGCCCTTGCTCGCGCCGTAGTGCGGCCCGGACAACAGGCCACCGTTGCGCCCCGCGACCGAGCCCACGCACACGACGCGGCCGCCGCGTCGACGTAGGTGCGGCAGCGCCGCCTGGACGGTCCAGATGGTGCCCGCGAGGTTGACCCCGAGCACCGAATCGAGGTCCGCCTGCGTGAGCTCGTCGATGGTCGTCACGGCGCCGTAGATCCCCGCGCACGTGACGAGCACGTCCAGCCCGCCGCCGCGTTCGCTGGCCGCGTCGATCGCTGCGCGGACCGCGTCGCGGTCCCGCACGTCCGCCTGCGCCCCGGCGGCGCTGTGCCCCGCGGCCTTGATGCTCCTGACGGTTTCCGCGGTGTCCTTGACGTCGAGCACGGTCACCGCATGTCCAGCGTCGGCGAGACCGACGGCGATGGCGGCACCGATCCCCTGCGCGGCTCCGGTCACGACGGCGTGGGTCTGCTGGTCCTGCTCTCGCGGTCCTGTCATCACTGCTCCGAGTGGCTGCGTACCGAGTGGCGTCGCGTAGTGACTCGTCGGCGCGACGCGCCGGGTTAGCCACCCGGATCCCCGGAGCGGTCCTGGCCGCGCGGCCGACGCATCAGCGGCGACAACCACCCCCGACACCCTTCGGGCAGCCCACAACCTTGTGCTCAACTCGTGCCCGACTGGACGGCCTCGGTCGGGAGGCCGGCGGGCGAGGCCGCCCACGAGGCGAGCAGCGCGAGCGCGTCGGCGGTCGGTGTGCCGGCGGCCGCGGTGTAGACGTAGAGCTGCAGGCCCGGCGCGGAGGCGAGCTCCATCGACTCGGCGTCGAGGTCGAGTCGTCCGACGACGGGGTGACGCAGCCGCTTGCGTCCCCTCGGGTGGAACTTCACGTCCTGCGACGCCCAGCGGCGGCGGAACCGCTCCGAGCGGGTGGACAGCTCGCCGACCAGCTCGATGAGCGCCTTGTCGTGGGGGTTGCGGCCGGCCTCGAGGCGGAGCATGGCGGCGGCGTCGTCGGCGATCCGGTCGTAGTCGACGAAGAACTCCTCGGCCGCCGCCGGTTCCAGGTAGACGAACCGGGTGGTGTTGACCGGCCGTCGGGGGTCGGCGAGCACCGGGGAGTACAGCGCCCGGGCCAGGTGGTTCATCGCGACGACGTCGAGCCGGCCGTTGCCGACCCAGGCGGGTGCGCCGGTCATCGCGTCGAGCACCTGCTGGATCCCGGGGCGGACGGTGGCGGGGGCGGCGCGCCTGCCGCGTGTCCGGCTCTTGCGGGCCAGGGCGAACAGGTGGGCGCGCTCGGCCTCGTCGAGCCGCAGCGCGCCGGCGAGGGCCTCGAGGACGCCGTCCGAGGCGCCGGCTAGGCTACCGCGCTCCATGCGGACGTAGTAGTCCACCGAGACGCCGGCGAGCATGGCGACCTCCTCGCGACGCAGGCCCGCCACCCGGCGGTTGCCGCCGTAGGCGTGCAGGCCCGCCTCCTCGGGGGTGAGCCGGGCCCGCCGCGTCCTCAGGAACTCCCGGATCTCGCCGCGGGGGTCGATGGCGCCCATGGGTCCACGGTAGGTGCGCACCCGGACCCGGGGGAGGCACTGGCAGTACCGGTCACCTCAGCACCGCGCCCCCGCCACCATCTCGCGCTCCCAGCCGCCGCGCGTATCGACGTCCGCGGCATCCGCCAGCGCCTCCAGCTCCGCGGTCTCCCCGTCGGCGAGCTCGATGCCGCGGGCCCTGCTCAGACCGTCGACGTGGGCCGCCTTCGTGACCCCGATGATCGGGGTGGTCCCCTTGGCGAGTGCCCAGGCGGTGGCGACATCGGCGGCGGACGCGCCGCGGTCCTCGCCGATCGCCCGCATCCGCTCGGTCAGCTCCCGCAGCCGGGGCAGGACGGCGTTGTACGCCGCTGCCCGGCTGCTGCCTTCGGGCAACGGGTGGTCCGGGCCGTACGTGCCGGTCAGCGCCCCTTGTTCGAGGACCATGTAGGCGAAGAACCGCACGTCGTTCTGGCGGCAGTGGTCGAGGATGCCCGCGCGCTCGGAACTGCGGTACAGCAGGCTGTAGTGGTTCTGGACCGCCTCCACCCGGAAGCCGGCCTCGCCGAGGATCCGATCGGCGAGGGCGATCTGCTCCATGTTGTGGTTCGAGACTCCGACATGCTTGATCCTGCCGCTCTCCAGCAGCGGGATCAGCAGCGGCGTCCACCGCGCCACGTCGGCGGGGTTGTGGATCCAGTACAGGTCCACGTGCTCCGTGCCCATCCGGTCGAGGCTCTGCTCCAGCATCTGCGCAACCGGGTCGTCGCCGTCGCCCGCGACCTGCGGGGTGAACTTCGTCGACAGCTGGTACTCGCTGCGGTCGTAGCCCTTCAGCGCCCGGCCGAGTGCCGCCTCCGAGCGGCCCATGCCGTAGACCATGGCGGTGTCCCACAGCGTGAACCCGTCGGCCTGCGCCTTCTCGACGACCTCTCGCAGGCCGGACTCGGTCAGCCGGCTGCCGAAGTAGCCGTCGCCCGCCTCGCCGCTGTCCCCCCAGGCCCATGTGCCCAGCGCCACCGCCGGCACGGTCAGTGCCCTGCTCGTCATGCCATTCCTCCATCACTTGTTCCGAAACCGGGGCCGATCACCCCGACTCGACTCGACGACCAGAGAACCCCCGTACTGCGCGCCCAGGGAGTGCCTGATGTGCCGGGTACCGCGAGGGCCCCCGAAACGGCGCGCGCACCGGAGATCCGCACCGCCACGCCACGGCTCAGCAGGCGGCTGCCTGGCCGCGGTCCGGATCACCGCTTCGGCTGAGTGGCTGCGGTGGACGTTCCCAACCGACGCCGGCCCTGCCATGATCCTCTGCGTTGTCACGGAGCGGAAGCAGGTGGTAGCAGATGGCAGCCAACCTTGACGCACTGCTGGACAAGGCCTGGGAGGACAAAGCGCTCAGCGAGATCATCGCCGCGCCCGTCGACGCGCTACAAGGCGTCAGCGAAGGGGACGCCAAGCTCCTCAAGGAGGCCTTCAACATCAAGACCGTGGGCGACCTCGGCACCAACAAGTACTTCCGCGCAGCGCACCTGCTCACCCGACTCGCCGAACTCGGCGGGAAGTAGCGCCCCGCCGCCCGGCAACAGGGGTCAGGGCCCTCACCGGCTCGTCGACACGGTCGGCCGATCGGCCGGCCGGGACGTCATCGTCGCGACCGTGCCCGGCGGGTACCGCCTGGAGCCGGCTGCCGACCGGGTCGACGCCGAGGTCGCCGAGCGGTTGATCGCCGCCGGCCGGTCCGCCGCCGGGGTCGGGGAACTGGTCGACTGACCCGGTGGGAGCGGCAGCCGAGCACCGCCGAGGCACGGTGGCTGCTGTCGCTCACGCCTCCCGAGTGGTCCGACTTCGCCGCGCACAACGCCGAGCCGGCCCGCCTGCTCGGCTGACCTACAGGTCCCACTGCTCGGCCTGGTCCGGTCTCGCCGCACGAACGGCTTCGAGCACCGCTCGACGGCGGAGGCTACCGCGCGGTGGCGGGGTGGTCGCGCAGGAACTCGGCGATCGTGGTGGGCTTGCGACCCAACAGCCTCTCGAGGTGACCGGGCTGGTCGTCCCATTCGCCGCGGTTGACGGCGTGCACCCAGCTCAGCACGAACTCGGCGGCGGCTCCCGGCAGGCCGCCGGCGACGAGCTGATCGAGGTACTCCTCGTCCGACAGCGGGACGTGGTGGACGGTGGTGCCGCGGATCTCCGACAGGATCTCGGCGACATCGGAGAACGAGACCGCCGGAGCTCCGTGCAGGGCGTAGGTCCTGCCCTCGTGACCGGGTTCGGTCAGGACCACCGCCTGGGCCTCGGCGAGGTCCGCACGCGACGCCGGAGCGACCTTGCCGTCTCCGGCCGGGACGCGGACGCCGGACTCGAACGCGTTGTCTCCGATGTAGCCCTGCACGCTCTCGATGTACGGCGGATGGCCGAGGATCGTGGACCGGAGGCCTGATGCCTCCAGCACCTTGATGGTGGCGGTGTCGGGCTCGGTGACCTGCGGCAGCGCGAACTCGGAGCCGGCCTTGCGGATGATCGGCGGGTAGACGATGTGCTCGACGCCGGCCTCCTCGGCTGCGGCGATGACGGTGGCGTGCTGGGTGCTGCGGTCGGTGAAGGCAGGGGCGGGAACCAGCAGCACCTTCTCGACGCCCGCGAAGGCCCGCGTCAGCGAGTCGTGGTCGACGTAGTCACCGGCGCGGATCTCGACGCCGTGGGCGGCGAGGTCTGCGGCCTTCCCCGGGTCGCGGGCCAGGCCCACGAGCTCGGTGGCTGGGCGCCTCCCGAGGAGGTGCTGGAGCGTCATGCGGCCGAGGTGACCGCTGGCGCCGGTGACGAGGATCTTGCTCATGATGACGTCCGTTCTTCGATCTGCGAACGTTGGAGTCGGGGTGCGTGCGCGCGGCGAAGCCGGTTCGGCGCTGGGTGTTCGACGCCTCTGCGCCTCGCTCCGATGCCGTCAGCGGGAGTCCTGTCGCAGCGCGTGAAGTGCCGACAGCGGCCCGCCGCCGACCTGCATCAGGCGTCCGCCCTCCCGGAGCGGCCCGATGTCGACGGGCGCGAACCCGAACCCGTGGACCACGTCGTGGAAGAGCGTCTTGGCGGCGACGTCGTCACCGGCGTAGAAGAGGAGCTGCCGGCCCGCGTTGTGCCGGGGGTCCGGCGCGATGTAGCGGCCGTGCAGCGTGTTGAACGCCTTGATCACCCGCGCCCCCGGCCCGAGTGACGCGACCAGCTCGCTGCCGGTCTGATCGCCGAGGTCATCGACGACCGGCTCCCGCGCGGTGCCCGTCAGCTGGTTGGTCGCGTCGATCAGGATCCGGCCGTCCCGGCGCGGCAGGCCGCGCAGGGCGGCAGGAACCGCGGTCCACGGCACGGCGAGCAGCACCAGATCCGCCTCAGCGGCCTGCGCGACCGTCCCCGCCGACGCCCCCGGCCCCATCGCGGCCACGATCGACGCCAGCGACGCGGGGCCGCGGCTGTTGCTCAGGACGACCTCGTGCCCGGCGCGCACGGCGTGACGCGCGACGGCCTGCGCGACCTCCCCGGCACCGATCGTCCCCCACGTCGGTCGGCCGGCCTGCGCGCTCATCGGGCGAGCACCGCACCGATGCTGTCGGTCGAGCCCGGCGGATCCCCGGTACGGTCTCGGATGATGGTCATCATTTGACGTAGGATGACGACCATCATCTTAGAAGTCAAGGCGACCCGGGGAGGACTGCCGCATGCCGCGGATCTCCGAGCAGGACATGGCCCAGACGCGTCAGCGCATCGTCGATGCGGCGAGCCCCCGATTCCGGACCGACGGGATCGACGGCATCGGGATCTCCGCGCTCATGAAGGGCGCGGGCATGACCCACGGCGGCTTCTACAACCACTTCGCCTCCAAGGACGCGCTCGCGGTCGCCGTCTGCGAGGACGCCTTTGCGGCCTCGCTCGCGACGCTCGCGCGGACCGTCGACGAGGCGGATCCCGACCGGCCCTCACTCGCCGAGACCGTGGCCGACTACCTCTCACCCGAGCACCGCGACATGCTCGACGGCGGGTGCCCGTCGGCAGCCCTGGTCAGCGACGCCGGTCGCCACGGACCCGCGATCCAGGCCGCCTACGCCAAGGGCGTAGCGGGCTACATCGCCGGATTCGACGCCGCGCAGCAACTCGAGGCGACCGAGCGCAACGAGGTGCTCGACCCCGAGGAGGCCCGGCGTCGATCGATCGCGCTGCTGAGCGAGATCGTCGGGGCGATCCTCCTCTCACGCGCGATCCGACACGTGGACCCCGACCTCTCCGACGAGATCCTCGCCGTCAACCGGCAGCGGCACGACCACGAGTGCTGACCGACGCCTGCCAGTGATCCGCCCGCGGGGCGCGGCCTCGCACCGCGTCACGGCGGGCTGCGCAGCCGTCCACGTCAGAGTGCAAGTCGAGATCGTGCACGGTGCTCGGCGTGGGGCTTGCGGTTGAGCCGCCACAGCTGCATGGCCCACGGCACGTCGTAGCCGATCACCCACGCGGTGTACGGAGCCAGCACCAGGCGGCCGCTGTCGCAACACTCGGCCCGCGGGGCCACCACCTGCGCGGCCTCGGCGACAGGTGCCGGACGTCCCATCCGGCCCGAGCGGTTCGTGTGCATCCCGGCGGTTCGCGGGCTCGTCCGCCGGGCAGACACCGGGTCAGCGGCCCCGACCGGTGGACCGGTGGCGGAACGGAAGCGTGTGGACCTGCTCGACCTGGCCTACGCCCTCATCGGCGTGGGCGCCCTGCTCGCCGGCCTGCTCCCCCGTCTGCTCGCCGACCGCCCGATGTCGATGCCGATCGTCTTCCTCGGCCTGGGCACCCTGGTGTTCGCGGTGGTCGGGGACCTGCCCGACCCGGACCCGATCCAGCACCCCGAGGTGGCCGAGCGTCTCACCGAGATCGGGGTGATCGTCGCCCTGATGGGCGCGGGGCTCAAGCTCGACCGCCGGCTCGGGTGGCGCTCGTGGTCGTCGACCTGGCGGCTGCTGGCCATCGCGATGCCGCTGACCATCGCCGCCACCGCGCTGCTCGGGTGGTGGTGGATCGGCCTGGCCCCGGCCGCGGCGCTGCTGCTCGGGTCCGCGCTCGCCCCCACCGACCCGGTCCTCGCCTCGGACGTCCAGGTCGGCAAACCCGGCGGAGAGGAGGACGGCGAGGACGAGGTGCGTTTCGCGCTGACCTCGGAGGCCGGGCTCAACGACGCGCTGGCGTTCCCCTTCGTCTACGCGGCCATCCACATGGCCGTCGCCGGCGCCGACCCGGCGAGCTGGCTCGGCCAGTGGGTCCTGACCGACGTGCTAGTCAAACTCAGCATCGGCGTCCTGGGCGGCGTGCTGGTGGGCCGGCTGCTCGGCGCGCTGTTCTTCCGGGCCCGCTCCGAGCGGCTGCACCTGGCCTCCCACGCCGAGGGCTTCGTAGCACTGGCGGCGACGTTCCTGACCTACGGGCTGACCGAGGTCGCCGGCGGCTACGGCTTCCTCGCCGTGTTCCTGTGCGCGCGCTCGATCCGCGCCTCCGAGCGCGACCACGACTACCACCAGGTCCTGCACGACTTCGTCGAGCAGATCGAGCGGCTGCTGACCGTGCTGCTGCTCGTGCTGTTCGGCGGCGCCGTCGTCCGCGGCCTCCTGGCCCCGCTGACCTGGCAGATGGTCCTGCTCGGGCTGACCGTCGTGCTGCTGGTGCGGCCCCTGTCGGCGTGGCTGTCGCTGCGCGGCGGGCTCGGCTCCCCCGCCGAGCGCACGACGATCGCCGCGTTCGGCATCCGCGGAGTCGGCTCCTTCTACTACCTCGCCTATGCCACCGCCAAAGCCGACTTCGACGGCGTCGACCTGGTCTGGGCGACCACGGGCCTCGTCGTCGTGGCGTCGGTCCTGCTGCACGGCGTCGCCGCGACACCGATCATGAAACAGCTCGACCGGGCCCGGGACACCGAACGGGCCGCAGGCATCGACGGCCGGGGGCACACCGCGCAGGAACCGCCGTGAGGCCCGGTCACGAGCTACGTCCGCTGCGTGCTCGGGCGGCTCGCCGGTCCACACCGACGGCCGGGGGCACATGACGGTCTCCTGACGGTCGCAGGATGACGGCGTCCGTCGGACCGGCCGGGGGTAGGACCGGTGCGGGAGGTGACCCGCGATGGATCACAGTGAGATGGGCCGCAGGGGCGCCGCGAACAGGCGGTCGACGGTAGCCGGAGTCGGAGCGCACGGGGTCGCGGACCGGGCCCTGCCGGGGGACACCCGGGTGGGGGCCGGTGAAGGGGTGGCCCTGCTGGTCGGCCTCACCGTCGTCAGTGGATGGGTCGCCGCGATGTGCGTCGCCGGGCTCGTGGTCCTGTTCGGCTGGCTCATCTGGCACCCCGATCTCGCGGCCGAGGAGGGGCGACGGGGATGACCGGGGAGCCGTCCGGCCTGGCATTTCCCGGCAGTGCCCCGTCCACCGACCCTTGAGCGCACCCGCGCGGCACGTGGCGTGGCGGGCCCGTCGGCCACCGGCCTCGCCCGCGTCCCGGGTGGCGGGCCGCGGTCACCGACGCAGCGGCCCGATCCGCACCAGGATCTCGGGCCGGTGCCCGTTGCCGAGGAGGTCGGACCCGAAGAGCAGGCTGCGCGCCAACGCCGCGCCGCGACGCGCGGCGAACCCCGCGAACAGGGCCTGGGAGGGGGAGTTGTCCGGGGCGATGGAGGCTTCGACGTGGTCGACGTCCGGGAGCCGGTCGACGAGGGCGTCCAGCATCGCCGCTCCCGCACCCCGACCTCGGGCTGCCTCGGCCACGGCGACCTGCCAGACGAACAGCGTCGCGGGCCGCTCCGGTCGGCGGAACCCGGTCACGAAGCCGACCGCGCCACCGCGCAGCCACGCCACCGCGGACGTCTCGGCGAAGTCCCGCGTCCACAGCAGGTAGGAGTAGCGGGAGTTCAGGTCGAGGACCCCGGTGTCCCGGGCGAGGCGCCACATCGTGGCGC
This sequence comes from Pseudonocardia lacus, assembly GCF_018531445.1. Classification (GTDB taxonomy): domain Bacteria; phylum Actinomycetota; class Actinomycetes; order Mycobacteriales; family Pseudonocardiaceae; genus Pseudonocardia; species Pseudonocardia lacus. The sequence continues at coordinate 31,411 of NZ_JAHDTH010000049.1, forward strand.
CATCGGATGTGGACGGCTTGCGCACGGTTACCCCGGCCGGGGTGACGACCGGGATGTCCGCGGAACGCGAGGCGGCAGCCATGATGTCGGTCACGCTGTGGACGCTACGGCCACTCCGGCGTCTTCCCCGGGATCGTCAGGCAAGCGCAAGCGCCTGCCGATCGCCGTCATCGCCGGGTTCCTGGCGCCGATCGTGGGCGCGCGGCGGGTGACCCCTGGACACCGATGGTGCAAGCTGGTTCAGTACTGACTGAAATCACGAGTGAGTACTGAAAGGATGTCCTGATGGTCCTGGATCCTCCCCCGGACGAAGCGCTGCGCTGGGTCGAGCGCATCGCCAAGTACTGCGCCGACCAGGACGGCGTCCCGCTCATCGCCGGCCGGATCCTCGGCTGGCTGACCATCGCCGTGCCCGCCGAGCAGAGTGCGACCCAGATCGCCGCGGCCATCGGAGCGAGCCGAGCCTCGCTGACGACCAACCTGCGCCTGCTCGACTCGGTCGGCTTCGTCACCCAGCTGACTCACCCCGGCGAGCGGACCGTCTACTACCGCGTCGACGACGGGGCCTGGGCCCGGGTCGTCCGCCGCCAGGTGGCCTCGCTGGCGGCGTTGGGCGAGATCCTGCAGGACGGGACCGACCTGGTCCGCGGTTCGCCGGAAGGCGCTGCCCGGATGCGCGTCGCCAACGAGGTGTTCGCCTGGCTGGCCGACGTCTTCGCCCACGCACCGCCCATGCCGGGCGAAACGCGCACCGCCGGCCGCGCAGCACCCGAGGAGCCCTCGTGAGCAGCAGAACGGCTGCCGAGCAGACCGCGTTCGGTCCGATCGTCATCGCCGCCTGCGAACGCTACGTCCCGGCGGAGCAGCGGCTGCTGGACGACGACCTCGCGGCACGGTTCCTGCCGGCGGGCCAACGCCTCGTCGTCCGCGCGTGCCGCTGGGCACCCGTGCGCAGGCTGCTGGTCGACGCGACCGAGCGCCAGGCAAAAGGTCTGTGGGGCAGCGTGCTCTGCCGCAAGCGCTACCTCGACGACCAGGTCCGCGCGGCGTTCGCGGCCGGTGTCGACCAACTCGTCGTCCTCGGCGCCGGCCTCGACACCCGCGCCCACCGGCTCGCCGTCCCGGCCGGCGCTGCGTCGTTCGAGGTGGACCTGCCGGCCAACGTCGCCGACAAGCGACGTCGCGTCCGGGCGGTGCTGGGCGAGCGGGGCGACGAGGTCCGCCTGGCTCCGCTCGACCTCGCCGCCGAGGACCTGGTCCCCGGTCTGGAGCGCCTCGGTTACGCCACCGACCGCCCCGCCGTCGTCGTATGGGAGGCCGTCACCCAGTACCTCACCGAGGACGCCGTGCACCGCACCCTCGCCGCCCTGTCGGCCCTCGCCACCGGCAGCCGGCTGCTGTTCACCTACGTCCGCCGCGACTTCCTCGACGGCACCCACCTCTTCGACGCCGAACCGGTCCACCGCCGGATGACCGGCGAGCACCGCGTCTGGCACTTCGGCGTGGAGGCGGGGGAGGTCGGACCGCTGCTGAGTCCACACGGCTGGACCGAGGTCGAGCAGGTCGGGCCCGCGGAGTACCGAGCCCGGCACCCCGAGATCGCCCGACGCGGGCTGTCGGTCAGCGAGATCGAACGGTGCGTGCGCGCCGAGAAGCGCTGACCGCGTCGGCCGACCCACTTGCCGATCGCGCACGGTGCTCAGCCGGTCGGGGGTTCGGGGCGCGCCTCGAGCACCCGCAGCACGCTGCAGCGTCGTCCTCGCCCAGCTCGGCGATCCGGTCAGCGAGAACCCGAGGTCGACCAGCCGCTTGATGCGCAGCCGCCGGGCCGGGTGATCGACCTACCTAGTCCGTGACCTTGCTGACCGCCCGGTTCTCGAGATGGGCGTACTGCGGGTGGCGGATCATGATCAGGTGATGTCCTCCGGGTTGCTCCGGAGCCACCGGAGGGGGTCGTCCTCCAGGGCGGAGCGGTCCCAGCGCCCGAGGTCCGCGGCCGCCGCGTAGGTGCTGTGCAGGAACTCCGTGACCGCCCGGTCCGGGTCCGGTGCGGCCCGGGCGACCTCGTAGGGCAGCAGGAACTGCTGGAACTCGGGGCTGTAGTACGCGCCTTCGACGCGGACCGGGTGGTCGGCGAACCCTTCGGGGGCGGGGTAGGCGTAGGAGTAGAAGGCGCCCTCCTCCCCGCCGCCCGGCCAGAACCCGCAGCTGGACAGCTCCCGGGAGTAGCCCTCGACCATCACCCAGTCCGCGCAGTTGGGCGCTCCACCGGGGTGCGGCGGCGCCGGACGCCCGGAGAAGCGGGTGCAGGCCAGGTCCATGGCGCCCCAGAAGAAGTGCACCGGGCTGACCTTGCCGACGAAGTGCGACCGGAACTCGCCGATCACCCGGTTCGCCTGCAGCAGCTGCCGCCAGAACAGGGCGGCGGTCTCCCCGTCGTAGGAGTCGTGCACGGTGTCCTCCGCGAACGGGATGGCCGGGTCGACCTCGTTGGGCCGGGGCCGGATCGGGGCTTCGATGCCGAGCTGGTCGAGCGCGTCCAGCACCCGGGCGTAGAACTCGGCGACCGACATCGCCCGCAGCGGGACGCTGCGCGCGCCGCCGTCGCTGCTGCGGACGTCGAGCCGGTGGGCGAGGAAGTCGAACTCGATCTCGAACGCCCCGCCCCGGTACGGGATGGTCGAGGTCGTCAACCCGCGCGGGCTGACGTACAGGGTCACCTGCCACCAGTGGTTGACCAGCGGCGCGTGCGCCATGCGGATCTTGCCCACGACCTGGGTCCACATGTGCAGGGTGTCGCGGGTGGAGGTCCAGGCCGAGACCCGCAGGCTCGGCCAGCTCGTCGCGGAGTTGATCGTCGCGGAGTTGATCGTCTCAGCGCTGTTCATCGGTACTCCGGGTTGGCGTGATCGGGATGGCAGCCGGCGTCCCAGGCTGTGCGCTGGTTGCCGTGGGCGGGGATCCCGCCGGCGCGGCGGATCATCGACGCGAGGTGGAGCAGGTTGTAGGTCATGAACGCGATGTTGCGGTTGGTGAAGTCGTTCTCCGGCCCGCCCGAGCCCTCGTCGAGGTAGGAGGGGCCGGGGCCGACCTCGCCGATCCAGCCCGCGTCGGCCTGGGGCGGGACGGTGAACCCGATGTGCTGCAGGCTGTAGAGGATGCTCATCGCGCAGTGCTTGAGGCCGTCCTCGTTGCCGGTGAGCAGGCACCCGGCCACGCGCCCGTAGTACGCGTACTGGCCGTGCTCGTTGAGCACTCCGGAGTAGCCGTAGAGCCGCTCGATCACCCGGCGGGTCACCGAGCTGTTGTCGCCGAGCCAGATCGGCCCGGCGACGACCAGGATGTCCGCGGCCAGGATCCGGGTGAGCAGGGCCGGCCACTCGTCGGTGTCCCACCCGTGCTCGGTCATGTCCGGGCGGACGCCGGTGGCGATGTCGTGGTCGACGGCGCGGATCTGGTCCACCCGGACCCCGTTCGCCTCCATGATCGCCACACTGCGGTCGACCACGCCCTGGGTGTGGCTGCGGCCGGGCGAGCGGTTGAGGCTGCAGTTGATGTACATCGCGCGCAGCCCGGTGAAGTCGGGCTCCTGCGTCACGGATCCGTCCATGAGACGTTCTCCCCCGTTCACGCCGCGTCCACGTCGGACGTCGCACCGAGCCGCCCACCCAGGTGCCGGGCGAAGTGGCGCTCGACGGCCCGGTACAACCGGAGCCGGTTGTCCTCGTTCTCGAAGCCGTGGCCCTCGTCCTCGGCGAGCAGGTACTCCACCGGGACCCCGCGCTCGCGCAGCGAGGCCACGATGCGGTCGGACTGGGCCTGCGGCACGCGGACGTCGTTGGCGCCCTGGGCGACCAGCAGCGGGGTCCGGATCCGGTCGACCATGGTGATCGGCGAGCGGGCGCGCAGCTCGGCCTCCTGCTCGGGCACCTCCGGGTCCCCGAGGTAGCGGTACCAGCTGTTGGCGTTGTACCGACGGGTGAACGGCGGCAGGGCCCGCAGGGCGGCGACGAGGTCGGAGACACCGACGTAGTCGACGGCGGCGGCGAACAGGTCGGGGGTGACGGTGACCGCGCGCAGCACGGCGTAGCCGCCGTAGGAGACGCCGAAGATCCCGATCCGGGCGGGGTCGGCGTAGCCCTGCGCGACCGCCCAGTCGACGGCGTCGACGAGGTCGTCCTGCATGGCCCGGCCGTACTCGCCGACGGCCGCGGTCAGGTGCCGGCGCCCGTACCCGACGGAGCCGCGGTAGTTGACCTGCAGCACCGCGTAGCCCCGGTTGGCCAGCAGCTGCACCTCCGGGTTGTAGCCCCAGAAGTCCTGGGACCACGGGCCGCCGTGCACCAGCAGCACCATCGGCAGGTTCTCGGGGGGCACCCCGACCGGCAGGGTGAGGTAGCCGGGCAGCGGCAGCCCGTCGCGGGCGGGGAATCGCACCGGGGCCATCGGGGCCAGGTCGGCGGGGTCCAGGTCCGGGTAGGGCTGGAACAGGCGGCGCTTCTCGCCGGTGGCGTCGTCGTAGAACCAGGCCACGCCCGGCTCGCGGTCATGGGCGAACGTGACGATCCAGCGCCGCCCGGACACGTCGGAGGACAACGTGCCGAGCACCCCGTCGGACAGCGTCGCCAGCTCGGCGTACACCGGCGCGAACGCGGGGTCCAGCACCTCGACGTGCGGGCGGTCGGCGACGAACCGGGCGGCGATCGCCTCGCCCGTGCCTCGGTGGGTGTACACCGCCGGCGGTAGCACGCCGGGGGCCAGGATGCCGAAGTTGTCCAGGCTGCGGCCCGGTACGGCGGCGACGACGGTCTCCTCGCCGGTCTCCCGGTCGATGCGGGCCAGCTGCAGGTCGTCGCCGCCGGCGTAGGAGCCGACGAGCAGGCCGTCGCCGTCCGGGGTGACCTGCTGGGGCTGCACGCTCAGCGGGTACTCGGCCCCGCCCATCCGACGCAGCAGCCGGGGGGTCCCGGTGGCCCGGTCGATCCCGGAGATGGCGATCGTGCCGTCGTCCTCGGTAGCGACCTGGAACGCCGGCTCCCCCCGGCGGTCGAGCAGCGTGGTGACCAGCGGGTCGGCCTCGTGGTGGTGGAGCACGACCCGTCCGGAGGCGACGTCGACCCGGAAGACGTCGATGCTCTCGACCTCCGGGTTCATCCAGACCAGGACCGTGCCGGGCACCGACGGCAGCGGCTCGACGACGAACACCCGCGAGCCCGGTCCCATGGGGGTGAGATCGACCGCCGGGGCGGCCGGGTCGTCCAGATCGACGCGGTGCAGGTGCCAGTCCTCGTTGCCGTCGGTGTCCTGCTGGTAGAGCAGGAAGCGGGGGTCGTCGGTCCAGTGGTAGGTGGTGATCCCGCGGTGGGTGTCGTGGGTGACCGGGACGGCGTCTTCGTGGATCTGGTCGACGCCGCGGACCCAGACGTTGCGCCGTCCGTTGTACGGGGCGAGGTAGGCGATCCGGGTGCCGTCCGGGGAGATCGTGGGCACGATGAACGCCGGGTCGGCGAAGAACTCCTCGACCGGGATGGGCCTCGGCTGCGGGTCGGGGGCGGGCGTGGCCATGGAGCGTCCTCTCGCAGTGCGGTGGGGTGGTGTGGTCTCCCGGTTCTCCCCGGGTGGGCCGTGGGCCCTCAGGCCGACGGGAGCAGCCGCGCGCTGCTGCGCCGCCACGCCCAGACGACGACCAGCGCGGCCACGATGGTCAGCGGCCAGCCCATCGCGACGCGGGCGACGCCCAGCCAGCCGGTCTCGTCGCTGACGTAGAGCCATTGCTGAACGCCGAACCGGGCGCCGGAGACCGCCGCCGCGGCGAGCGTGGCGATGTCGTGGGCACGCAGCACGCGACGGTCGGCCCGCCAGTCGTGGGTGTTGCCGTGCACGAGGTTCCACACGAGGCCGCTGAGCGGCCGGCGGGCCAGCACCGAACCCAGTGCGACGACGAACGCCACCAGGTACGTCCAGATGCCGACGACGAAGAAGTCCCGCGCCGACCCGGTGAGGGCCACGATGCCGATCGCGAGGGCGAGCCCGAGCAGCCCGCCGGCCGCCAGGCTGAACTTCTCCCCGCGCAGGAGCCGGTAGCCGGTGATGGCCAGCCCGACGGCGACCGACGCGATGATCGTCGCGGTCAGGGGCAGGAAGGCGTTGGCCGCGACGAAGACGACGACGGGGACGGCGGAGTAGACGAACCCCATCGGGCCGCCCATCTGGTCGAGCAGCGTCGCCCCTTGGCCGTCGGGTGTTCTCCCGGCCGACGGGTTCTCGCGGGCCGGGCCGTGGTCGCGGTCGGTGGCGTCCATGACGTCCTCCTGGGTCGTGTGGTCGACTGCGCCCAGGAGAAACCCTGCCGTCGCGGCACGCTCAAGCCGCTGTGTCCGCCGCCATACGGCGTGCGGATCGGGCGCGCGTCGTGCACCGGTCGAGCAGGCACGACCGCCCTCGTCGGGTTCGACGAACGACCTCGACCGGGTGGAGCGTGCCGCAGCGGCATCGACCGGGGCCCGCGGGAGGCGGTGAGCTGCCTGCAGTCGAGCATCGGCGGGGCGCCCACCGACATCCTGGTGCTCCTCACGAGAGCCCGGGACAGCCTCGGACCGTCTTCGTCGTTCGTCGGTCACGCGATCGGTCCGGGTTGGCGGAGCCAGAAGTCGACCGCCTCGGCCCGGGGTCTCGGACGCACGCCGCTGCGCTCCCCCAGCTCCATGACGTGCTCCGGGGACTCGGCCACCGACGGCCTGGAGCTCGGTGCCGCTCATTGATCGCCAGGTTCGGCATCAGGGGCGGTGACACACCCCACAGCTCCCGACGCTTGAGCGTGCCGCGACGGCACGGCTTTCCGTAGTGATCCGACCGGCACCGCAGCCGGTCGCCCGACCTCGAGGAGGACACCGTGAGCACGCCCGCTCCACCGGGCCGACCCCTGCGGGCCAGCCCAGCCGTCTACTTCACCTCCTACGGGCTGTCCCTGCTCGGCGCGGGCATCTCCAGCGTCGTCCTGCCGCTGCTCGTGCTCGACCGCACCGGCGACGTCCTGGCCGCCGGGGTACTCGCCACCGTGGCCACGGCCGCCTCGGCCGCGACCGGGGTGGTCGCCGGCCTGCTGGTCGACCGGCTCGACCGCCGCGCGGTGTCGATCGTGTCCGGCCTGCTCGCAGCGGTCTCGGTCGCCGCACTGCCGCTCGTCGACGCGCTGTGGGGCCTGGACATGACCTGGTTCCTGGTCCTCGCCGTCGTCGGCGCGGTGGTCCGGGTGCCGGGCATGACGGCCCAGGAAGTCCTGTTGCCCGCCCTCGCCCGGCTCCGAGCAGCGGGATCATCGGGCGACGCCGGGCGGCTCGACCGGCTGATCGCGACCCGCGAGACCGTCGGCAACACCCTGCTCCTGGCCGGACCCGGCCTCGGCGGGCTGCTGGTCGCGATCCTCGGCCTGACCCCGACCCTGCTGCTGGCCACGGCCGCGACGAGCCTGCTCGCCGCCCTGACCACGCTCCTGCTCGATCCCCGTACCGGGCGCGTGCCCGCGCGCGACGCGACCGCAGCCGGCGGCGCGGCCCGTCGGGCGGTGACCGACCTGTGGTCGTCATGGCGGTTCCTCGCCCGCAACCGGCTCGTCCTGGGCGCCACCCTGATCACCGCGATGCTCGTCGCGGTGCTCAGCTCCCTGCAGACGACCCTCATGCCGGCCTACTTCACCGCTCAGGACCTGCCCGCCCTCACCGGGCTGACGCTCTCCGCCCTCGCCGCAGGCGGCATCGCGGGCTCCGCGCTCTACGCCGGCACCGCCGGCCGGATCAGCCGCCGCACCTGGTTCGTCGTGGGCATGACCGGCCTGATCGTCGGGTTCACCGCCATCGGCTCGCTGGCCTCGCCCTGGCTGGTGCTCGCCGGGGCGGCGCTGGTCGGGCTCACCAACGCCCCGGCCTCCGCCATCCTCGGCGTGCTCACCATCGAGGCCACGCCCGATTCCATGCGCGGCCGCGTCCTGAGCGCGCAGAACACCGTCATGCTCGCCGCACCCGCCCTGGCCAGCGCCCCGCTCGCCGCCGTCGCCGCCGTCGCCGGGCTCCCGGTCGCCGGAGCGGTCCTCGCCGGGCTGGCCGCCATGACCGCGATCGCCGCTCTCGCCGCGCCGGCGTTCAGGACGCTCGACGACCAGCGGCCCGGGGAGCCGGCCCCGGCCTCGGCGGTCGGGATCGTCGGGGCCGGGCCCAGCCGGCTGGACGTCGACCCCGCCCACCGCTGCCGGGCCCGCGCCGTGACGTGAGTTGACCGCGGACCGGTCAGGGGGCGGCAGGTCCCGGAGCTGCCGGCGGGAGGTGATGCCCAGCTTGCGGAAGATGCTGCGCAGGTGCGCCTCGATCGTGCGCGGGCTCAGGAACAGCTGCGCCCCGACCTCCCGCGAGGTCGCCCCCGTCGCCACCAGGCGCGCGATCTGCAACTCCTGGGCGGTCAGCGCATCCGACGGCTGGGTCGACCGGCTGCGCGGGTGCTCGCCGGTGGCCCGCAGCTCGCGGGCGGCGCGCGCGGCGAATGCCTCCACGCCCATGTCCGACAGCATCTCGTGTGCGCTTCGGAGCTGTTCGCGGGCGGCCTGGCGCCGGCCCTGGCGGCGCAACCACTCGCCGTAGACGAGGTGCGTGCGGGCGAGGTAGCTGGCCATCCGGCAGGCCCGCAGCAGCTCGATCGCCTCGCGGTAGTGCTCCTCCGCGGTGGGTCCGGTGCTGACCAGCGCCCGCGAGCGCGCCGCCAGCCCGAGCGCCCATCGGGAGCCGCTGGCACGGGCCCGCATGTCGAGCTGCTCCAGCGCGGTG
>NZ_JAHDTH010000462.1 GCF_018531445.1 Pseudonocardia lacus
GGGGGCGGCAGGTCCCGGAGCTGCCGGCGGGAGGTGATGCCCAGCTTGCGGAAGATGCTGCGCAGGTGCGCCTCGATCGTGCGCGGGCTCAGGAACAGCTGCGCCCCGACCTCCCGCGAGGTCGCCCCCGTCGCCACCAGGCGCGCGATCTGCAGCTCCTGGGCGGTCAGCGCATCCGACGGCTGGGTCGACCGGCTGCGCGGGTGCTCGCCGGTGGCCCGCAGCTCGCGGGCGGCGCGCGCGGCGAATGCCTCCACGCCCATGTCCGACAGCATCTCGTGTGCGCTTCGGAGCTGTTCGCGGGCGGCCTGGCGCCGGCCCTGGCGGCGCAACCACTCGCCGTAGACGAGGTGCGTGCGGGCGAGGTAGACGGTCATCCGGCAGGCTCGCAGCAGCTCGATCGCCTCGTGGTAGTGCTCCTCCGCGGTGGGTCCGGTGCTGACCAGCGCCCGCGAGCGCGCCGCCAGCCCGAGCGCCCATCGGGAGCCGCTGGCACGGGCCCGCATGTCGAGCTGCTCCAGCGCGGTGGTCGCGCGCTCGGGCTGCTCGGCGCGGGCGGCCGCCTCGACGAGTTCGGGGAGGGCCGCATTGGTGTGCGTCGCGTCGAGATATGCGCACGCGCGCTCCGCGGCGTCCAGCGCCGCTGCGCGGTTGCCCAGACCGTTGTCGAGCACTGCCCGAGAGAGGTGCGCCAGCGCGATCTCGGCCCGGTTCCCGCGGGCGGTCGCCTCCTGGACGGCGGCGGCGTGGATCTCGACGGTCTCGGCCTCGCGCCCCTGCCATGCGGCCAGTGCCAGCCGGCCGAAGCGCAGTGCCACGCCTCCGGTGACCTGCCTGATGGCGGTCTCCTCTGCGACCAGCTCGGTGGCCAGGGTCAGGTCGCCGGCGAACACCGATACGGACGCCAGGAACGGCAGCGCGGGGACGAGCGTGGCCAGCGCGCCTGCGTCGCGGGCGAGCCGGACGTGTCGGTGGGCCAGCACGTGGAGCAGCTCGTCGTCGAACAGCCTCAGTGCGGTACGGCTGGCCAACCACAGCCAGCGGGGGGTGCCGCCCTCGCCCGGGGGGCCGGCCGAGTGATCGTCGGCGCGGAAGGCCTCGAGCGCGCGGCGGAGCTCGGGGGCGCCTGCCGCGAAGCCGCGCGTGAAGGTCGTCACCAGCCCGTCGAGCAGCGCATCGGCGGGCCCCGGCGGGCCGGGCGGTGCGGGTGCCGCCCGGGCGGCCTCGGCCACCGCCGACAGGCCGCGGCCGTCG
>NZ_JAHDTH010000463.1 GCF_018531445.1 Pseudonocardia lacus
GGCGCGCGCCGCCGGCCGGCGCTCCCGCTGCTGCCGCTGGCCGCGGCCGCGGTGCTGGTGTCCGGCCTGGGCGCCGGCTACGCGCTCTCCCAGTCGGGCGCCGCGACGACCGTGCCCGCGGCGGTGGTCCCGGACGCACCGGCCGCCGAGGCCGTCCCCGGCCCGACCGCGCCCACCATCACCGTCATCGAGGCCGGGGTGGGCACCGACACCGACACCGGCACCGGGCCCGCCGAGACCCGCACCATCGCTCCCGTCAGCCACGGCGGCTCCGGCTCGGCCCGCCCACCGGCCGACCCCACGCCCACGCCCGCGCCGCAGGACGTCGCGGATGCCCCGGACGCCCCGGAAACCCCGTCGGCGACACCCGCAGCCGGGCCCGCCGCCGACCGCGGCGAGGCCCCCACCCCACCGGCCGATCCCGCCCCCGCCGACGAGACCGCCCCCGCCGACGACGAGGCCGCCGAGCCCGACGAGCCCGGCCCCGGCGCGGGCGCGGGCGAGGAGGCGGACAGCGGCAACTCCGGCAAGGGCAACAACAACGGCAAGGGCAACAGCGGCAAGGGCAACAGCGCGAAGAGTTGACCCCGGGTACCTGGCGGGGATCCGCCACCGCGGCGCGGCGCGTCCCCTCCGGCTCCGTGATAGGCCGGACGGGACACCGAGGAGGCCGCGATGGACGAGGGTCACGAGGACTCGACGCCGCACGGGCGCCAGGAGATCGACGCCGAGCCGGTCGCGGGGCGCAGCCTCGCCGACGCGCTGCTCGAAGGCCCTCTGGCCACCGACGACGTCGTCGAGTTGGGGGCCGAACTGGCCGACGCCCTGGCCCGCATCCACGACCGCGGCGGCGTGCACGGTGGCGTCGAGCCGGCCGGCGTCCTGTTCGCCGACGACGGCCTGCCCCACCTGGCCGACGTCGGCAGCGCGCACCTCGCCGACTCCGCCGCCTACATGGCCCCGGAACAGGTGCGAGGCGAGGACGTCGGGGCACCGGCCGACGTCTACTCGCTCGGGCTGGTGCTGCTGGAGGCGCTGACCGGGCGGCGCGAGTACCCGGGACCGACGGCCGAGGCGGCCGTGGCCCGGGTGCGCCGACCCCCGCGCGTGCCCGCCGGTCTCCCGGCGAGCATCGCCGGCGCGCTGGGCGCGATGACCGCGACCGATCCCGCCGCCCGACCGACCGCGGCCGAGGTCGTGGCGATGCTGCAGGCCCCGACGCTCGTGCTGCCGGCCCGGCGCCGGCCGGTGC
>NZ_JAHDTH010000464.1 GCF_018531445.1 Pseudonocardia lacus
CGCCCGGCGCCGGACCCGGGCGCGGCGACGGCGGCGCTGGTCGCCGAGCTCGGCCGGGCCGGGCAGCGGCGGGCGGTGCTGCTGCGGGCCCGGCAGGAGAGCGGGCTGCGCGCGCTGCTGCTCGGGATGCTCGCGCTCCTCGCGCGCGAGGTGGCCACCCGCACCCTCGCGACCGCCGCCGGGCAGGACGCCGACGTGGTCCTGCAGGCCCTGTCCGAGCTGGCCGCGACGGGGCTGGCGCGGCTCGGGGAGAAGGGCTGGGCCACCGCGCACGACCTGGTGACCGAGGCGGTCGGCGACGGGCTGGACGTGGCGGAGCGGGCGAACCTGCACGGCAGGCTCGCCCGCGCCCTCACCGGCGAGGACGCCGACCCGGCCGAAGCGGCCCGCCACCACCGGGGAGCGGGCGACCCCGGTGCCGCGGCCGCGGCCTACGCCGTCGCGGCCGGCCGGGCCCTCGCCGTCCACGCCACCGCCGAAGCGGCGGCCCTGGCCTCGGCCGGGCTCGACCTCGACCCCCCGCCCGCGGTGCGCGCCGAGCTGCTGGAACTGCGCGCCCGCGGACGTGCCGAGCACGGCGAACCGGATGCCGCCGACGACCTGCGCGCCGCGCTGCGGATCACCGGGGCCGGGCCGGACCGGGCACGTCGGCTGGCCCGGCTGGCGATGCTCACGTTCGGAGCCAGGGACGCGCTGAGGGCGGCGGAGCTGGTGGAGCTCGCGCTGGTCGAGGCCGGCACCGACGAGCCGTCGCGAGCGCTGGCGCTGGAGACCGCCGCGATCGTGGACATGAACCTCGACCGGCCCGACCGGGCCGGGGAACGGGCGGAGTCGGCCCTGGCGACCTACCGCGGGCTCGGCGACGGCGCCGGTGTCGCCCGCATCCTCGACGGCCGGGCCATGGCGACCTTCCTGGACGGCCGGATCACCGCGGGCGTCGCCGAGTTCGGCCGGGTCGCCCGGCTCTTCGAGGACTCCGGCGAGCTGCTGCGCGCGGTCACCCCGCGCTCGACCTGCGGCCACGGGCTCGTCCTGGCCGGGCGCCCCGGCGCCGGCCTCGCCGAGACCTCCGCCGCGCTGCGCCTGGCCCGCGACCTGGACGCCGTCGAGGGGCAGGCGTACGCGCTGTGGCACCGCGCGGAGGCGCTGGCCGCGCTCGGGCGCGCCGAGGAGGCCGAGGCCGACGGCCGCGAAGCGCTCGCGCTGGCCACCGCGGCCGGCCACCGCG
>NZ_JAHDTH010000465.1 GCF_018531445.1 Pseudonocardia lacus
CGCGGCCGGGCCGGGCGCCGCGCCCCCGGCTGCGACCAGGTCCAGCGCCATGACCAGCGCGGTCGTCCCGGCGCCGAGCACGGCCGCGTCGACGACCTCGGCCCGGTCGGGCCGGGGCAGCCCGGTGCGCCCCACCGCGCCGGCCGGGATCGTGCGGGCCGCCATGGCCAGCGCCACCGCGACGACCGGCAGGTTGACCAGGAAGATCCACCGCCAGCCGACCGCGTCGGTCAGCAGGCCGCCCAGCGCCGGACCGAGCACGCCGCTGAGCGGGATCAGGGTCAGCACGATGCTCATCGCCCTGGCCCGGTGCTCGGGCCGCACCGCGGCGGCGACGATCGGCAGCCCGAGGACGCTGATCAGGGCGCCGAACCCGCCCTGCAGCACGCGCGCCGCGACCAGCGACCCGACGGTGGGCGCGAGCGCGGCCAGCGCGCTGGTCACGCCGAACCCGCCGACCGCCAGCCGGAACGCCGCCCGCGGGCCGGCCCGGTCGACCCAGCGCCCGGCCGGCAGGCTGAGCGCCACCAGCGGCAGCAGGTAGCCCAGCAGCACCCACTGCGTGCCAGACGGCCCGGCACCCAGGTCGGCACCGATCGCGGGCAGGGCGACGGCCACGATCGTCATGTCCAGCGCGCCGAGCACGATGCCCAGCGACACCACGACGACCGTCGACCAGCGGCTCGTGGCGACCGGGGTGCTCATGCCGACGTCCCGGTCGCACGGCCGGCCGCGGCGCGGCCCGGCGGCGATCCCGGCACGGTGAGCGGGCGGGCAGGGTTGGGGGTGGGCACGGGTTGCTCCGATCCGGGCGGCACGGTCGGCCGCCGCACCGCCCACGCTCGGCCTGAGGCGCGGGCGCGGCATCGGGCGCGCGCCCTATCCGGTCGTGTCGGAGCGGGTCGGGGGCTGAGGCGCCGAGGTGGCCAGGCCGAGGCGGTGGGCCGCCGCGGCGGCCTCGACGCGGTTGGCCACCCGCAGCTTGCCCAGGATGTTGGACACGTGCACGCTCGCCGTCTTCGTCGAGATGAACAGCCGCTGGGCGATGTCGGCGTTGGCGAGCCCCTCGGCGACCAGGCCCAGCACCTCGACCTCGCGCGGGGTGAGGCCCAGGCGGGCGGGCAGGTCCCCGGCCGGCGGCACCCGCCCGTCGGCCCCGCCGAGGGGCAGCCGGGCGCGCCGGGCCAGGTCGGCGACCGCGGCGCGCA
>NZ_JAHDTH010000466.1 GCF_018531445.1 Pseudonocardia lacus
CCCCGGCCCCGGCCCAGTTCGGCACCGACGATGGTGATGACCTCGATGCCGGCCTTGCGCAACAGCGAGTTGGTGTAGGTGTTGCGGTCGTAGGCGAACACCACACCCGGCTCCACCGCGACCAGGTTGTTGCCGCTGTCCCACTGCCCACGCTCGCTGGCGTAGGCGTCCCCACCGTTTTCCACGACCCGCAACTTCGACAGGCCCAACGCCTCGGCGACCACCTGGACGAAGGACACCTTCTCCTCGGTGACCTCGACCGGGTCCTTGTCGTGCGGGCGCAGGGTGAAGGTGTGGATCCCGTCGACGATGTCGGGGAACGCGGTCACGCAGTCCCGGTCGGCGAAGGTGAACACCGTGTCCAGGTGCATCGCCGCGCGCAGCTTCGGCATCCCCGCCACGATCACCCGCTCGGCCGCACCACGGGCGAACAACGCCGCGGCCAGCTGCGAGATCGCCTGCCGCGAGGACCGCTCGCTCATCCCGACCAGCACCACCCCGTTCCCGACCGGCATCACATCCCCACCCTCCAGGGTGGCCAGACCCCATTCCCGTTCCGGGTCGCCCCACCACACCGTGGAGCCCACGAAGTCGGGATGGAACTCATAGACCGCTTTCATCAGCAGGGTCTCGTCGTGGCGCGCCGGCCAGTACAGCGGGTTGAGGGTGACCCCGCCGTAGAGCCAGCAGGTGGTGTCGCGGGTGTAGAGGGTGTTGGGCAGCGGTGGCATCAGGTACTCGGGCACCCCGGCCGACTCGCGGGCCAGCGCCAGGTACCCGGAGCGGAAGTCCTCGGGCAGATCGATCGTGGACAGCCCACCGATCAGGAACTCGGCCAGCGCGCGGGCCTCGAGACCGTCCAGGAACGCCCGGGTGCCCTCGACCAGCCCCAGCCCGACCTCGTTGGCCACGATCTTGCGGTCCAGCAGCCACCCGCGGGCCTGCGGGATCGCCATCGTCTCGGCGAGCACGTTGTGCAACTCGACGACCTCGACCCCGCGCTCACGCATCTTGGACATGAAGTCGAAGTGATCACGACGGGCGTTCTGCACCCACATCACGTCGTCGAACAACAGCGCGTCGCAGTTGGTCGGGGTCAACCGGGTATGGGCCAGACCGGGCGCGCACACCAGGACCTTGCGCAAGGTGCCGACCTCGGAATGCACCCCGTAGCCGGCCGACGGACGGGTGGTGTCGGTCATGA
>NZ_JAHDTH010000467.1 GCF_018531445.1 Pseudonocardia lacus
GGCCGGGTGGCCGGGGCGCTGGCCCGGCCGTGGGGGCTGGCCGGTGACGCGGTGCACGCGGTCCGGTCGTGGCGGGCCCCCGCCGACCGCGGCCCGGGTGGGGCGCCGCTGCTGGCGCAACGGAGCGGGCGCTGGCACCTCGAACAGCTCGACGTCCCGCTCGACGCCCTGCGCGCCGGGGCCGCGGCGGCTGGCGGCTCGGTGAACGACGGCCTTGTCGCCGCGGTGGTGGAGGCGTTCCGCCGCTACCACCTGGAGCTGGGCGCCGAGCCCGGCGAGCTGGCGGTCGGGGTGCCGATCAGCCTGCGCACCCCCGACGATCCCCCCGGGGCCGACCGGCTCACCGCCGCCACCCTGCGCGCGTCGCTGGCCCCGGCCGAGCCGGCCGAGCGGGTGCGCGCCGTACGCGAGTTCGTGCTGGAGTCCGGCGCCCGCCCCGCCTCCGACCCGCTCGCGCCGCTGGTCGGCCGGGTGGTCGACGCGTTCCCCGCGCTGCGGGGTAGCGCGCTCGACCGGGTCGGCGGCGGGGTCGACGTGCGGGTGGGCGTGCTGCCCGGCGTCGGGCACGCGGTGCACCTCGCCGGCCCGCGGATCACCCGGGTGTTCCCGTTCGGGCCACCGGCCGGGGCCGCCGCCTCGGTCGGGCTGGTCCCGCACGACGGCACCGGCTGCGTCGGCATCACCCTCGACCCGGCCGCGGTCACCGAACCGGCCGTCCTGGTCGCCGCGCTCCGGTCGGCCCTGGCCGACCTGGCCGCGGTGGCCGGCTGACCACACCGGCCGGGCCGGCTCACGACGAGCTGCGAGCACCACCGGGCGCTGCGACGCGCAGCGGGGCCTGCGAGGGCGCGCCGGGCCGGGCGCGCAGCACGGGGCGGGACGCAGCTGGGTTTGCGAAGGCGGGCTGGGGCCGGGCGCGCAGCGCGGGGTGGATCTCGCAGCGCTGGCTGTGTCCTCACAGCGCGCCGGCGGGCTGCGAGCACCCACCGGGTGCTGCGAGGCGCAGCGGGGTCTGCGAGGGCGGGCCTGGGGTCGGGCGCGCAGGGCGGGGTGTGTCTCGCAGCGTGGGGTGTGTCCTCGCAGCGCGCCGGCGGGCTGCGATGGCACAGCGGGCGCTGCGGGGCGCGGCGGGGTTTGCGAGGGCGGGCGTGGTCTGGGGCGCGCGGGGGGGGG
>NZ_JAHDTH010000468.1 GCF_018531445.1 Pseudonocardia lacus
CGCCGCGGCGGCCGCGGCCCGCCCGTCGACGACCTGCGCGTCCGGTGCGGGCTCCACGGCACCCTCGCCCGGCCCGGCCCCGCCGTCGAAGCGGCGCGTGCCGGGCGTCGCGTTGTGGTGGGCGGGGTGGGCAGCGTCCCACGCTCCACTCGGCTCGTCGGCCATCTGCCGCTCCCGCGGTCGGGACCCGCCGGGATCGGCCGGTCGTCACCGACCCAACGACGCCGAGCCCGTCACGGCGCGGCCCTGCGCCGCTCGATCCCCAAGTGAGTGATCGACCGTGCCCTGCGTGACCATCGGGCCCGGTGGCCGGGCGGCCGGTCAGCCGGGCAGCCCTTCGGCCGCTGCGTGCAGGAACGCGGCGCGGACCTCCCCCGGGCCGCTCGCGTGCTCGACCCGCGCACCCACAGGGGTGAGCGCTTCGGCCAACCGGGTGGCGTCCGATTGTGCACCGAGCGTGACGACAGTCAGCCGCACCGGGCGCGCCGGATCGGCCCGGACCCGCAGGTGCTCGGCCAACTGCTCGGCCGTCAGGGCGCCGGGATCGGCCTCGTCGCGGCCGTCGGTGATCACGAAGACGTGGTCGGGCACGCCGTTGCGGTGGCCGTTGCGGGCGGCCGTGTAGGCGGCGAGCACCGTGTCGTGCAGCCCGCTGCCGGTCTCCCGCGGCAGCAGGCCGCCCAGCGCGGCCCCCAGCGCGGCCCGCTGCTCCGCGCCGAGGTCGGCCGGTTCGAGCAGCACGCGGTGGTCCAGCGGCGGGGCCAGGCCCGCGCCGAACTCCCACAGGCCCAGCCGGGCGTCGTCGGGGAGCATGGCGGCGATGCCGCCCAGCCCCTCGCGGGCCACGTCGGCCAGCGGTCGCCCACCCGCGGAGTGCGCGCCCATCGAGCCGGACACGTCGACCACGGCCAGCACGTCGGCCCGCCGGTCGGCCCAGTACCAGGTGCTGAACACCCGGTCCACGCGACGCGGCTCCAGCACGTCGAACAGCGGAGCCGTCGCCGGGGGCAGCTCACCCGGCCGCGCCCCGGGCGGCAGCCCGATCCCCGGCCGGCGCAGACCGGCCGCGGCCAGCGCGTCCGACGACCCGGGACCGGTCAGCGCCGCCCACAGCCGCTCCAGGCGCGCGGCGCGGGCCGGGTCGGCGAGCGCCTCGGGCGTCGGGA
>NZ_JAHDTH010000469.1 GCF_018531445.1 Pseudonocardia lacus
GTCGGGCAGCGTGCGGGCCATCAGGTCCAGCAGGTCGACGACGCGCTGGGCGTAGCCCCACTCGTTGTCGTACCAGCCGAAGACCTTGGCGGTGTCGCCGAGGACGCGGGTCAGGCCGAGGTCGACCACGCAGGAGGCGGTCTCGCCGATGATGTCGCAGGACACGACCGGGTCGGTGGTGGTCCGCAGGATGCCCTTGAGCGTGGTGTCGGCCGCCCGGGTGAACGCGGAGTTGATCTGCGCGGCGGTGGCCTTCTCGGTCAGCCTGACGGTGAGGTCGACCAGGGATGCGTCGATGACGGGCACCCGCACGGCGACGCCGTCGAGCTTGCCGGACAGCTCGGGCAGGACCTCGCCGATGGCCCGGGCCGCCCCGGTGCTGGTGGGGATCATGTTGACCGCGGCGGAGCGGGCCCGGCGCAGGTCCTCGTGCGGGCCGTCGACGAGGTTCTGGTCGCCGGTGTAGCTGTGGATCGTGGTCAGCAGGCCCTGTTCGATGCCGAAGGCGTGGTGCAGCACGTGCGCCATCGGGGCGGCGCAGTTGGTGGTGCAGGAGGCCGCCGAGACGAGGTGGTGCTCGCCGGGCCGGTAGATGTCCTCGTTGAGGCCCATCACGATGGTGGCGTCGTGCGCGGCGGGGGCGGTGGTGAGCACCTTGCGCGCCCCGGCCCGCAGGTGGGCCCCGACGGCGTCGCGGGTGCGGAACCGGCCGGTGGCCTCGATGACGATGTCGACGCCGAGCATCGCCCAGGGGATCCGGGCGGGGTCGGCCTCCTGGGTGGCGTAGATCGAGCGGTCGCGGATGCCGAGGTAGTCGCCGGAGACCTCGACGCGCTCGGCCCACTTGCCGAACGTCGAGTCGTAGCGCAGCAGGTGCGCGATCGTCGCGGTCGGGGCCAGGTCGTTGACCGCGATGACCTCGAACCCGGGCTCCTTGCGCTCGACGATGCCGCGCAGCACCGCCCGGCCGATCCGCCCCATGCCGTTGATGCCGACCTTGACCCTCATGGTTGCTCCTCCGTCAGCGCACGTCGTCACCGCACGTCGGACTCATGCTTCGACGTCGCGCGGCGCGCGCCCAGGGCCGAGGGACGGGTCGCGCACAGGCCGTCGGTCCCGCCGTTGCGGGCCGCTGCGCCCTGCCGG
>NZ_JAHDTH010000470.1 GCF_018531445.1 Pseudonocardia lacus
GGCCGCCCGCAGCCGGGACGGTCCCGCGCCGAGCGAGGTGGGCACCCCGCGGGCGGCGCGGTACAGCCGGGTCAGGGCGACCGCGCCGAGGACGGCGGGGACGGCGGCGAGCAGGGGGCGCACGGAGGGCGAGCGGGGCACACCCCCACGACTACCAGCTACCCGGCGCCGGCCGGGCGGCGGGCGCTCAGCGGGCCGGCTCCGCGGGCGGCAGCACGACCTCGATCTCGCCGCCGAGGTCGAACCCCTCGGCCAGCCCCAGCTCGTCGCCGCTCCAGAACCGGCCGGGGTCGTACCAGCTCGGGCGCCGGTCGTCGGGGAGCAGGCCCATCTCCTGGTAGGTGAGCGCGACGACCTCCGCGCAGTAGGCCGTCTCCAGGGCCCGCTCCCGCACCGCCCCGTCGGCGTGCCGCAGCGCCTGGCGCAGGTGCCGCAGCCGCGGGGTGCGCCCGCGCAGCCAGCGCCCGGCCAGCCGCGCCGTCGACGGGAAGGGGGTGCCGTCGAGCCGGGCCACGGTGCGCAGCGCGGCGTCCTCCATCTCCCGGCTGACCGGGCCGCGGAGCTGGCGCAGCCAGCCGCGCTGGCCGTAGCGGTGCCCCCACTGCAGGACCGCGGCCCGCAGGTCGTGCAGCTGCACGCCGCGCTGGTGGGTGCCCGACCACACGTCGGGCAGGGAGCGCCCGAGCTCGGCGTGCCACATCAGCGGCGGCAGGTCGTCCAGCACCAGCGCCATGCCCACGTGGTTGACCGGGGCGTTGGTCAGGCTCCGGATGGCCCGGTCGGCGCCGCTGCGCCCCCGGAACAGCCACAGGTCTCCGGTGCGGGCCAGCTCGCACGCCCGGTCGAGGGTGATGGCGCTGCCCGGCACGCCGGTACGGTATCCCGGTGCGTTGGTGGAAGATCCTCGGACTCGCCGGGCTGGCCGGGGTGGCGGCCACCGGGGCGGTCACCGCGCACGCCGAGCGGCGCAGGCGGGCCTACACGCCCGACGAGGTCCGCGCCCGGCTGCACGAGCGGGTCGCCGCGAGCGGCCCACCGGCCCCGCCGGCCGTCGCCGACGACCCGGCGGGCGACGCGCCCGCCGGGGACGACCGGAGCCCGGCCGCCCGGCTGCGGCACGCG
>NZ_JAHDTH010000471.1 GCF_018531445.1 Pseudonocardia lacus
CGTGCGGCGCGGCGCGGTGGTGCTCGGCCGCACGCCCGACGGCGCCGCCGCCCCGGGGCCGCTGCGGGTCACCGACCCCGCCGACGGCACCACCACCGTGCTCGAACCCGCCACCGCGCCGTACTTCGTGAAGCGGGTGGTGGGCCTGCCCGGCGACCGGGTCCGCCCGCGGCACACCACCCCTGGGCACCGCCGCGGCGGACCGGTCGCGGAGGTCGAGGTGCCCGCCGGGACCTGCTTCGTCGAGGGTGAGGCCGGGTTCAGCGTCGACTCCTGCGCCTGGGGGCCGGTGCCCCTCGCCGACGTCCTGGGCGTGGTCGTGCTGCGCTCGCGCCGTCCCGGCCCGATCCCGGCGCCCGCGGCCGACCTGCCGCCGGTGCCGGCCTGGCTCGCGCGGTGAGCGGGCCGGCCGTCTGGTGCACGGCGGTGATCGCCGGCACCTTCGCCGTCTCCGCCGTGGCCGGGGCCCGCGACCTCGCCGCGTTCCGCACCGCGGTGCGGGCGTTCCGCGTGGTACCCCGGCGGCTGGTGCCCGCCGCGGCGAGCACCGTGCTGGTCGCCGAGGCCGCGGTGGTCGTGCTGCTGGCCGTCCCCGCCACCCGGGTCGTCGGGTTCGTCGGGGCGGCCGCGCTGCTGGTCGCCTTCACCGGGGCGATGGCGCGGGTGCTGCGCCGCGGCGACCGCACCCCGTGCGCCTGCTTCGGCCGCGCGACCGACCCCGTCCACCCACGCCACCTGGTCCGCAACGCCGTCCTGGTGGCGGTGTGCGGTGCCGGGATCGCGCTGCACGTCGCCGCCGGGCCCACGCCCTGGCCGGTCGCCGCGCTCGCCGTGCTCGCGGCGGTGCCGGTGGTGGCCGCGGTCGTCGCCCTCGACGACCTGGTCTCGCTCTTCTCCCCCTCCCCCCATTCCGGATCGACAGGATCGAGGACGACGCGGTGAACGCCTGGGACGTCGGTCAGCTCGTGCTCTGGGTCGTGGTGCTGGCCAACCTGCTGCTCACGCTGGCGCTGGTGCGCCGGGTCGCGGCGCTGGGCCGCACTGGCGGCGCGGGCCGCGCGGCCCCGGTCGGCGGGCTGCCCCCGGGCGCGCCC
>NZ_JAHDTH010000050.1 GCF_018531445.1 Pseudonocardia lacus
TCGGCACCGAGCCGCCCGCCGCGCGGGGGATCACCCGGCGGCGGCTGCTGATCGGCGGCGCCGCCATCGCGGGCGTGGCCGTCACCGGCGGCGCCGTGTGGGGCGGGCTCCAGCTCGCCGGCCTGATCGGCTCCGCCGGCCCGTGGACGTTCGCCACCGGCGACAAGGTCTACTCGTCGCCGCTCGTCGTCGACGGCGTCGTCTACATCGGCAGCAACGACAGCGTCCTGTACGCCCTCGACGCCGCCGGCGGCACCGAGGTCTGGCGCTACCCGACCCGCGGGCCGATCACGTCCTCGCCCGCCATCGCCGGCGGCGTCGTCTACGTCGGCAGCAACGACGAGCAGTTGCACGCCGTCGACGCCGCCACCGGCAAGGGCCGCTGGTCGTCCTCGGTGGGCGGGGTCGTGCACTCGTCGCCCGGGGTGGCCGGTGGTGTCGTCTACGTCGGCAGCCGTGACAGCACCCTGCGCGCCTTCGACGCCGCCACCGGCGAACCCCGCTGGATGTTCCCCGCCGGCGACTGGTTCAACTCCTCGCCCGCCGTCGCCGGGGGAGCGGTCTACGTCGGCTGCCGCGACTTCAACATCTACGCCGTCGACGCCGCGACCGGCGTCGAGCGCTGGCGCTACCCGACGACCAGCAGCGTCGACTCGTCCCCGACGGTCGTCGAGGACAAGGTCTACATCGGCGCCGACGACTACCGCGTCCGCTGCCTCGACGCCGCCTCCGGCACCCTGGAATGGGAGTTCTGGGCCAAGGGCGGGGTGGTGTCCGGCCCGGTGGTCGAGGGCGGTGTCGTCTACGTCGGCAGCGACGACGCCAATCTCTACGCCCTGGAGGCCGACACCGGCCGCCAGCGCTGGGCGTACGCCACCGGCGGCGGCATCCGCTCGTCACCGGCGATCGGCGACGACACCGTCTACGTGGGCAGCGCCGACCGCTCGCTGCACGCGGTCGACCTGCGCAGCGGGGCGCCGAAGTGGCGGTACGAGACCCCCGGCCCCCTCGACGACTCGACGCCCGCCGTCGCCGACGGGCTGGTGTACGTGGGGAGCCTGAGCAACGCGGTGTTCGCGGTGGACGCGTTCACCGGGGAAGGTCCCCCGGCCTGACCGTCGAGAACGAAGTTGTGGTGCGCTGGACCGGTCCAAAATCACCACAACTTCGTTCTCGACGGGTGGGTTGCCGGACGGTAAGAGGACCCTTACCCGCTCGTCCCGCCATTCCGCCCGCCGGGCAACTGCCGCAGTCGCCCCACCCGCCCGACACTCGTTGTCGAGGGGTGATGTCGATGTCCGAGTCCGCGTCCCGGTCCCCGGGATCCCGTTCCACACCGTTGCGCCTGCTACCGCTGATCGCGCTGGCCGCGACCGCGCTGGCGCTGTCCGCCTGCGGGCAGGCGCCCGCGCCCCGGCAGGTCGAGCCGGCCGGGGTCACGTTCCCGGACAGCGGCTCGGCGTCCGGGCTCTCGACGTCCGCCGAGGGGTCGGACGCCGAGGACCCGGTCGACGTCGAGGACGCCGAGGACGGCGGGGACTCCGGAGGGGGAGTCGTCGTGGTCGGTTCCGGGCCGGGGGGACCGGAGCCGACCGAGGTGACGACGGAGCAGGTCACCGGGCCGGTCGCGGTGCTGGAGGTGGCGACGGACGCGGGCCGGGTGAGCGTCATCGGGTCGGACGACCCGGCCGTGTCGGTCACCCGCCGCATCCACCGCGAGCCCGACGCCCCGGTCGAGACCGTCCGCCACGAGGGCGACGTGCTGCGCATCGAGTCGGAGTGCCCGGTGGACTCGCCGCGCGGGCCGTGCCGCATCGACTACGAGATCACCGTCCCGCGCGACACGTCGGTCGCGATCCACGGCGCCAGCGGCGACCTGGCCACCATCGGCCTGGCCGGCCCGCTGACCGCGCGCAGCGCCAGCGGTTCGATCCTGCTCGCCGAGCACCGCTCGCCGACCACGGCCGCCGACACCGCCAGCGGTGACGTCGAGGTGCGGCTCAGCGAGCGCCCGGTGTCGCTGCAGGCGCAGTCGGTCAGCGGGAACGTGCGGGTCGTCGTGCCCGACGCCGGGCCCTACAGCGTCCGGACGTCGACGGTCAGCGGCGACACCGACGTCGACGTCCGCGACGACCCCGGCGCCAGCTCGTCGATCCAGGTGCGCACCACGAGCGGGGACCTCACCGTCGGCACCGGCTGACGGGCTGCGAGGGGGGAACCGACAGGGCCCGGCCACGGGGGCGGCCGGGCCCTGTCGGCTTTCGCGTGTCCGGGTGCGGGGACGCCCTCGGGCGCCGGCCGCTCAGTCGGCCTTGGCGGCGGCCGCGGCGCGGACCTCGGCCAGCGTGATCGCGCCCCGGCGCAGCGCCTCGTTGGCCAGCCGGGTGCGGCGGCGCTCGCCCTCGCCGGTGACGCCGAACTTGTCGTAGAGCCGTAGCAGGTGCTGCTTGACCGCGGCCTCGCTGACCCACAGCGCCTGCGCGATCTGCCGCGTCGAGGCGGGCTCGGAGAACATCTCCGAGCCGGTGAGCGGCGTGAACAGGGCGATCAGCACGTCGCGCTCGCGCGGGGTGAGCGTCGGCGGGGCCGCCTGGGCCTCGGTCATGCCGGGGTCGTCGGCGGTGCGTTCGGCGCGCAGCACGATGCGGGTGCGACCGATGCGCAACTCGTCGCCCGCGCTGAGCCGGGCCTCGCCGGAGACCCGGCTGCCGTTGAGGAACGTGCCGTTGCGCGAGTTGACGTCGCGCACGCTCCACGACCCGGCGAGCTGCTCGATCACCGCGTGCACGCGGGACACCTGGCTGTCGTCGGACAGCACGATGGTGTTGCCGTCCGACCGGCCCACGGTGACGCGTTCGGATCCCAGCTGCACGAGCTCAGCCCCGCCGGAGCGCCACACCTCGAGGAACGCGTTCATCCCACCCACCTTCCTCCGAAACCGTAGCCGACCCCAGGCCCGGCTCGACAGGACGAGGTGCCGAGACCCGATCATGATACGGGCGGGTGGCTACGGGTTCTTCCCTGCAACCGGGGGCGTCCACGGTATCGAGGTGGCGGCGCCGGCCCTCCAACCCCCATGACCACCTCCATGACCACCCCCGCCGACGCCCTGTCCCGGCTGGCCGACGGCTACCTCGCCACCCAGCTGCTCTACGTCGCGGTCGAGCTGCGCCTGCCCGAGTCGCTGGCCGGTCCGCCGCGCCGCGCCGACGAGCTGGCCGCCGAGGTCGGCGCCGACCCGGCCGTGCTGCGCCGGGTGCTGCGCGGCCTGGCCGCCGAGGGCGTGCTCGAGGAGCTGGCCGACGGCCGGTTCGCCCTCACCGCGGTCGGCGAACTGCTCGACGCGGACCACCCGTCGTCCATGCGCGGCGCGGTGCGCGCCCGCGGCGGGCTGTACTACACGGCGCTGGCCGGGCTGCTGCCCGCCACCCGCACCGGAGGCACCCCGTTCGAGCTGGCCCACGGCCGGCCCTTCTTCGCCCACCTGGCCGCGCACCCCGAGCAGGGCGCGGCGTTCCAGGCGTCGATGGTGGCGCGGTCGCGGCGGGAGGCCGCGGGGGTCGTCGCCGCCTACGACTTCTCCCGGTTCGCCACCCTGGTCGACGTCGGCGGCGGGCCCGGCCTGCTGCTGGCCGCGGTGCTGGCGGCGAACCCGGGGCTGACCGGGACGCTGTTCGACCGCCCGGAGGTCGTCGCGGGGGCCGAGCTGCCGCACGTCGGCGGCGACTTCTTCGCCCAGGTGCCCCCCGGCGCCGACGCCTACCTGCTCTCCCGCGTCATCCACGACTGGGACGACGCCGAGGCCACCGCCATCCTGCGCACCTGCCGCCGCGCCATGCCCGACACCGCGACCCTGCTGCTCGTCGAGGCCCTGCTGCCCGAGCGCGCCGCCCAGGACCCGGCCGCGGTGCGGATGGACCTGCACATGCTGGCCCTGCTGCACGGGCGGGAGCGCACGCGGCGGGAGTACGCCGAGCTGCTGGCCGCCGCCGGGCTGCGGCTGGTGCGGGTGGTGGCGACGGGGGCCGGGGTGCACGTGATCGAGGCCTGCCCCGAGCCGTGACCGGTGCGGCACGACCCGCTCAGCCGGCCCGGCCCGTGGTAGGTCGCGAAGCCGCCGCGGTCGACCGGGACGGTGCCGTCGGGCGGCAGCTCCTCGGGGCGGGTCCACCCGTGCCGTGCCCACGGCCCGACAGTAGGCCAGGATCGGCGCCGTGCCCGTTGCCCTCGCCCCGGACGGCTGCCGGATCGCGTACCAGGTCGGCGGGGCCGGCCCGGCGCTGCTCCTGCTGGCCGGGCAGGCCGGGTCGCACCGCTGGTGGACGGGCGTGCGCGCCGACTTCGAGGCCTACCGGACGGTGGTCACGCTCGACTGGCGCGGCACCGGCGACAGCGACAAGCCCGACGCCCCGTACAGCACGACCGGGTTCGCCGAGGACGCCGTGGCGGTGCTGGACGCGCTGGGGATCGAGCGGGCGGACGTCTACGGCACGTCGATGGGCGGGCGGGTCGCCCAGTGGGTCGCCGCCCGGCACCCGCGGCGGGTCCGCGGGCTGGTGCTGGGCTGCACCACCCCCGGCGGGGGGCACGGCGTCGAGCGCAGCGCCGAGGTCCGCCGCTCGCTGGCCACGCCCGACGCGGAGGCCAACCGGCGGGCCCTGCTGGAGCTGATGTACACGCCGGGGTGGCTCGCCGAGCACCCCGGCCCGTACTGGACCCTCGGCGACCCGGGCATGCCCCCGCACGCCCGCCGCCACCACCTGCGCGCCAGCGCCGGGCACGACGCGTGGGACGCGCTGGTCGACATCACCGCGCCGACCCTCGTCCTGCACGGCGACCGGGACGTGTTCAACCCGGTCGCCAACGCCCACCTGCTCGTCGAGCGCATCCCCGACGCGCGCCTGGAACTGCTGCCCGGCGCCCGGCACGCCTACTTCGAGGAGTGCCGGGAGAGGGCGGGGCGGCTGGTGCGGGAGTTCCTGGCCTGAGCGCTGGTCAGCGCTCTTCCTCTTCCTTGCGCCGGTCTTCAAGGATCTTGCGCATCTGCGCCCGGACCTCGTCCTCGTCCCACCGGGCGTGCCCGCCGAGTGACACCAGGGCTGGCGTGATCAGTCCTTCCGACCGATAACGCTGAATCGTCCGCACGCTCAGGCCGATGGCGTCCGCCAGCTCTTGCGAGGTCAGCAGGCGTTTGCGGGGTGGCACGTGATCGACCGTAGGCGGCCGCCCTGGCAGATGTAGCGCTGCTCGCGGCATCGGCAGGTTCGGCAATGTATGACAGCTGTGTCGGCTGTGGCAGACTTGGCACTTACCAGGGTGGTGTTGCGCTCAGTGCAGGCATGGCTACGCCGCTTGGTCCTGATCTGCAGGGGAGGCGCTAGATCACATGGCAGAGGTGACGGCGGCCGACGTCGTGATCGTCGAGGAGGCCCGCTGCAAGCACTGCTCCACCGCGATCGAACGGGCGCAAGGTGGGTTCTGGCGGCACGTGCGGTCCTCGCACGCGCGGTCGCTGCGCCAGCGCTGCGCCCCCGGTACCCGCAACGCGCAGATGGCGGACGCCGAACCCGGAACCGTCCGGAGGGTGCCGTGACCGACGTCGTCGACCTGGTCGGTCGCAAGGCGCGGGCGTTGGCCGCGTGCGGCCGGTTACCCGCGTTCCTTGTCGAGGAGCACGTGCCCGAGGACGGGTTGTGCCCGCGCTGCACCGAGGCGTACGAGACCGCCGTGCCGTGGCCGTGCGAGGTGCGGGACCTGGCCGAGCGGGCGCTGTACCACCAGGCCGCGGCGCAGCAGCGCCGTGCGGGCGACCGGGGGATCGCGCTGTTCCCCGCCGCCCCCGGCTGGATCGACTAGACGACCGCGCGCACCTGCCGGACGTCGTCGCAGGGCCCCCACGTTCTTCGCATGGCCCACAGCACCTGCGAGGACCACACCACCCCTGCGAAGACGAGCGCCGCCCCCGGCCCGCGACCGAACGGGTCACCGGGCGTCGGCGAACGTCACGGTGACCCGGCCGAAGCCCAGCGAGCTGGTCAGCGCGGTGAGCATCTGGCGGGTGTTCTCCTCCGCGCGCACGCGCAACTCGCTCTGCTGCGCCGCCTCGTCCAGCTTCCCGGTGGCCAGCCGGTAGAGCTCCTCGTCCTGCACGGGGTTGTCGGCCAGCGCGCCGCCGATGCGCTCGGCGATGCCCCGGTCGCGGTCGACGATCCGGCTGTTCACCGGGTCGAGCGTGGCCGGGGCCACCGTCGGCGGCGGCAGCGTGATCGTCACCGAGTCGCCGTCGGGGGAGACCGTGATGCGCTCGGGGCCGAGCCCGGAGAAGTCGACGAGGGCGTCGGCGTGGCCGGTGGCGAACAGCGTGGTGCGCTCGCCGCTGATCACGTCGGGCACCCAGGGCGTGTCCTTCTCCAGGTCGACCAGCACCTGGAACGTGCCGGTGGCCGCGTGGTACTCGGAGATGTCGGCCAGCGCGACCATCAGCGGCTCGGTGCTGCGGTCGATGGTCCGCTGCTCGAAGGAGGGCAGCGACGAGGCGAGCTGCACGCCGACGAGCGCCACGATCCCGACCACCACGATCGCGACGATCGCCTTGATCGGGGCCTTGCGGGGGCGCCGTCCGGTGTCGGGGTCGAGGGTCTGCTGCGACATGCGGGTCTCCCTCTCGACTCGTCGGTGCTGCCACACCGGCGGTCGGTCCGCTCGGGGACGCACCGGCGCTCGGTGCGGGGGAGTTCCCGGCAGTGGCGGGTTCTAAGCGCCCCGGCCGCCCCCGGGGAGCAGGCCGACGAGCCACTCGACGCTCGGGCGGGCGGAGGGCCAGGACTCGGTCTCCGGCGCCGGCACGACGAGCAGCCCGTGGCTGATCGCCTCGCTGATCCGCGCCCGCGCGTCGGCGGGCGCGAGTGGTCGGGCGAGGAGATCGCCCTCGTCGGCGGAGCCGAGACCGGCGTCGACGACGACATCGACC
The DNA here is from genome assembly GCF_018531445.1 of Pseudonocardia lacus. Lineage (GTDB taxonomy): Bacteria > Actinomycetota > Actinomycetes > Mycobacteriales > Pseudonocardiaceae > Pseudonocardia > Pseudonocardia lacus. Next base: position 6,971 of record NZ_JAHDTH010000050.1, read on the forward strand.
GACTCGGGCACCAGGAACCCGTCGACGGCCACCGAGCCCGCGTTGTGGTCGACCGAGACCACCGCCGACAGCGGCTGCCCGTCGGGCAGCGTGGCCCCGACGACGAACTCGGACATGTCGCCGAACGGGTCGACGAGCTCGACGGCGTGCGCCGAGGGCACGGTGGCGGCGATGCCGTCCAGCCAGGCCGGCAGGGCGTGGCCGTGGTCGACGGCCAGCCGCGCGACCCGCCTGCCCAGCACGTCGTCGCCGGAGAGGGCGGCGACCGCGGCGAGCAGCGCCGTGGCCTCCTCCAGCGGGTCGGCGGACAGCGCCTCGACCAGCTGGGCGCGGGTCGCGTCGGGGTCGGGCGGGTCGTCCGAGCGGGGGTCGACCGCCGCCAGCAGGCTGCTCGCCAGGCCCAGCAGGGCGATCGGGCCGCCGTCGAGCGCGGCGGCGGCCATGTCGATCAGATCGGGCTCGCGCCGGGTCCGCCGCGCCGACGGCCTGCGCCGCTCGCGTCGTCCGGCGGGCCGGTCGCGTCGCTTCCGCTTCGCCATCGACCGGAGGGTACGCGGCCGGCCCGGACGGGCGGTGTCCGCCGATCGGCCTTGCTCGCCGTGGCACCATGTGGCGCGTGACGGGCAGATCCGACGCGGCGCACCGCCTGCGCGACCTGGCCCTGCTGCGCCGCGTCCGCGACCGGATCGACCGGGAGTACGCCCAGCCGCTCGACGTCGAGGCGCTCGCGCGCGGGGTGAACATGTCGGCCGGGCACCTGAGCCGCCAGTTCCGCGCCGCCTACGGCGAGTCGCCGTACTCCTACCTGATGACGCGGCGCATCGAGCGCGCGATGGCGCTGCTGCGCCGCGGCGACCTCAGCGTCACCGAGGTGTGCTTCACGGTCGGGTGCTCGTCGCTGGGGACGTTCAGCACCCGCTTCACCGAGCTGGTCGGGGTGCCGCCCAGCGTCTACCGGCGGGAGGCGGCGGGCGAGGCGGCGGGGATGTCCCCGTGCGTGGCGAAGCAGGTGACCAGACCGGTCAGGAATCGAGAAGCACCGGCTCCCGCGCCGCACCTAGCGTGACCGCCATGGACCTCACCATCCACCAGACCTTCCTCCCGCACGACGACCCCGAGGCCGCGCTGGCCTTCTACCGCGACACCCTCGGCTTCGAGGTGCGCAACGACGTCGAGTACGGCGGGCTGCACTGGATCACCGTCGGCCCGCCCGGGCAGCCCGGCACGTCGATCGTGCTGACCCCGCCGGCCGCCGACCCCGGCGTCACCGAGGAGGAGCGCCGCGTCGTCACCGAGATGATGGCCAAGGGCACCTACGCCGGCATCATCTTCGCCTCCAAGGACCTCGACGACACGTTCGAGCGCCTGCAGGCCGGCGACGCCGAGGTCGTGCAGGAGCCGACCGAGCAGCCGTGGGGCATCCGCGACTGCGCCTTCCGCGACCCGTCCGGCAACATGATCCGCATCTTCGAGGTGCGCTGATCCGTCCTGCGCGAACCCGCCGGACACCGCAACCCCTGGAACCCATGGAGACCCCGATGAGCACGGCCACGCGGACGGGCACGCCGTCGCACGAACTGCACGTCGCCGACACCCACGACCTGATCCGCGTGCACGGCGCCCGCGAGAACAACCTCAAGGACGTCAGCGTCGAGCTGCCCAAGCGCAGGTTGACCGTGTTCACCGGGGTCTCCGGCTCCGGCAAGAGCTCGCTGGTGTTCGCCACGATCGCCGCCGAGTCCCAGCGGATGATCAACGAGACCTACAGCAGCTTCGTGCAGGGCTTCATGCCGACGCTGGCCCGCCCGGACGTCGACGTCCTCGACGGCCTCACCACCGCGATCATCGTCGACCAGGAGCGGATGGGCGCCGACCCCCGCTCGACGGTCGGCACCGCCACCGACGCCAACGCGATGCTGCGGATCCTGTTCAGCCGGCTCGGCCAGCCGCACATCGGCTCGTCGCAGGCGTTCTCGTTCAACGTCGCCTCGATCAGCGGGGCGGGCGCGGTGACCTTCGAGCAGAACGGCAAGAAGGTCAAGGAGCGCCGCGAGTTCAGCATCACCGGCGGCATGTGCCCGCGCTGCGAGGGCCGCGGCCAGGTCAACGACATCAACCTGGCCGCGCTCTACGACGAGTCCAAGTCGCTCAACGAGGGCGCCATCACCATCCCCGGCTACAGCATGGACGGCTGGTACGGGCGCATCTACCGCGGCTGCGGCTGGTTCGACCCGGACAAGCCGATCCGCGACTACACCAAGCAGGAGCTCGACGACCTGCTCTACCGCGACGCGACCAAGATCAAGGTCGAGGGCGTCAACCTCACCTACCTCGGGCTGGTCCCGCAGGTGCAGAAGTCGTACCTGTCCAAGGACATCGACTCGGTGCAGCCGCACGTCCGCGCGTTCATCGAGCGGGCGGCCACGTTCAGCACCTGCCCCGAGTGCGACGGCACCCGGCTCAGCGAGGCCGCCCGCTCGTCGAAGATCCGCGGGATCAACATCGGCGACGCCTGCCGCATGCAGATCAACGACCTGGCCGCCTGGGTGCGCGACCTCGACGAGCCCTCGGTGGCCCCGCTGTTGAAGACCCTGCAGCACGTGCTCGACTCGTTCGTCGAGATCGGGCTGGGCTACCTGTCGCTGGAGCGGCCCTCGGGCACGCTGTCGGGCGGCGAGGCGCAGCGCACCAAGATGATCCGCCACCTCGGCTCGGCGCTCACCGACGTCACCTACGTCTTCGACGAGCCCACGATCGGCCTGCACCCGCACGACATCGCGCGGATGAACGAGCTGCTGCTGCAGCTGCGCGACAAGGGCAACACGGTGCTGGTCGTCGAGCACAAGCCGGAGGCGATCGCGATCGCCGACCACGTCGTCGACCTGGGGCCAGGCGCCGGCACCGCCGGCGGCGAGATCGTCTTCGAGGGCACGGTCGAGGGCCTGCGCGCCAGCGGCACGCTCACCGGCCGCCACCTCGACGACCGAGCCACGCTCAAGCCCTCGGTGCGCAAGCCCTCCGGCGCGCTGGAGGTGCGCGGCGCCAGCACCCACAACCTGCGCGGCGTCGACGTCGACATCCCCCTCGGCGTGCTGGTGGTCGTCACCGGCGTGGCCGGGTCGGGGAAGAGCTCGCTGATCCACGGCTCGGTGGCCGGCCGCGAGGGCGTGGTGTCGGTCGACCAGGGCGCCATCCGCGGCTCGCGGCGCAGCAACCCGGCCACCTACACCGGGCTGCTCGAACCGATCCGCAAGGCGTTCGCCAAGGCCAACGGGGTCAAGCCGGCGCTGTTCAGCGCCAACTCCGAGGGCGCCTGCCCCAACTGCAACGGCGCCGGCGTCATCTACACCGACCTCGGCATGATGGCCGGCGTCGCCACGACCTGCGAGCTGTGCGAGGGCAGGCGGTTCGACGCGTCCGTGCTGGACTACAAGTTCGGCGGCCGCGACATCAGCGAGGTCCTGGCGATGCCGGTGGCCGAGGCCGAGGAGTTCTTCCGCGCGGGCGAGGCGAAGCTGCCGGCCGCGCACAAGATCCTCGACCGGCTGGTCGACGTCGGCCTGGGCTACCTGACCCTGGGCCAGCCGCTGACCACGCTGTCCGGCGGCGAGCGGCAGCGCATCAAGCTGGCCACCCGGATGGGCGAGAGCGGCGGCGTCTACGTCCTCGACGAGCCGACGACCGGCCTGCACCTGGCCGACGTGGAGAACCTGCTCGGCCTGCTCGACCGCCTGGTCGACTCCGGCAAGTCGGTGATCGTCATCGAGCACCACCAGGCGGTCATGGCGCACGCCGACTGGATCATCGACCTCGGGCCGGGCGCGGGGCACGACGGCGGCCTGGTCGTGTTCGAGGGCACGCCGGCCGACCTCGTGGCGGCGCGCTCGACCCTCACCGGTGAGCACCTGGCGCAGTACGTGGCCGGCTGACCGACCCGACTTGCAGTGATTACACTGCAAGAAACCGGTTCTTCGGGGGTGCGGGGATGGCTGACGGGACACCGACGATCTACGAATGGGCCGGGGGCCGGGAGGGCTTCGAACGCTGGCTCAACCGGTTCTACGACCTCGTCGAGGACGACGACCTGCTCGCCCCGGTGTTCGGCGGCCTGGTCACCGACCAGCACCGCCGCGACGTCGTGACCTGGTGGTGCGAGGTGATGGGCGGGCCGGCCGGGTACACGGAGGAGCTCGGCGGCTACGCCCACATGCTGTCCAAGCACCGCGGCCTCGGCATCACCGCGGACCAGCGGCTGCGCTTCGTCACGCTGCTCTCGCGCGCCGCCGACCTCGCCGAGCTCCCCGACGACCCCGAGTTCCGCGCCGCGATCATGGGCTACGCCGAGTGGGGCACCCGGCTGGCCGTGCACAACTCCGGCGCCGCGACCGACGTCGCCGAGCGGGCGCCCGTGCCCCGGTGGGGCTGGGGCGTCGCGCCGCCCTACCAGCCCTGACAGGTCCACGGCGGCCCGGAGCAACGGCCCGCCGCGGCGCGACGACGTAGATCATGTGGAACGAGCCGGCTCCTGCGAGCCCCCCGTCGGTGCCCTCCGTCCCCTCGCCCTCTTCGACGGCCTGACCGACGCCCAGCTCGGCGACCTCGCCGCCGCCGGCGACGCGGTGCGCATCACCCCCGGCGTCGAGCTGTTCGGCGAGGGCGAGCCCGCGGACTCCTGGTGGGTGCTCGTCGAGGGCGCCGTGGACCTCGTCCGCCGCGTCGGCCGGGAGAGCGCCGTCGTCGGGAGGATGGACGTGCCGGGCCGCTGGGCGGGCGGGTTCCGGGCCTGGGACGAGGGCGGCGTCTACCTCGCGACCGGCAGGGGAGCGGTCGACGGGTGGCTGCTGCGGGTCCCGGCCGCCGCGCTGCGCGAGCGGACCGCCGAGTGGTTCCCCTTCGGCGCCCACCTCGTCGAGGGCGTGTTCGGCACCGCGCGCGCCATCGAGTCGACCGCGCGCCAGCGCGCCTCCCTGCTGACCCTGGGCACGCTCGCCGCCGGACTCGCCCACGAGATCAACAACCCGGCGGCCGCGGCGGCGCGGGCGTCGGCCGCGCTGCGGGACGCGACCGGCGCGCTCGTCCCGACGGTCGTCCGGCTGGTCGAGCACGGCGTGACGGGCGCGCAGATCGCCGAGCTGGAGGCCCTGCGCCGCGGGATCGAGCCGCTCGCGGGGCCCCGTCGGAGCGCTGGCCATGTCGGACCGCGAGGACGCGCTGGCGGACTGGCTGGCCGACCACGACGTCGACCACGACTGGACGATCGCCCCCGCGCTGGCCGCCGCCGGTGTCGACACCGCCTGGTGCGAGCGGGTGGCCGCGGTCCTGCCGGGACCGGCACTCGGCGCCGGGTTGGAGTGGGCCGCCGGCGCCGTCTCGGTGGCGGCGCTGCTCGCCGAGGTGGAGGACTCGACCCGACGGGTGTCCGAGCTCGTCGCCGCCGTGAAGTCCTACTCGCAGATGGACCGCGCCTCCCTGCAGTACGTCGACGTCGTGGAGGGCATCGACAGCACCCTGGTGATGCTCGGGCACAAGATCGGACCGGGCGTCGAGGTCGTGCGGGCCTACGGGGCCGACGTCCCCCGCGTCGAGGCGCACGCCGGCGAGCTCAACCAGGTCTGGACCAGCATCGTCGACAACGCCCTCGACGCGATGGACGGCACCGGCACGCTGCGGGTCGCCACGGGCACCGAGGGCGACGACGTCGTCGTCGAGATTTCCGACACCGGGCCGGGGATGGCGCCGGAGGTCGCCGCCCGCGCGTTCGAGGCGTTCTTCACCACCAAGGACGTCGGCGAGGGCACCGGCCTCGGCCTGGACACCGCCCGGCGGATCGTGGTCGACCGGCACGGCGGCCGGATCGACATCGACTCGCGCCCCGGGCGGACCGTCCTGCGGGTGCGGATCCCCCTCCGCGGGACGCGGTGAGCAACCCCGACCTCGGCCGGTGAGTTCACCCGATTGCCCAATTTGGCGGGTGGGCGCCACCGCATCCGGGCGACGACCCGCGGCTGGGCCCGGCCCCTAAGGTGACCCGATGGTCTCTGCCCTCGTCGAGGATCTCCCCCCGGACACCGCCGGGTTCCTGCGGCGCCGCGCCCGCCGCACGGGCGCCGCCTCGGTCACCGAGCACGTCCGCCACGAACTGATCACCCTGGCGGGGGAGCGGGTCCCGATCGACAACGTCGTCGAGTTCGCCCGGGAGAACCCGTCGCGCCGCTCCGAGCCCGAGATCGACGCCGACGCGACCGTCCTGGCCGGGACCTACGACCTGCCGACCGAGGTGTGGACCACGCTGTGCCTGCGCGCGGCGGCCTCCGAGGTCCCGGTCAGCGAGTACGTCCACCGCGAGCTCGTCGCGCTGTCCCACCGGCCGACGATCGACGACATCATGGCCGAGTTCGAGGAAGCCAGGAGCGCCGATCCGGACTCCGACGTCGACCTCGACGCCATCCTCGTGGCCACCCGGTACGCGCGCGGGGAGGACTGAGAAAGAGCCTTGCGGCTCAACCGGCTCGAGGTCGAACACTGGCGGCATGCACCGAGACGGCCTCTACCCCATCGGCGACGTGGCCCGCCGCACCGGACTGTCGGTCAGCGCGATCCGCTTCTACTCCGACGAGGGCATCGTCCGCCCCGCCGGCCTGAACACCGCAGGCCACCGCCAGTACGACCTCCGCGCGATCGCCCTGCTGGAGCTCATCCGCACCCTGCGCGACCTGGGCACCGGCCTGGACGACATCCGCCGCCACCTCGACGGCGAAACGCCCCTGCGCGACCTCCTCGCCGAGCACCTGCGCCTCGTCGAGCGCCAGGAACGTGACCTGCGAGCCCGGCGGGCGGTGCTCAGGGCCCTGAACAAGCAGGACGGCACCGCCGCCCGCGCCGCCCTCATGCACAAGCTCGTCAACATGTCCGACGAGGAGCGCGAGCGCCTCGTCGACGACTTCTGGACCGAGGTCGGCGCCGACCTGCCCGCCGACTTCGTCGAGCGGCTCGCGAGCATGCGACCCCGGCTGCCCGACGACCCGACCGCGGCCCAGCTGGAGGCCTGGATCGAACTGGCCGACCTGGTCGGCGACCCCGCCTTCCGGGCCGACGTCCGCGGCTACTTCCGCGACACCTTCACCACCCCACCCGGCCCGCAGATGACCGCCGGGCCGGTGCAGGACTTCATCCACACGACCGGGTCGAGGACCATGGAGGAGATCGTCGCGGCGCACCGCTGCGGCCTGCCCCCGGATTCCGCGCACGCCCAGGAGCTGGTGGCCCGGTTCGCGCGCGAGGCGGGCGAGGCCGTCGGGGTGCCGATCACCGCGGAGCTGCGGGAGCGGATCGCCGCCGGCTTCCAGGTGGTCGACGAGACCTACGCGGACGCGCTCGACGACCCCTGGTACGACGCCACGCACGGCCGCTACCTGGCCCTGGTGGGAACGGTCAACGGAACCGCGGCGGAGCCCCACGACCCCTTCGGCCCCGGCGACCTCGGCCACCTGGGGGCGTGGATCGCGGCGGCGCTGCGCGCCCCGGTCGCGGGTGTTGTCGGCGGTGGGTAGCCGGTGCCGATGTCGAGGGACTGGCGGAGCCCGGCCTCCGCCGCCGTCAGCGCACCCCGCGCTGCACGAACTTCGGGACGTCCGGACCGCCACCCCCATCCCGGGGTCGATCGCGAGCCAGGCCTCCCCGGCCTCGCGGTCGACCGGGTAGTTGTCGTTACCGCCGAGCCAGAAGCTCCGGATCCGGGCCGAAGGGGAACGGTCTCGTCGATACCGGTCGCTCGCGTCGTCGGTCTCCATGGCGAGGAATGGTTCCGGTGCCACCCGGTGCGGACGGCGCTTCGACGTGGTTCGAGGCCACGCGAATAGCCCATCGTTGCAGTGCGGGGAGGAGTGCGCCGGTGGAATCGCCTACATCTCGTCGTGGATGCGGCGCAGCGTGAGAGCGGTTCGCTCGGGATGATCCAGGTTGGTGACCATCCTGTCCAGCGCCAATCGGTAGATGTTCACGTGCGTCATGTCGTTGATGTACACGGCGCCGCTGAGGTGTTCCTGGTAGACGATGTCGGGCACGCCGAACTGCGGGAAGCGCAGGATGGTGAACGGTGTCCCGGCCTGCGGGTGGCGGGCGTACGACCACGGGATGATCTGCAGCGTCACGGTGGCCAGCTCGTTCATCTCGAGGAGGTGGGCGAGCTGCGCGCGCGCCACGGCGCGCCCGCCGACCGGACGCCGCAGGGCGCTCTCGTCGATCAGGGCCCACAGCGTGGGCGCGTCGGGTCGGGTGAGGATCCGCTGCCGGCGCATCCGCAGCTCGACGCGGCGCTGGATGTCGGAGGACCGCTGCGCCGGTGCCATCCCGATGACGGCCTGGGCGTACTCGCGGGTCTGCAGCAGGCCGGGCACGTGGACCAGCGAGTAGGCGCGGATGACGGCGGCGGCCTGTTCGAGGCCCAGGTAGGTCTCGAACCAGGTGGGCAGCAGGTCGCTGTAGAGCTGCCACCACCCCGGCGCGTTGGCGCTGCGGGCGAGGTCGAGGAAGGTCTCCCGCTCGGCCGGGTCGTCGACGCGGTAGAGCGTGAGGAGGTCGGCGATGTCGCGCTGCTTGAAGCTGACCCTGCCCAGCTCCATGCGGCTGATCTTGGCCCCGGACGCCCGGATGACCTCGGCCGCGTCCGCCACGGTGATGCCGGCGGCCTCCCGGCGCCGCCGCAGCTCCATCCCGAGCCCGAGGCGGAGCACCATCGGGCTGGCGCCGGTGTGGTCGCCGAAGCCGATGACGGAGGCTCCGAGCGCCCGGGCGCCGCCGCCCGGCGGGCAGTTCTCAGCTGCGGTGTCCATGTCCGGCCAAGGCTCCCCGCAGGCTCGGCATCATTTGCTGGTCGTACTGCATCCGGGATCGCGCGTGCGGGAACAGTGCCGGTCTGGACGATCGAGGCAGGTGAACGCCGCAACCGCACCGTACAGCACTCGTGTTCGCGGAGAATGCCGACCCGGTGCGGGTGTCGGCTCGACCGATCGGATTGCGCTGCTGCGACCGACGAAACGAATGATCATTCACGGGTCGGGTGCCGCGAATGAGCAGATCGAATGTTCGGTACGCCGGTCCGCCACGCTCCGCCGATTTCGGGAACAGCGCCCCGACACCGCGCCACCACCGGTGGGCGGCGAACCGGCGCGGGTCGCCGCGGTGGTCGAGGCCACGACGAGGTTCTCCGGGCCGGAGTGAGGGGTGTTCCAGAGCGTTGACGGCGGGACCGCGGCGCACGATGCGAGCGGTGGAGCCGCTGGTCGGCGGATGTGCGACCCCCGGGGAGCTTCAACTGACCGTGCCGACCCCTGGATCGGTGACCATGCGGACCTCAGGTCGGTCCACGGCGGCTGCGATGAACGTGCCCTCGATCGTTCGGATGAGCCTGTCAGGTGTGCCGGCTCTTGTCGGCGACCATGTCGACGAGGGTGTTGGTGAGGTCTTCGGCGGAGACGCCTCCCCACTTCGGGTCGATGAGCTGACCGCTGGCCTCCAGGCCGGCGATCCCGTTCGCGCTGCTGATGAGCAGGGCAGCGTATCGGCGGGCGTCCTGCTCGCCGACCAGGTCGGCGACGACGGCCAGGAACTCGGTCTGGCTTCGCTCGGCGGCACGGGCCATAGCGGTGGGGTCGCCGGGCGGGTTGCTGAACATGAGCTTGTAGAGGTGTGGCTGGAAGCGGCCGACGTCGATGAGTGCGATGAGACCGCCGCGCACCTTCTCGGCGGCTGACAGGCCCGGTTGTGCGCGAAGGGCCTGCATGCGGTCTCCGAGCGTGTCCCACGCCCGGGTGCCGATGGCGGTCAGCAGGCTCTCCTTGTCGAGGAAGTGCCGGTAGGGCGCTCCGCGGGTCACTCCAGCGCGCGCCCCGACCGCGCGCAGTGTCACGGCGTCGAGGCCACCGGAATCGAGCAGCTCGGCGGCCGCGTCGAGCAGGGCGCGGCGGGTGGCAGCGGCTGATTCGGCGCGGCTGATCACCCGGACGACTCTAGCCTGCTCCTGATGACTAAGTCACTCGAAACAGTTGACGCCGTCATCTCAGTGCGGCACACTCGAATGATGACAGTGTCAACTGAAACTCGGGACCTCGTCGTCGTGACCGGGGCGTCGACCGGCATCGGCGCCGCCACCGCGCTGGAACTGGCTCGGCGCGGCTTCCACGTCCTCGCCGGCGTACGGCGCGACAGCGACCGGAAGTCCCTGCGGGCCGAGGGCGTCGAGCCGGTCATCCTCGACATCACCGACCCCGATCACGTCGCCGCGCTCGCCGCACGCGTCGAGCGGGGTCCGGGGCCGCTGCGGGCGCTGGTCAACAACGCCGGCGTCCCGGGCGCAGGCCCGGTCGAAGTGATGCCGCTCAGCGAATGGCGGCGCGTGTTCGAGGTGAATCTCTTCGGCCACGTCGCCGTCACCCAGGCCCTGCTCCCCGCGCTGGTGCGCGGCGAGGGACGCGTCGTCAACATCAGTTCCCTCAACGGCAGGATCTCCATGGCCGGCTACGGGCCGTACGCCGCCAGCAAGTTCGCCATGGAGGCGATGAGCGACGCGCTGCGCAACGAGCTGGCCCCCCATGGAGTGCGGGTGGTGGTGGTCGAACCCGGCGGCGTGCGAACCGAGATGTCCCGCGCCGGCCTGGCCTCCCTCAGCCGCCTCGACGACGGGATGACGCCCGAGCAGAACGCGCGCTACGGCGCCTTGATGCACGCGATTCCCGCCCACGTGGCGGCGTTCACCAGGGCCGGCGTGACCTCCGAGGTCGCCGCGAAGAGGATCGCCAAGGCGGTGACCGTCCGCAGGCCCCGCACCCGTTACACCATCGGCGCGACGGCCACCTTCCTCATCCGGGCTTCCCGCTTCCTCCCCGACCGGATCCTCGACCGGATGACGACCTCCGACCTGCGCAAGCACTACCCGGCCGAGATCCGTGGCCGCGCGGCCGCGACACCCACCGGCTGACCGAAGCGACGTCCGATGAGGAATCGGGGACCTGGTACATGGTGACGAGAGTGCCGCCGCGATGGTTGATGCGGATCCTCTGGAAGGTCCACCGGGCGGTGCTCCGGATCTCGGGGAACCGGGCGACCCTGTCCGAGCCGGACGGCCGCAAGACCGGGATGTTGCAACTGCACACGATCGGCCGGAGGTCGGGCGAGCCGCGCGCGGTCGTCCTCAACTACATCGAGGACGGCGACGACATCGTCGTCCTCGCGTCGAACGGCGCGATGTCGCCCGATCCCGCCTGGTGGCTGAATCTCCAGGCCGGGCCGCTCGCGGCGGTGGACCTCGTGGGCGGCCGGCGTCCCGTCCGCGCCCACGAGGCCACCGGCGACGAGCGCGAACGGCTGCTGATCGCGATGCGCGGCTACACCAAGTTCGGGGACGTCGACGGGATCATGGCCATGCGGGGTGGTCACACGGCCGTCGTCGTTCCCGCTCACGCTTCCTGACCTGGATGGATGCGCCGACCGACGAGTGAGCTTCAAGATTGACTTCAACCTTGAAGCGTGTCTAGTATCGGCTGTCCGCATCCCCGGTCGCAGGAGTATCTGGTGAAGCTCGGCATCATGCTGCCCGTATCCGGCGTTCACGCTTCGCCGGCGAACATCACGACCATCGCACGGGCCGCCGAACGGCTCGACTACGACTCGTTGTGGACGTACGAACGTCTGCTGCGTCCGATGGCACCGATGCTCCCCGGTCCCGACGGCGAGCTGGAGCGCATTCCCGACATCTACCGCGTCACCTACGAGCCCTTGCAGACCCTGAGCCACGTGGCCGCGCTCACCAGCCGCATCGCCCTCGGCACCAACATCGTCAACCCGCTGTTCCACCCACCGGTCGTGCTGGCACGCAGGTACGCCACGCTCGACCAGTTCAGCGACGGCCGGGTCATCGCCGGGTTCGGCCAGGGCTGGATGCCGCCGGAGTTCGCGGCCGCCGCCGTGCCCATGAAGCGCCGCGGCGCCGGCTTCGACGACGTCATCGCGGCGATACGGGCCTGCTGGGGACCTGACCCGGTCGAGTACGCGGGCCGCTTCTACGCCATCGAAGCCTCCGAGATCAACCCCAAGCCGGTCCGGGGCGACATCCCGATCGTCGTCGGCGCGAACTCCGACGGCGGCATCGACCGGGCGGCCCGGATCGCGGACGGCATCACCCCGCTGGCGTGGACCTTGGACGGGGTGCTCGCCCAGGCGACCCGCTTCCGGGCGACCGCCGAGGAGCTGGGGCGGGATGCGTCCACGCTCACCGTGACGGCGCAAACCAACCACTCGATGCAGCCCAAGCCGATCAGCGGGGACCGGCCGTTCCTCGCCGGCTCCCCGGGGCAACTCGCCGAGGACATCGAGCAGCTGCGGGAACAGGGGATCGACGGGATTCTGTTCGCGTCCCCGCCGTCGGATGACCTGGATACGCAGATCGAGGTGCTCGAGGAGCTCCGCACCCTGGTACCTGCGGCGTAGGGCGCGCTGTGACGGTGGTGTCGTGGAGCCATCCCCCGGGGCGGGGTAAGTAGCATCGCCGGCGTGGAAGGCCGGGACGAACCGCGTTGGCTGTCGCCGGACGAGCGCGACGCCTGGCTCTCGCTGTCCTGGCTGATGGTCAGACTGCCGAGCGCGATCGACGCCCAACTGCAGCGCGACAGCGGCATCTCGTTCTTCGAGTACCTGGTGCTCGCCGCGCTGTCCATGGCGCCCGGCCGCCGCCTGCGGATGAGTGAGCTGGCCGAGCACGTGAACGGCTCCGGCTCGCGGCTGTCCAACGTCGCCAAACGCCTCGAGGAACGCGGCTGGATCACGCGGGCGCCCTCCGCCGAGAACGGCCGCTTCATCGAGGCGACGCTGACCGACGCGGGCATGGCCGTGGTCGAGCGCGCGGCGCCGGGCCACATCGAGACGGTCCGGCGGTACGTGTTCGACGCGCTCAGCCCCGATCAGGTGACCGGGCTGCGCGACATCGGCCGGCAGATCGCCGACCAGGTGGACGGCGGGCGTGCGGGGACGTTGCTGAGACAAGCCATGCGACGGCCGTGATCGGCCGCACCCCTGGATGCTGACCAACCGGGAGTGCGTCCGCACCCAAGGCTCCCCGGCTCCTACCGGTTCCGTGGAACCGCCGAGGACGTCAAGCACCAGATCGCCGGCGCCATCCCGGTCGGCATCGCCCCGCTGGCGCGGAGCCACGCAGCGGAGGCGCTGACCGGGACGGCGCGGATGGAGGCGGCGTGAGCAGCCCTTTGCGCGCCGCGCGTCGGTCGCCGCCGCCGGTGTTCCGCCTCGCGCCCGGCGGCAATCGGCCCCCTGCACGCCGAGCGGTGCCCCGGCATCGGGCCGTGCGTGGCCGGGCATGCCGGGCGGGAGCAGCGCGCGACCACCGACCCCCGACCGGATCCGGTGGAGTGGTCGACCGGCCCGTACAACGTCGGGATTCCGCGCGGAGCACTGCCCGGGGGCGATCTGCCCGGAGCGGGTTGGCGGGCGTTTCGTCCGGTGAACGCAACCGACAGCCGTGCCGCTGATCGGCGGAACACACCCGCAGACGGCGGGATTCGAACCTGCGCGTGCCCCCGGGGAGATTCGGACAGGTTCTGCGACGGACCACGACCGCGGCAAGCTGATCATGGCCGGAAGGATCCGCCTGACGCGGTTCCGCGTCAGCTCGGTGCTTGCGCAAGGGCCTCCACCACGAGATCGCCGACGCAACCGGGCGGAGGGTCGCTGACCGATGTCGTCGTTCCCCGCTCTGCGGCCGAGATAGGTAGCCGTCCGTGCCCGGATAGGCAACTTCGCCGCCGCGCCAGGACCGCTTGCGCTCCTACCGTTCTGCACGTTCACAGAACCCTCTCCGAGGAGCACATCATGACCACATCCATCGTCGACAACGGCGTCAACGTCGAGGCGCTGCTCGGTGCGCGGCAGGCGTTGGCCGGCGCTCCGGAGATCGCCCAGTTCCAGTGGCGCTCGACCGTGACCTGGCTCGACGGCACGCACTCGCGAGCCGATCTGGAGACGTTCTTCGGCTTCAACGAGGAGCAGCGCCACCGGACGACGTTCAGCTTCGACATCGACCACCCGTTGCAGTTCGCGGCGCAGGACAACGGCATCACGCCGGTGGAGTACGTCCTCGTCGCGCTCGGCGGCTGCCTGACCGCAGGCATCGCCGCGATCGCCCAGCAGCGGAAGATCCAGCTGCGCTCGGTGCAGGCCGCGATCACCGCGGAGATGGACCTGCACGGCATTCTCGGGGCCGACCCCGACGTGCGCAACGGCTTCAGCGGCGTGCGCGTCGACTACACCATCGACGCCGACGCCACCCGGGCGGAGATCGAGGCACTGGTCGCGCAGTCGCAGAAGCGGTCGGCCGTCTACGACGTCCTGACCAACCCGACCGCGGTCACCGTCACCGTGTCCTGACCCGCACCGAGCTGCTGGGGTTCGCCATGCGATACGCGACGACGGTGGTGATCGGGGCGGGGCACTGCGGGCTGGCCGTGAGCCGCTGCCTCACCGAGCGTTCGATCGACCACGTCGTGCTGGAACGCGGCGAGGTCGCCGACTCGTGGCGCACCCGGCGATGGGACTCGCTGCGGCTGCTCACCCCCAACTGGATGACCAGGCTGCCGGGCTTCGCCTACCGCGGGGACGACCCGGACGGCTTCCTCGCCGCCTCCGAGGTGGCGCGGCTGATCGGGGACTACGCCGAGGACTCGGCGGCACCGGTGTTGACCGGCACCGCCGTCACCTCGGTGCGGTCCGGTCCGCGCGGCTACCTGGTGGACACCGACGGGGGCAGCTGGCACGCGCGGACCGTCGTGATCGCGACGGGCGCGGCGACCGTCGCCACGGTGCCGGCCCGCCTGGTCGAGCAGGTGCCCGCCGCGATCACCACGACGACCGCCGCGGACTATCGCAGTCCCGACCGGCTCCCGGCGGGTGCGGTACTGGTCGTCGGTGCCTCGGCGAGCGGCATCCAGATCGCCGACGAGATTCGGCGCTCCGGGCGGCCGGTGACGCTGGCCGCCGGCGAACACGTGCGGATGCCACGGACCTACCGGGGCCGCGACATCCTCTGGTGGATGGACGCGTCGGGCCTGCTCGACGAACGCTATGACGAGGTGCCGGACCTGGTCCGGGCGCGCAACCTGCCCTCGATGCAGCTCGTCGGCGCACCGCAGATGCTCGACCTGAACGCACTTCGCCGGGGCGGCGTGCGGCTCGCCGGCAGGTTCGTCGGCGTCCGGGAGGGGACGGCCCAGTTCTCCGGGTCGTTGCCGAACGTGTGCGCGCTCGCCGATCTCAAGCTCGGCCGGCTGCTCGACACCATCGACGGCTGGGCGGACCGCGCCGGCGTCGACGCGGCTCCGCCGCAGCGGTTCGCGCCGACCGCGGTGGCGGGCCACGAGCAGTCGGCGCACCTGGGAGCCGGTGGCATCGAGACGATCGTCTGGGCCACCGGACACCGCGCGGACCTGTCGTTCGTCGACCTCGGCGTGTTCGACCGGAAGGGCCGCGTCCTGCACGACGGCGGGGTCACGACCGAGCCCGGGCTGTACGTGATCGGGCTGCCGTTCCTGCGGCGTCGCAAGTCCACGCTGATCGACGGCGCCGCGGCGGACGCCCGCGAGCTCACCGATCACCTGGCCGCGCACCTGGACACGGTCGCCCGCCGAGCGGGCTGACGACGAGTCCACCGACGACCACCGACCGACACACATCCACGATTCGGAGCGACGTGATGATGAAGGTACTGCGAAAGATCGGGACACGGGCCGGCAGGGCCGCCGTGCTCGTGGCCGCCACGGTCGGCCTGACCGCCGTCCTCCCTGCTGCACCCGCGGCAGCGGCCCCCCCGTTCTTCTCCAGCTTGGAGATCACCCGGGCACACGCCGGCCACTACTACGTCAAGGTGACGGGCATCTTCGCGGCGGACCCGTACGACGCCCACGGCTTCGTGAACAACATCCGCAACGGCGGCGTCCGCTACGAGGTCATCGGCCAGGACCGGTTCACCGAGCTGCGCAGCACGTACTTCCGCAGTGGAGCCCGGCAACCGGGCAACGGCGCCGACTGGTACCTGTACGCGACACCGGACGGCATCGGCTACCACGTCACGATGACCGTTCCCGCCAGCGTGGTCAACGAGGACACCTCGTCGTGGACCGGCGGCCCCGGTGACGAGATCTGGGTGCGGGCGAGCTTCCTCGACGGCGCCGGCGAATACCGGTACGTCCAGCACAGCCAGCAGGTCAACGGCTACTTCTCGTAGCCGCCGACGACGAGCGGCACCCGCGGGTCGACCGGAGCGGTCGTTCCACGCCGGACCCCCAACCACGCCGCGGGCGGCCGGGCCGTCCGCCCAACCGGAAGGCACCGAGACAATGATCGTCGACCCCGTCGGCGGCACGGCCCCGGCCGTTGCCGTCTCGTTCCTGGACACGCTGGGCGCACGCGAGTTCGCCCGGCTGTCGTCCTGCCTCGGCGACGACGTGCGGATGCGTGCGCTGCTCCCGTCCGGCGTCTGCGACTCGCAGGGCGCAGCGGCGGTCACCGACCGGTTCCGGTCCTGGTTCGCCGATGCGGCCGAGTTCCAGCTCGTCGACTCCGGTGTCGACCGGATCGGCCCGCTGCTGTCGCTGCGGTGGCGGCTACGGGTGCGGTTCTCGCCGCGTTCCCCGCGCCTGCACGTCGTCGAGCAGCTCGCCTACGTCCACGCGCCGGACCGGATCCGCCGGCTCGACCTGCTGTGCTCCGGATTCCACGGAGACGGTCATGGCTGAGCACGTCGCCGCATGGGGCGGATGGGGGGCCGAGGTCCGCGACGACCCGTTCCCCACCTTCGCCCGGCTCCTCGCCACCGGCCCGGTGCATGCGGTCACCCTCGCCGACGGTCACGAGGCCACGCTGGTGCTGGGCCACTCGGCGGCCCGGCAGGCGCTCAAGGACCCCCGGCTGTCGAAGGACATGCAGGCCGCGCTGTCCGACGACACGAGCACGGTCGACCCGGGCCTGCCCGGCCCGGAGTTCTCCCGGCACATGCTCGGCGTCGACCCTCCCGACCACACCCGGCTGCGCAACCTGGTCGCGGCGGCGTTCACCCCGGGCCGGGTCACGGGCCTCGAACCGTGGATCCAGGCGATCACCGACCGGCTGCTCGACGACCTCGCCCAGCGGGGCGGGGTGGTCGACCTCGTCGCCGGCTTCGCCCATCCCCTGCCGTTCCAGGTGATCGGCCGGTTGCTCGGCGTGCCGGACGACGACCTCCCGGCCCTGCACGAACGGTTCGCCACCCTGCTCGCCCCGCGAGCCGGTGACCCGCCTGCCGAGGCGGTGGAAGCCTCCGACGCCATCGTGGCCTACCTGCGTGATCTCGTGGCGCTCAAGCAACGCCGGCCCGGTGACGACCTGGTCAGCGACCTGGCCCGGACCGGGGGCGACGGTGAGCGGCTCACGCGACAGGAACTGCTGTCCTCGCTGTTCCAGCTCGTGATCGCCGGGCACGACACCACCACTTCC
The DNA here is from genome assembly GCF_018531445.1 of Pseudonocardia lacus. Taxonomy (GTDB): domain Bacteria; phylum Actinomycetota; class Actinomycetes; order Mycobacteriales; family Pseudonocardiaceae; genus Pseudonocardia; species Pseudonocardia lacus. The sequence goes on from NZ_JAHDTH010000050.1 coordinate 24,503, forward strand.
CTGATCGGCAACAGCGTGGTCGCCCTGCTCGACCACCCCGACCAGCTCGCCCTCCTGCGAGCCGAACCGCACCGGCTCGCCGGCGCGGTCGAGGAGCTGGTCCGCTTCACCGCACCGGTGCCGCACGCCACGTTCCGCTACGCCACCGAACCGGTCGAGCTGGGCGGGACCACCGTTCCCGCCGGCCGGCAGGTCCTGGTCTCGCTGGCCGCCGCCGGGCGCGACCCGGCCCACGTCGACCGGCCGCACACCCTCGACGTCACCCGAGTGGGGCGCCGCCACCTCGGCTTCGGCCACGGCATCCACCACTGCCTCGGCGCGCGACTGGCCCTGCTCGAGACCCGCGTCGCGCTCGCGACCCTGCTGCGCCGGTACCCCGGCCTGCGCCTGGCGGTACCCCGGACCGAGCTGCGCTGGTCGCACGGCGATGGGCTGGTCATCCGCGGGTTGGCCAAGCTGCCGGTCCTGCTGGGCACCCCGGGCGGCCGGCCATGACCAGCCACGGGCGCTACGACAGGATCGTCGTCGGCGGCCGCTGCGCCGATGTGACGACGGCCTTGCTGCCGGCCGCGCCGGGCAGGGTACTGATCCGCGACGCCGCCCGAGCCGGCACGGACACCCTGTCGACTCGCGTCCCGACCCGTGCCGGCGTGCTGCCTCTGCCCCGCTGGGTTTCTCGACCGGCCGACGGCTCGGCAGCGCCACGACCGCACCGTGACGGCCGGTACTCCGACGACAGCGAATACCGGGAGAGGAACCGCCATGCCACCACACCCGACCCCGAGCCCGGCCGGCCGCCGCCCGGCCCCGGGATGGCAGCCTGCGCTGCTGGCCGGGCTGATCGATCTGGCCGGCCCCGGCCGGCCACCGCACCCCGGCGGCCGCCCCTGCGGCGCGCTCTGCGTACCGGCCTGCACCGCGGGCCACGCCCCACCGATTCCCACGACCTCCGCAGGACCACGGCCGTGAACCCCCCGCCTCAGCGGCGCCCGGCAGCCGCCGACGACCCGCACCACCGGAACAGGACGACGCCCTGTCCCGCCAGGTCGTCGTGCGGCGGGCCCACGCCCCTGTTCAGCGGCCGAGCCGGATCCTAGACTCGGTCGGTGCGGCTGCTCGAGCGTGATCACCCGCTGACTGTGCTCGGCGATCATGCCCGCCGCGCCGCCGGCGGCCGTGGCTCGGCCGTGTCCGTCGCCGGCGAGGCCGGCATCGGCAAGACCGTCCTGCTTCGCGCGTTCGCCGAGCTGGCGCCGGTGCAGGTGCTGTGGGGCATGTGCGACTCGCTGAGCACCCCGCGCCCGCTCGGACCCCTGCGCGACATCGCAGGCGAGCTCGGCCCTGCGGTGCCCGACGTGCTGCGGGGGGCAGCGGTGCAGCACGAGATCTTCGCGGTCGTGCTGCAGGAGTTGCGCGCCCGGCCCCGCGCGCTCGTGTTCGAGGACCTGCACTGGGCGGACGAGGCGACGTTGGACCTCGTCCGGTTCGTCGCGCGTCGCATTCACACCTTGCCGCTGCTGATGGTGCTGACCTACCGGGACGACGTCGGGCCCGCGCACCCGCTCCGCCGCGTTCTGGGCGACCTCGTGTCCACGCCGGACGGGCGGCGGTTGCAGCTCACCCCGCTGAGCCTCGCCGCGGTCGGCGAGCTGGTCGGCGAGCACGGCCTCGATCCGGCCGACGTTCACGCGCGGACGGCGGGCAATCCGTTCTTCGTCAGCCAGATCCTCGCGCAGCCGGACCGACCGCTGCCCGACAGTGTGCGGGACGCCGTCGTCGCACGGACCGCAGCTCTCCCGTCGCCCGCGCGACACGCGTTGGAGCTGCTGTCCTGTACGCCCGAACCGGTGAGCGGCGAGCTGCTCGCGGCCCTGGGGGTGCGGGCGGCGTCGGTCGAGACACTCGCGACCACCGGCCTGCTCGACCGGCACGGCACGGGCGTCATGTTCCGACACGAGATCGCCCGGTCGGCGGTGCTCGGTAGCGTCGTGCCCGGGGCCGAGACGGCTCTGCACACCGCCATGATCGAGGCCCTGGAAGAGATCGGCGGGGACGCGAGCGTGATCGCCCACCACGCCGCCGCCGCTCCCGATGTGGTCCGCATCCTGCGTTACGCCCCCTTGGCGGGTGCCGCAGCGGCCGGGTCGGGGTCGCACCGCGAGGCCGTCGCGTTCTACGAGCTCGCGCTGAGGCACGCCGGGGAGGACGACCCCGCCACACGCGCGACGCTGATGGAGGCCCTCGCCACCGAGCTTCTCCTCAGCGACCGCCTGCACGACGCGATCGCGGTGTGCCGCCGCGCGCTGCACCTGCGCCGCGAGCTGGGCGACGTCGTGGCGGTCGGCGCGGCCCATCTCGCCATCTCCCAGTACCAGTGGTACGCCGCCGACCGGGTGGCGGCCGAGCGGCATGACGACGCCGCGATCACGATCCTCGCTGAAGCCGGGGCGCCGCGGGAGCTGGGGTACGCCCTGGCCAACCACGCGTTCCTGGCGTCGCAGCGCGGCGATGCGGCGGAGGCCATGCGAGCGGGCGGGCAGGCGCAGCGGATCGCCGACGAGCTGGACGACGCTGCGCTCGCCAGCACCGCGTCGATCGGCCCGGCGCTGGTGCGGCTGCTGGGCGGTGATCAGGATGCGCGGATCGATCTGCTCGCTGTCCGGGACGCCGGCCTGCGACTGCGGAGCGACGTGCTCGCGTCCGCGCCGGTGACCAACCTCGCCCATGTCGACGTGGAGCAGGGTCGCTTCGCCGAGGCCGAGGACGTCCTGCTCGATGCGCTGCGGTTCAGCGGGGAGCGCGACGTCCCGGGCTGCAACATGTGGCAGCTCGGGGTGCGGGCCCGGCTGCGGCTGCTGCAGGGCCGCTGGGCCGACGCGGAGCACGACGCCCTGGCGGTGTTGGCGGCCGGTGACCTGCCCCTGGGTCGGCTGTGGTCCCACCTCGTGCTGGGGCTGCTGGCCGCCCGGCGGGACGCGCCTGCGGAGAACCCACACCTCGACGAGCTGTGGTCGCTGACCGTCCAGCTCGACCTGCCCGGCCTGCTCGCCCCGGCTGCTGCTGCGCTCACCGAACAGGCGTGGATCACCCGCCGCCCAGACCCCCGGCTCGACGGGCAGCTCGTCGGGGAGTTGATGACGCTGCCGAGCACCGGTGGGGAGCAGCTGCGCCGGTGGACGCGGCGGCTCACCGCGGAAGGCGCGCCTCCGCCGGTTGCAGCCCCGCCGGCGGTGCCCGAGCAACTGCCCTACGAGCAGGCGATGGCGCTGTGGGACGTCGGCTCGCCCGAGACCCTGCTGGCCGCGCTGCCGCTGCTCGACGAGCTGGACGCCCGCAGCGTCACCGCGCGGGTGCGTGGGCGGCTGCGCGAGCTCGGGATGAACTTCCTGCCCCGCGGCCGCTCACCGGCCACCCGGTCCAACCCGGCCGGTCTCACCGGCCGGCAGCTCGACGTGCTGGCGCTGCTCGTGGAGGGGTTGAGCAACACCGAGGTCGCCGCACGGCTGGTGATCTCCCGCCGGACCGCCGACCATCACGTGTCGGCGATCCTCGGCAGGCTGAACGCCCGCTCGCGCGGTGAGGCGGTGGCGGCCGCCCACAGACTCGGGCTCGCCCGTGTCGCCCCGGAGGCCGAGCCGAGCACGACGGGCAGCGCCAACAGCCCGCGCAGCACCAGCCCGTCGAGCCGGACCTGATCGGCGATCACGTGTAGCACCCGTGGGCCGGCCAGGTCGAGCCCGGGCCGGCGCTGCTCGGGGCGGACGGGCCACCATGGACACGATAGATCATTTCGGGATCCCGGAACATGGCGGTGTCGCGGGCACGATGCGGGCACGGACGGCCGAAACCACCCGGCCACGGCCGGACGCCACCGGACAGAACAGGATCGGCCCCCCGCCTGTTTCAGCAGGGGGAGGCCGATTTCGGGAGGTCGGAGAGGGTGCCCCCGGCAGGATTCGAACCTGCGCTCCCGCCTCCGGAGTCGGGCGACCGTGTGATCGTCGACGCCTCGGCGGCCCTACCAGGGCCTGTCGTTCGCTGTGCGTGTCACCCGTAGGCCGCCGCTGTAGCCCGCAGTTCGTTCCACGAGTCGATCCACGCGGAAGATCGTCATTGCACCAGCGCGAGGCCCTCGTGCTCGGCGAAGTCGGTGAAGTCCTTGGTGTTCAGGGTGGCCAGCGGAAGCTCCCGGACCAGGCAGCAGGCGGCGATCCAGGTGTCGTTGGTGGGGCGGGGTCGGCCGCGCAGTCGTGCGTAGGCCTGCAGTTCGCCCCAGCGGGCCGCGACGCGCTGGTCGTAGGCAGGACGACGAGCCCGGCGAGGAAGGTGCGCATGGTGTCGAGGCTGCGCGGGCCCCAGCGGCGAACGAGCGTCCACTTGGTCAGCTCGCCCACGGTGCCGAAGGTGATCGCGAGGACGTGGCCGGCGAGTGCGCCGGCCAGGGCGTCGGAGGCCCGGCGGCGGAGCAGGGTGGAGGCGACGTCGGTGTCGACGACGATCACGCTCACCGGATGTCGGCTCTCCGCGTTGCGTAGAGGTCGGCGAGGAAGTCCTCGTACTCGTCGTCCGACTCGAACGGGTCCTCGGCTGCGGCGAGGTCGTCCACGGTGTCGATCGGCTGGACACCCTGGCGGCGGACGAGTTCCTCGGTGGTGATGAAGTCGTCCGCCGGCCAGCGGTCCGGCCGCTCTGGGGTCGTGGTCATCGAGGGCGCCTCCCGTGTTGAGGCCATGTTCTCACTCCGCGTGTTGTGGCTGCGGGTCCTTGCCGGGGGTGTCGTCCACGCCGGGCGGGTCCGGGGCGGGGAAGGCGTGCGCCGGTCCGCAGTGAGAAACGTAGCCCGCCTGGCGGACGCGCCAGGTGGAACGCCTCTGGTGAAGTCGAACGGCTTCTCTCGCATGGGGTCTCGTGGCTCGTCGGCCGTCGGTGTGGGGTCGAATCGCGCATGATCGGGTGCAGCGACAGGTCGAGCGGGGGTTGGCCGCTGACACCTCGCGGGCTCGTACGGTGAGCGAGCGGGAGGCGCTGACCAGCGCACTCACGAGATATGTGGCCACCGGCCACTTGCTGCATCTGCCGGGATCTGGGTTGTGGAGCGGTTCGTGGAACGGGTTCGTTCCACGAACCAGTCCACGTTAGCGCGTCAGACCTTGTTCACAGTGGTGACGTTGAGCGAGACGTGCAGGTCAAACGTGGTGCCCCCGGCAGGATTCGAACCTGCGCTCCCGCCTCCGGAGGGCGGTGCTCTATCCCCTGAGCTACGGGGGCCAACGGGGACAACCCTAGCGCACCCCCACGGGTACCTCCGACCGGGTTGCCCCGGGGGTTGCGTGCCGCCGCACGCCCACGTCGCAGCCCCGGGATGGATCTCGCAGCCAGCCGGCGCGCTGCGACAGCCCGCTCCGGGCTGCCGGGCCGCCCCACGTCTGCGAGGACACCCCGTCGGTCGCGCCCGCGCCGTCTCCGCTGGCGGGGCCGCCGGCGCGGTGCGTCGAGAACGAACTTGTCGTGATCGAACCGCCCTGTCGATCACGACAACTTCGTTCTCGACGGGACACGGACGGGGGCGGGGTCGGGGAGGACGGGGGGACGGTCAGGGGGTGGAGGGGCGGGAGTGGGAGCGCCCGTCGTAGGTCCACGTGTCGAACGGCCAGGCATCGGCGAGCCACGTCGTCACGCAGGCCCGGAACTCGGCTTCGTGGGCTGCGTGGTCGGCGCGCAGCCACGAGCTGACCTCGGCGTCGGTGCCGGTGGTGCGGTCGGGGTAGATGTACAGGCAGCCGGCGACGTCGCCGTCCGGGGTCAGGACCGTGTAGGTGAACCCGCGGCGGGTGTCGAAGTCGCGGCGGTGGCGCTGCAGGTCGCGGAGGTTGTCGGCGAGGGTCATCGTCGGGTCGGGCCAGCTGCCGTCGGGGAAGCCGGGCAGCGAGCGGATGTGGTCGACGCTGCTGGTCCAGGCCCGGTGGTCGGGGTCGTTGTGCTCGGGGCCCAGCGGGACCAGGACGTAACCCGCGCACTCGTGCCGGGCGGGGGCGGTGAAGTCTCCCGGCACGAAAGGCGGCGGGTCGGTCATGACGGGAGGGGTTGGGCGCCGCGCTCGGCGAGGAGTTGGCGCAGGTAGTCGCTCTCCGAGGTCTGCGAGCTGAGCATCTGCTTGGCCAGGTTGCGCAGCTGGGGGACGGCGGCGTGCTGGGCGCCGTACTCCAGCATCCCGACGCCACCCTCGTGGTGGCGCAGCATCAGCTGCAGGAACAGCACGTCGAGCTGGGGGCCGGTGGCGGCGCGGAGGGCGGCCAGGTCGGCGGCGCTGGCCATGCCGGGCATCGTGGCCACCGCGGTGCCGCCGCCGTGGTCGTGGGTGGGGCTGCTCATCCAGGCCATGTGGCCGCCGACGGGCAGGGCGGCGGCGCCCCACAGGTCCAGCCAGCCCTGCATGCGCCCGATCTGGGAGTTCTGGGTGGTCTCGATGTCGGAGGCCAGCTGGCGGACGACGGGGTCGGTGGAGTGGTCGCGCCCCCACGCGGCCATCTCCACCGCCTGCTGGTGGTGCACCGTCATGTCCTGGGCGAAGCCGACGTCGACGGAGTCGGGGCCCGGGACGGTCGGCTCGTCGCGGCCGGACAGGCCGATCAGCAAGCCGGCGGCGGCGCCGAGCAGCAGCAGTCCGACGACGCCCGCGACGACGAGGAACGGGCGCACCCAGCGGGCCTCGGGCGGCCAGTCGTCGGGGTCGTCGGGCTCGTCGGGGCCGTCGTCGCCGCTCTCGCGGTCGTCCGGCGGGTCGACGGGCGGAGGGGTGTCGCGGTCGGGGGTGCCGTCGATGGCGTCCGCGCGCGTGGCAGGGGCCGTCGGCCCCGGCACGGCGCCCCCGGCCGCGGGCGGTTCGGACGGCCCGCCGGAGCGCGCGGTGGTGCCGGTCGTCCCCTGCCCGCGGGCCATCAGCCCGCCGGTGTCGGGGCCGGGGCGGCCGGGGCCCCGCCCGTCGCCGGGTCGGTGGCGGGGGCGGTGGGGACGACCTCGGTCGGGACGGTGCCCGGCGCGGTGCCGGCGTCGGCCTGGACGCCGGTGCCCGGCGTCACCTCGGCCTGCACGCCCGGCTCGGTCGGGTCGGGGATCGGCTGGAACGGCGGCGGAGCGTCCTGGCGGAAGCCGCTCGGGCCGATCTCGTTGCAGCTCGCGCCGGGCTCGGGGTGGGTGTAGGAGTTGACCCGCAGCGCGGCGATGAACTGGTCGATGCGCGGGTCGGCGGCGTCGGCGAGCTTGAGCTGGTGCCCCCAGGACTGCAGGGAGATCGGCTGGTCGAGGCCCGGGTAGGGGCTCATCACCGTGTAGGGCTGGTTCTGCACCTTCGACGTCAGGGCGTCCAGCGCCTCGCCGGTGACCAGGTCGGGGTTGTAGGCGATCCACACGGCGCCGTGCTCCATGGAGTGCACGAGGTTCTCGCTGCGCACCGCCTCCGGGTAGACGACGCCGTTGCAGGCGGCCCAGCTGTAGTCGTGCGCGCCGCCCATCGGCGGGCTGAACGTGTAGGCCACCCGCACGGCCGGGTCGACGTGCGAGCCACCCTCGAACGCCTGCACCTGGATGCCCGCGATCTGCGTGGACGGGTCCGGGTTCTCCGGGGTGGGGGTGAACGCGGCGAGCGCCTGGCGGCGGTCCTCGGCCTGCTGGTTCTGGACGAACGCGTAGCCGAAGATCGTGGCCGCGAACAGCACGACGACGGTGACGCCGGCGATCAGGCCCCACGGGGGCGCTTTGCGCCGGACCACCGTCGGCTTGACCGTGCGCGTGGCCTTGCTCTTGCTGCCGCTGACCATGAACCGTCCAGACCCTCTGCGAACCATCTGCGAACACGGGCCGTCACCCGGACGGCGCTTGCGGTACTCGAGTGTAGGTGCGGCACGTGAAAACCCGGTGGGCAGCACTCCCTAGACTTGGCCGGTGACTCCCGCGCTACTCGCCGAACTGGTCCGCACCACGGCCTCCGATGTGCTCGCCGAGCGCGGCCTCGACCTGGCCGCGCTGCCCTCGGACGTCGGCGTCGAGCGACCGCGCAACCCCGAGCACGGCGACTACGCCACCAATGTGGCGTTGCGCACGGCCAAGAGGGCCGGGGTCGCCCCGCGCGAGCTGGCCGGGTGGCTGGTCGAGGCGCTCTCCGCGCGCGAAGGCATCGCCAGCGCGGAGATCGCCGGTCCCGGGTTCATCAACCTGCGGCTGGCCGCCGACGCGCAGGCCGGGATCGTGCGCGAGGTACTGGGGGCCGGTGCCTCCTTCGGCAACGGCGACGAGCTGGGCACGCAGTCGATCAACCTGGAGTTCGTCTCGGCCAACCCGACCGGCCCCATCCACCTGGGCGGCGCCCGGTGGGCGGCGGTGGGCGACGCGCTGGGCCGGGTGCTGAGCGCGCGGGGCGCGAAGGTGTACCGCGAGTACTACGTCAACGACGCGGGCGTCCAGGTCGACCGGTTCGCCGAGTCGCTGCTGGCCGCCGCGCTGGGCCGGCCGGTGCCCGAGGACGGCTACGCGGGGGCCTACGTCGCCGAGATCGCCGTGCAGCTCGTCGAGCGCAACCCGGGCGTGCTCGACCTGCCCGCCGACGAGCGGCTGCGGGTGTTCCGGCAGGCCGGGCGCGACCTGATGATGGCCGACATCGAGCGCACCCTGCACTCCTTCCGCACCGACTTCGACCTCTACTTCTCGGAGCAGTCGCTGCACGAGAGCGGGGCGGTGGAGGCGGCGGTCGAGCGGCTCAAGGAGCAGGGCAACCTCTACGAGGCCGACGGCGCCTGGTGGCTGCGCTCCACCGAGCAGGGCGACGACAAGGACCGGGTCGTCATCAAGAGCGACGGCCGGCCGGCCTACATCGCCGGCGACATCGCGTACTACGCCGACAAGCGGGCCCGCGGCTTCGACAAGCTGATCTACATGCTGGGCGCCGACCACCACGGCTACATCGCCCGGCTCAAGGCGGTCGCGGTGGCCTCCGGCGATCCGGCCGACACCGTCGAGGTGCTGATCGGCCAGATGGTCAACCTGTTGCGCGACGGCGAGCCGGTCAAGCTCAGCAAGCGCGCCGGCACCATCCTGACCATGGACGACCTGGTCGACGCGCTCGGCGTCGACGCCGCCCGCTACGCGCTGATCCGCTCCTCGGTCGACTCGACGCTCGACGTCGACCTCGACCTGTGGACGCGCCGGACGAACGACAACCCGGTCTTCTACGTCCAGTACGCGCACGCGCGGCTGGCCTCGCTCGCCCGCAACGCCGCCGACCTGGGCGTCACCCCGGGCGAGGAGTTGGCGCTGCTCACCCACGACCGGGAGGGCGACCTGATCCGCACGCTCGGCGAGTTCCCGGCGGTCGTGGCGACGGCCGCCGAGCTGCGCGAGCCGCACCGGGTGGCCCGCTTCCTGGAGTCGCTGGCCAGCGCGTACCACAAGTTCTACGACTCGTGCCGGGTGCTGCCGATGGGCGACGAGGAGCCCACCGAGCTGCACCGGGCGCGGCTGGCGCTGTGCGTCGCCGCCCGCCAGGTGCTGGCCAACGGGCTCGACCTGCTCGGCGTGTCCGCCCCGGAGCGGATGTGAGGGCGCACCCGGCGGGGCCGCTGCACGCCGACATCCAGGTCCCGGGCAACACCGCGGGCGCGCGCCCGGCCGACGCGGCCGAGCTGGACGAGCTGGCCGGGTCGGTGTGGCCGCGCAACGCCGCCCGCGGCGACGACGGCGCCGTGCAGGTGGCCGGCGTCGACGTGCGCGACCTGGCCCGCGAGTACGGCACGCCGCTGTTCGTGCTGGACGAGGACGACTTCCGGCAGCGGGCCGGCGAGTTCGCCGCGGCGTTCGGGGCGAGCGCGGTGCACTACGCGGCCAAGGCGTTCCTGTGCACCGAGGTCGCCCGCTGGGTCGACCAGGAGGGCCTGTCGCTGGACGTGGCCAGCGGGGGCGAGCTCGCGGTGGCGCTGCGGGCCGGCTTCCCGGCCGAGCGGATCGCGATGCACGGCAACAACAAGTCGACCGACGAGCTGGCGCAGGCCGTGCGGGCCGGGGTCGGGCGGATCGTGCTCGACTCGTTCCACGAGATCACCCGCCTCGACGCGGTGGCGCGCGAGCACGGCGTCGTCGCGCCGGTGATGGTCCGGCTGACCGTCGGCGTCGAGGCGCACACCCACGAGTTCATCGCCACCGCGCACGAGGACCAGAAGTTCGGCTTCTCCATCGCCGGCGCCACCGACTCGGCGGCGGCCGAGGCCGTGCGGCGGGTGCTGGCCGCGTCGAACCTGGAGCTGGTCGGGCTGCACAGCCACATCGGCAGCCAGATCTTCGACACCGAGGGCTTCGAGGTGGCCGCGCACCGGGTCGTGCGGTTCCTCGCGCAGCTGCACAAGGAGCACGGCTCCGACGCGCTCACCGCGCTGACCTCCCTCGACCTCGGCGGCGGCTTCGGCATCGCCTACCGGGCCGAGGAGACCCCGGTCGACGTGGCCCAGCTGGCCGACGAGCTGCGCGGCATCGTCAAGCACGAGTGCCACTCCGCCGACCTGGACGTCCCGGCGATCGTCGTCGAGCCGGGCCGGGCGCTGATCGGGCCGAGCGCGGTGACGGTCTACGAGGTCGGCACGCTCAAGGACGTCCCGCTCGACGGCCGCGCGTCGCGCCGCTACGTCAGCGTCGATGGCGGCATGAGCGACAACATCCGCACCGCCCTCTACGACGCGTTCTACGACTGCCGGCTGGTCTCGCGCAGCTCCGAGCGCGACGGCACCGGCGAGTCCGTGCTGAGCAGGGTCGTCGGCAAGCACTGCGAGAGCGGCGACATCGTCGTGCGCGACTGCTGGCTGCCCGCCGACCTGGCCCCCGGCGACCTGCTCGCGGTGGCCGCCACCGGCGCGTACTGCTACTCGATGGCCAGCTCCTACAACCGCCTCCCGCGGCCCGCGGTCGTCGCCGTGCGCGACGGCCGGGCGCGGGTGCTGCTGCGCCGGGAGACCCCGGAGGACCTGTTCCGGCTGGAGGTCGTGGAATGAACCCGCTCACGGGGACTCCCGCCCGACGGCCGGGACCGGTCAGGATCGGGTCGTGACTGCGACGACGCCGGGGAACGAGCCCGGTAAACCCGTGCGGGTCGCGATGCTCGGCTGCGGGACGGTCGGCGGCGAGGTCGTGCGGCTGCTGCGCGAGCAGGCGGGCGAGCTGGCCGCGCGGGCCGGGGCGCCCGTCGAGCTGGTGGGGGTGGCGGTGCGCCGCCCGCAGCGCCACGCCGACCTGGGCGAGCTGATCACCGCCGACGCGTCCGGCCTGGTCGCCCGCGACGACGTCGACGTCGTCGTCGAGGTGATCGGCGGCATCGAGCCGGCCAGGACGCTGCTGCTGGAGGCGCTCAAGGCCGGCAAGTCGGTGGTGACGGCGAACAAGGCGCTGCTCGCCGAGGACGGCGCCGCCCTGGCCGAGGCGGCCGACGCGTCCGGCGCCGACCTCTACTACGAGGCGTCGGTGGCCGGGGCGATCCCGCTGCTGCGCCCGCTGCGCGAGTCGCTGGCCGGCGACCGGATCACCCGGGTCGCTGGGATCGTCAACGGCACCACCAACTTCATCCTCTCGGCGATGACCTCCTCCGGCGCGAGCTACGCCGAGGCGCTGGAGGAGGCCACCCGGCTCGGCTACGCCGAGGCCGACCCGAGCGCCGACGTCGACGGCTACGACGCCGCCTCGAAGGCCGCGATCCTCGCGTCGCTGGCCTTCCACACCCGGGTCACCTCGGCCGACGTGCACTGCGAGGGCATCCGCGAGGTCACCGCGGCCGACATCGCCGCGGCCGCCGGGATGGACTGCGTGATCAAGCTGCTGGCGATCTGCGAGCGCACCCCGGCCGACGGCGACACCCCGGAGTCGGTGTCGGCGCGGGTGCACCCGGCGATGATCCCGGCGTCGCACCCGCTGGCCGCGGTCGACGGCGCGTTCAACGCGGTCTTCGTCGAGGCCGAGGCGGCCGGCCAGCTGATGTTCTACGGCCAGGGCGCCGGCGGCGCGCCGACGGCCAGCGCCGTGCTGGGCGACCTGGTCGCGGTGGCCCGCAACCGGACCGTCGGCGGCCGCGGGCCGCGCGAGTCGACCTACGCCAGCCTGCCGGTGCGGCCGATGGGCAGCGTGCCGACCCGCTACCACGTCAGCCTCGACGTCGCCGACCGCGCGGGCGTGCTGTCCACCATCGCCGGCGAGTTCGCCCGGCACGGGGTCAGCATCGCCGCGGTCCGCCAGACCGGCGGGCGGCCCGACGCAGGCGACGACGACACGGGCGAGCCCGCGCGGCTCGTCGTGGTCACCCACACCGCGCCCGAGGCGGCGCTCGCCGACACCGTGCAGGTGCTCAGCGGGCTCGACGCCGTGCGGGGCGTGGAGAGCGTGCTCCGGGTCGAGGACCTGGGCCGGAAGGGAGTGACCGGATGACGCCGGAGCCCGTGCCGACCAAGCTGCTGACCGCGTGGCCGGGGGTGATCGCCGCCTACCGCGACCGGATGCCCGTCGAGCCGGGCTGGCGGATCGTCACCCTCGGCGAGGGCGGCACCCCGCTGCTGCCCGCGCCGCGGCTGTCCGAGCGCACCGGCTGCGACGTGTTCCTGAAGGTCGACGGGGTCAACCCGACCGGCTCGTTCAAGGACCGTGGCATGACGATGGCGGTCACCGACGCGCTGGCCCAGGGCAAGCAGGGCGTGATCTGCGCGTCCACCGGCAACACGTCGGCATCGGCCGCCGCCTACGCGGCCCGCGCCGGGATGACCTGCGCGGTGCTCGTCCCGCGGGGCAAGATCGCGCTGGGCAAGCTGGCCCAGGCCGTCGCGCACGGCGCGCGCATCCTGCAGATCGACGGCAACTTCGACGACTGCCTGGAACTGGCCCGCAAGACCGCGGCGGAGTACCCGGTCGCCGCGCTGGTCAACTCGGTCAACCCGACCCGCATCGCGGGCCAGGCCAGCGCCGCCTACGAGGTGTGCGACGTGCTCGGCCGCGCCCCGGACGTGCACTGCCTGCCGGTCGGCAACGCCGGCAACATCACCGCCTACTGGTCGGGCTACCGCTCCTACCTGGCCGACGGGCTGATCACCGACCTGCCGCGGATGTTCGGCTTCCAGGCCGCCGGGGCGGCGCCGCTCGTGCACGGCGCCCCGGTGCGCCACCCCGAGACCATCGCCACCGCGATCCGGATCGGCGCGCCGGCCTCCTGGGCGGGCGCCACGGCCGCGCGCGACGAGTCCGGCGGCAGGTTCGCCGCCGTCACCGACGAGGAGATCCTCGACGCCTACCGGCTGCTCGCCGCCACCGAGGCGGTGTTCGTCGAGCCGGCGTCGGCGGCCAGCGTGGCCGGGCTGCTGCAGTCGGTGGCCGACGGCTCGCTGCCGCGCGGCTCGCTCGTGGTCTGCACGGTCACCGGGCACGGCCTGAAGGACCCCGACACCGCGTTGCTCGCCGCGCCGGAACCCACCGTCGTCCCGATCGACCCGGGCGCCGTCGCCGACGCCCTGGAACTGCGCTGATGGGCAAGCCCTCCGAGGTCAGGGTCCGGGTGCCGGGCTCGTCGGCCAACCTGGGCCCGGGCTTCGACACCCTCGGTCTCGCGCTGAGCCTCTACGACGACGTCGAGGTGGCGGTCGCGCCCGACGGGCTGTCGGTCGAGGTGGCGGGCGAGGGCGCGAACCAGGTCCCCTGCGACGACACGCACCTCGTCGTGCGGGCCATGCGCACCGCGTGGAACATCGTCGGCGACGCCCCGTCCGGGATCCGGCTGCGCTGCCGCAACGCGATCCCGCACTCGCGCGGGCTGGGCAGCTCGGCCGCCGCCGCGGTGGCCGGCGCGGTCGCCGCCGTCGCGCTCTCCGGGCGCGACCCGCAGCTGGAGACCGACGTGCTGCTGCAGGTCACGGCCGGCATGGAGGGCCACGCCGACAACGCGGCGGCCAGCCTGCTCGGCGGGCTCGTGGTGGCCTGGGAGACGCCGGGCAACACCGCCGAGCGCTTCCACGCCGTCAAGCTCGACGCCCACCCGGACATCCACCCGGTGGCGCTCGTCGCGACCGTCGAGTCGTCCACGCACACCACCCGCGGGCTGCTGCCCGACCGGGTCCCGCTCGTCGACGCCGCCTTCACCGGCAGCCGCACGGCGCTGGCCGTGCTGGCCCTGACCCAGCGTCCCGACCTGCTGCTGCCGGCCACCGAGGACCGCCTCCACCAGGGCTACCGGCGCCCGGCCTACCCGGAGTCGGCCGACCTGGTCGACGCGCTGCGCGAGCGGGGAGTGCCGGCGGTGATCTCGGGCGCCGGGCCGACGGTGCTGGCGCTCACCACCGACGGCGTGCTGCCGGCCGACGTCGACACCACGGGGTTCGCGGTGCGGCCGCTGCCGGTGGACGCGACCGGGGCGCGCGTCGAGATCACCTGACCGTCCCCCGTCGAGAACGAACTTGTCGTGATCGTTTCGGCCTGTTGATCACGACAACTTCGTTCTCGACGGGACCTGTGCGGCGCGCCCGTCAGGGTGGTTGTTGCCGGTGTGACACGCAAGGTCTACTCTCGTCAGCGCAACGGCGATCTGCGCGTCATCCGCGTGACCACTCGAGTCGGGCCCGCCCGGTGCATCTGCGGCCGCCCATCCGAGATCCCCATCCGGTGGTATCCCGACCCGAGCGAACCCGTTCCGGACCGTCGCCACGATCGCCGCCATTGCCTGTCGAGCCGTCCGCGTCGAGCGGAGCACCTCGACATGTCGCCCGGCACACCGCCCGGGCGAGTGTGTGAATCCCGCTGACCTGGGCAAAGGCCCGGTCGGTCAGGAAGGACATCAGTGAGCGAGACCGATCTCGTCAGCTCCGAGACCGCAGCCGCACCGGCGCCCCGCAAGCGCGGCGGCCTCACCGGCATGGTGTTGGCCGAACTGCGCCAACTCGCTGCGGAGCTGAACATCCCGGGCACCGCAGGGATGCGCAAGGGCGACCTGATCGCCGCCATCCGGGCCAGCCAGGCCGGCGGAGCCGTCGCCGCGGCGGCCCAGCTGCCGCTGCCCGACGGCTCCGACGCCACCCCCGCAGTCGAGGCCCCGGCCAAGCCCGCGCGGGCGTCCCGGTCGCGCAACGGCGCCGCTCCCGCCGCGTCCGACACCCCCGCCGCGCCCTCCGACGCC
>NZ_JAHDTH010000472.1 GCF_018531445.1 Pseudonocardia lacus
CCGGTGCGCACGAGAGCCCCGGCGCGGCAGCCGAGGGCGCGGGCGGCGTCGGCGGGAGCGGCGCGGCCGGTGATCCGCCCGGCCTCGGCCGCGTTGGCGGTGACCCAGTCGGCCCGGTCGAGCAGCGCGCGCACCGCGTCGGGCGCGGACCAGGGGGCCAGCGGGCCGGGGTCGTGCACCACCGTCACCTCCTCCGCGAGGCCGGCGATCCAGGGCAGCAGCGCGTCGCGGGTGGGGCCGTGCAGCAACTCGTAGCCCGACACCGAGATCGCGTCGCCGGCCCGCGGCGCGACGGCCGCCAGCTCCGCGCCGCTGGCCCCGACGACCGAGGCCGGGCTGGTCACGAACGTCCGCTCCCCCTCGTCGTCGACGACGGTGATGACCAGGCCGGTGTCCTCGGGACGGGGCCGCTGCAGCACCTGGACGCCTTCGGCGCGCAGGGCGGCCGCGGCGATGTCGGCGAACGGGCCGGTGCCGACCGGTCCGGCGTAGACGGCCGGCAGCCCCAGCCGCGCGGCCGCGGCCAGCACGTTGAACCCGCCGCCCGCCGTGGCGCCCATCCGGTGGGCCAGGACGTCGGCGCCGCGGGCGGGCAGCGCGGGGACGGCGGCGACCAGGTCGACCACGACGTTCCCCACGTGCACGAGCCGATCGATCATCGCTCGGGTCCGCGCAGCGCCAGCAGGTCGGCGGCGAGCCGGTCCAGCTCGAGGTCGTTGGCCCCGGCCACCGCGGCCCTCGCCTCGGCGGGCAGCGCGGCGGCCCCGTGGCAGGCGCCGGCCACGGCACCGGCCATGGCGGCGATGGTGTCGGTGTCGCCGCCGAGCGAGGCGGCCAGCCGGCAGGTCAGCCACGGGTCGTCGCCGGCGACCGCGAGCACGGCGAACGCGGCCGGGACCGACTCCTGGGTGGCCAGGCCGGTGCCGACCAGCGTCTCGATGAGCTCCGCGGCCCGATCCGGCGTCGTGCCGGCGACCAGGGCGGTGGCCCACTCGATGCGGGCGGCCACGTCGGCGGCGGCCACCCACCGCCCGTGCGCGGCGCCCGAGCGGGCTGCGGCGACGGCCGCGGCGGTGGCCCCGGCGACCGTG
>NZ_JAHDTH010000473.1 GCF_018531445.1 Pseudonocardia lacus
CAGCAGCGCGGCGGCCCGGTCGACCAGCGCGGCGGCGATCGGGTTCCCGGTCGCGGCGGCGCGGGCCGCGACGATGCGCCCGCCGGCGTCGTCCACCCCGGCCAGGACGCCGGCCTCCGCCCACAGCCCGGCGTACAGCGGCCGCCAGATGCCGTCGTACCAGTGCACCAGCTCCCCCGGCGGCACCCGCAGGCGGCGCAGCGCCTCGTCGGGCCGGGCGCGGTGCAGCATCAGCAGGGCGTCGAAGCAGGCGCCCGGGTGCTGGTCGTGGGCGGGGCCCCGGGCCGATACCAGCGCGTCGAACACGGCCAGCCACTCCTCGCGCTCGGCCTCCTCGCCGCGCAGGCCGTGCAGCGTGGCCAACGAGTGCGCGGAGCGCCGCAGCGACGGCACGCGTGGGCGCCCGGCCCGCACCCAGCTGTCGCGGAAGCGCTCGCCGGCGCGCAGCGTGGTCTCCCAGTCGCCCTGCAGGAACGACACGGTGATCAGGCGGGCGGGCGCCACGTGCCCGGTCTCGCGGAACTGCGCCAACCCCGCGACGGCGTCGGCGTAGCGGCGGGCCGTGGCGAGCTCGCCCGCGCCGAGGGCGGACTCGGCGGACATGACGTGCGCGTCGGACAGCTCGAAGCCGAGGTCGGCCTCGATCGGCAGCTCGCCGAGCAGGGCGATGCGCCGCTCGGCGGTGGCCAGCGCGGCCCGGGGCCGGCCGCGGGACAGCTCGATCGTGGTGATCCGGTCGAGCGCGGCGCTCTCGGCCAGGACGTCGCCCGCGGCGCGGGCCAGCCGCAGCGCCCGCTCACCGGCGGCGACGGCGTCGGGGTCGGTGTCGAGCAGCTGGAACGCCTCGGCCGTGGCGATGCGGGCCAGCGCGGCCGGGTCGTCGCCGACCAGGCCCTTGGCCCGCTCGATCGCGCGCGCGGCGGTGTCGGGGGCCGGCAGTCGGGCGATGATCCCCGGGCCCCGGTTGACCAGCTCGGCGAGCACGGCCAGCTCGTAGGCGGCGGCGTCGGCCTCCCCCGCCCGCAGCGAGGCGTCGGCCGCGGCCTCCAGCAGCCGCAGCGCGTCGTC
>NZ_JAHDTH010000474.1 GCF_018531445.1 Pseudonocardia lacus
GCACGACAACTTCGTTCTCGACGGGTCAGCCGCGGGGGATGCGGCCCATCAGGAAGAACTCCGGGTTGGGGCGCAGCGCCGTCAGGTGCGCGAGCCGGTTCGACATCGCGAACAGGGCGGTGATCGCGCCGACGTCCCAGATCTCGTCGTCGGTGAGCCCGGCGGCGCGGGCGTCGTCGAGCTCGGCCTCGGTGAGCGCCGACGAGTCGGTGGCGATCAGCAGCGCGAGGTCGACGATGGCGCGGCGGCGGGCGTCGAGCTCGACGCCGTAGGGGTTGGTGGCGACCCGGTCGGCGATCTCCGGGTCCTTGTCGCGCACCCGCAGGATCGCCCCGTGCGCGACGACGCAGTAGGTGCAGTGGTTGGCCCCCGAGGTCGCCACGACGACCAGTTCGCGCTCGGCCTTGGTCAGTCCGTCGGACTTCTCCATGAGCGCGTCGTGGTAGTCCAGGAACGCCCTGAGCTCGGCGGGGCGGCGGGCCAGCGCCCGGAACACGTTGGGCACGAAGCCGGACCTCTCGGCGACCGCCTGGATCCGCACGCGCAGGTCCTCGGGCATGTCCTCGAGCTCGACGTGTCCGAACCGGCTGATCGGCAGCTGTGCAGCGCTCATAGAGGTCGACGGTAGCGCCGCGAACGTGGACCATGCGTGTCGTGGCCGTTCCCGAGGAGATCCGTCACCGCCTGTCACAGTGGTGCACTGCGCGCATCCCGAACGAGGAACGGCGACAACGCCAGATCGGCTACACCATCTCCGGTGACGAGGTCACCATCCTCGACCGCCGCGCCCCCACCTACCCCGAGCTGCACACCGCGTGGTCGTCCACCCCGGTGGCGCGGCTGCGCTCGGAGAACGGCGCCTGGACGCTGTACCGGCCCGTCGGCGACGACTGGCAGCGCGTCGCATCGGGGACCGACCCGCTGACCCTGCTCGACGACGCCCGCGACTGACGGCGCCGCTCAGGCGCCGGCGCGCACCCGCCGGACCCCGGCACCGCCGACCACCGGGGCCGCGGCGCGCCGCAGCACGCCCAGCAGGTCGGCGGTCTCCGCGCTCCCGGCCGG
>NZ_JAHDTH010000475.1 GCF_018531445.1 Pseudonocardia lacus
GGCCCTACGGCGGCCCGCGCGGCGGCGAGGCGCTGGCCGCCCGGGTCGCCCGGGACCCGGGCGCCCCGCTGGCCGCGGCGATCGTCGGACCGGGCGGCACCGGCAAGACGATGCTGCTCGACGAGCTGGCCGCCGGCTACGCGCGGGCCGGCGTGCAGGTCGTCCGGTACCCGG
Organism: Pseudonocardia lacus; assembly: GCF_018531445.1. Classification (GTDB taxonomy): domain Bacteria; phylum Actinomycetota; class Actinomycetes; order Mycobacteriales; family Pseudonocardiaceae; genus Pseudonocardia; species Pseudonocardia lacus. Next base: position 175 of record NZ_JAHDTH010000475.1, read on the forward strand.
GGCCGTGGTCCGACCCGGCGGCCGTGGCCGTGCTCGTCGACGACGCGCACCGGCTCACCGACGCCGACCTGGACCGGCTGTGCCGGCTCGCCTCCGATCCCGGTGCCCGCCTGGTGCTGGCCCACCGGCCGTGGCCGCGCCCGCGGGCGCTCTCCGCGCTGACCGCCACCCTCGGCCAGCGCCGGGTCGTGGCCATGGTCGGCCACCTCGACCGGGCCGCGGTGGCCGACCGGATCGCCGAGCGGCTGGGCTGCCGGCCCCCGGACCCCGTGGTCGAACTGGTGCACGAGCAGTCCGGTGGGCTGCCCGGCCTGGTCGACCTGGTCACCCACGTGCTGCGCGAGTCGGGCCGCTTCGACCCGCGCAGCCCCGACCGCTTCGACCGCCCCGACCGCATCACGGTCTCCGCGGCGTTCGCCGAGCGGCTGCGCCACCGGGTCGACGCGCTGGAGCCCGGCGTGCACGCGGTGCTGGAGGCGATGGCGCTGGGCGCCGCGCTGGACGGCGAGGTACTGGGCACCCTGCTCGACGGCGCCGCCGGCAGCCTCGACGGCGGTGTCGAGGCGGCCGTCGAAGCCGCCGTGGCCACCGGCCTCGTCCGCGACACCGGCGAGCTGATCCCGATCATCCAGGCGCTGTTCCTGCGGCTGACCCCGGTGCTGCGCCGCCGCGAGCTGCAGTGCCGGCTGGCCACCATCGAGCTCGACCGCGGCGGCTCGGTGCTCACCGCCGGTCGTGGGCTGCTGGGCACCGGCGCGAGCGGGGCGAGGGTCGCCGCGGTGCTGGAGGCCGCCGCCGACGAGGCGCTCGCCGAGTCGCCCACTCTCGCCTGCGAGCTGCTGGCCGGCGCCGTCGCCGCCGGGCGCCCGGCCCGCGCGCTC
>NZ_JAHDTH010000476.1 GCF_018531445.1 Pseudonocardia lacus
GCGGCGCTCGCCGCGGCGGCATCCGGGACGGCCGGGGCCGCGGCACCCGGGACCGCTCCCGCCGGCAGCTCGACCCCAGCAGGCAGCTCGGTTCCAGCAGGCAGCCCGGCTCCAGCAGGCAGCTCAACACCAGCCGGCAACTCGGCTCCGGCCCGCAACTCGACTCCCGCCGGCAGCTCAACACCAGCCGGCAACTCGACACCCGCCGGCAACTCGACGCCCGCGGGCGGGGTGCCGGGCTGGGTCGCGGAGGGCGCACTGCCCGTCGCGGCCGCCAGGAGCGCGTCCAGCACCTGGTCGAACGCCGCGTCCTCGGCGGCGACGCGGTCCTGCCGCTCGGCGACCTCGGTCTGCGCGGTGAGGGCGTCCTCGAGAGCCTGTAGGCAGCCGTCGGTGTCGGTGCTCGCGGCGGCGGCCGGGTGCCGGAACGCGACCGGGGAGGCGGTGTGGTCGCCCTCCCCCGCCCGGTCCGACTCGCTGCTCTTCGACTCGCTGCTGTCGCTGCTGTTCGACTCGCTGCTGTCGCTGCTGTTCGGGTCGCTGCTGTTCGGGTCGCCGCTGTCTGAGTTGCTGCTGCCCGAGTTGCTGCTGCCCGAGTTGCCGCTGCCCGAGTTGCCGCTGCCCGAGTTGCCGCTGCCCGAGTCGGTGCCGTCCGCCTCGGGCTCGTCCTGCGAGGTCGTCGGCGGAGCGGTGGTGGGCGGCTCGTCCGTCGCTGTGGGGTCGGACGAGGGCGCCTCCTCGTGCTCGGCCTCGTGCTCGGTCGCCTCCCCGTCCTGCTCGTGGACGGGCTCGCCCTCCGGGGTGGGCTCGGTCGCCTCGTCGTGGGATTCCTCGTGCTTGGCGTCGTGCTCGGGGTCGTCGGCGGAGCCGCCCGTCACCGGCACGCAGGCCGCCCGGGCGGCGTCGAGCTTGTCGCGCGCGGCGGTCAGCGCCGTGTCGGCCTCCTCGCGGCGCTCGGCGCGCGAGGCCCGGTACGCGGTCGCGGCCTCGATGGCCGCGCGCACCGCGTCCTGCGCCGCAGCCGGCGGCGCGGCT
>NZ_JAHDTH010000477.1 GCF_018531445.1 Pseudonocardia lacus
CGCACCCGGCGCGGACGCCGACGCCGCGGCCCGGGCGGAGTAGGCGTGCCGGCACTGCGTGCCCGCGGTCCCCGCGCAGCTGGCCTGCGCCGTGGCCTGACCGGGCGCAGCGGAAGCACCCGCTGCGACCACGACGCCGCCGCCGCCCGTGCCGCCGCGACCCGTGCCCGCCGCCGACGCCTTCGCCTTCGCGCCCGGCGCCGACGCCTCGGTCTTCACCGAGGCCGCGAACTCGTGCTCGCAGGTGACCCCGGCGGTGCCGGTGCACGCGGCCTGGGCCTGCGCCTGGGCCTGTCCGTTCCCGGCGACGGCCATGGCGCTGGTGGCCACCTGGCCGGCGCCGGTGGTGCCCTTGCCCTCGGCCGACGCGGACGCCTTGGCGGCCTTGCCCGCCTTGTCCTTGCTCTGCGCCTCGTAGCTGAACCGGCAGCCGCTGCTGGCACTGCCCTGGCAGCCGCCCGCGGCCATGGCCTGGGTGTCGGTGGTCTCGGCAACGGCGGTGGTCTGGCACCAGCCCGCGCCAGCGCCACCCTCGGAGCCGCACTCGGCCTTCGCGACGGCCTTGTTGCCCGCGGTCCGGCTGGTCTGCTTGCTCTCCGCGGCGATGGAGTGCTCGCAGGTCGAGCCCTTCGACCCGGCGCACTCGGCGGCGACCTGGGCCGTGGCCTCGTTGGCACCGACCTGGGTGCTGGCCGCGCACAGCCCGGCGGCACCCGCGGCGGTGCACGTGGTGTCCGCGGTCGCGGTGTTGCCGTCGTAGACCGCCCGGCCCCGGGTGCGGGTGAGGCAGTCCGCGCCGGCGCACTCGGCGCCGACCTGGACGGTGTGGTCGGCGGCCGTGCCGGTGGTGGCGCTGCCGCACGCGTCGGTCGAGGCGCAGGTGGACGAGCCCAGGGCCTGGCTGGTGCGCGGGAGGGCGGCGACCGGGCCGGCGGCCAGTTCGGCGGCCTTCTTCGCGGCCAGGCCGGCGGCCGCGTCCGCGGCGCCCTGCGCCTGGCCGGCGGCCTGCTGGGCCCGGGCGGCGGTCTGCTTCG
>NZ_JAHDTH010000478.1 GCF_018531445.1 Pseudonocardia lacus
CGGCGGCGCCGAGCGCGCCCGCGGTCGTGAGCAGGCCGGCCGCGGTCAGCGCGTCGGGCGGGATCCGGGCCACCGGACGGGTCGCGGCCAGCCGCTGCACCCCGCGCAGCCAGACCCGCGCCGGGCCGGAGACCTCGACCCCGCCGTGCAGGTCGGACCATCCGCGCGTACCGGGTTCCATGCCCGCAGCCTGGCACCCCGCGCCCGGTCGCGCGCGCCCCGGACCGGTCAGCGCCCGGCGCCCCACCCCGCCGAGGGGGTGACCGGCCGGGGCTCGGCCACCGGCTCCACGGGCCGGCCGTCGAACTGCGTGGACAGCACGATGTGGGTGCGCATCTCGCCGTGCTCGCCCAGCCGCTCGACCAGGCCCTCCAGGTGCGCCAGCGACGAGGCCCGCACCTTCAGCAGCGTGCAGTGCTCGCCGGAGAGCTTGTGGATCTCCACCAGTTCGGGCAGGTCGTCGGCTGTCGTGGTGCGCAGCAGGCAGCGGCCCAGCGAGCAGCGCATCTGCACGAACGCCAGCAGCGGCTGGCCCGCGCCGGCGGGGTCGACCTTGGCCGCGTAGCCGGTGATCACCCCGCTCTGCTCCATGCGCCGCACGCGCTCGGCCACCGCGGGCGGCGACAGGTGGATGCGGCGGGCCAGCTCCTTGAACGACAGCCGGCCGTCGGCCTGCAGCTCCGCGAGCAGGCGCCAGTCGGTGGCGTCGAGCGGCGGGTTCGAGCGAACGGTGCTCATGGCAGAACAGCGTACGAGCGCCAGGTCGAATCCGAGAAGTACCTGTCTTCGGCTATTCGATGTCGCGATCCACTTTTCTAGCGTGGTGGCATGTCACTGGACACCGCGCCGTCGCCCGTGCTGACCGGCCCGATCCGCCGCGCGCTGTGGGCGGCGTGCGCGCTCGGCGGCCTCGGGCAGTCGCTGTCCGGGGCCGCGAGCGGGCTGCTGGCCCCGGCGGCGGGCTGGTCGGACGCCGCGGCGGGCCTGCCGATGGCGGCGCAGGTCGTCGGGGCC
>NZ_JAHDTH010000479.1 GCF_018531445.1 Pseudonocardia lacus
AGGGTGGCGTGCGCGGTCGCGCTGCCGCCCGCGAGCACGACCCCGGCGACCTCCCGGGGGTCGAGCCCGGCGGCCTGCGCGGGGGTCAGGTCGGGCGCGACCAGCACGACCCGCTCCGCCGCTCCCGCCGCGGGTCCTGCGGGTCCGTGACGGTGGCTGTCCTCGGCTCCGGGGTCGGTGAGCAGAGCGCGCAGGACCTGCTCCCCCACCGCGCGGACGTCGGCGCCCCGCGCGGAGAGGTAGGGATCGGGCAGGGCCTCCAACGCGGCGGCGCCGTGCTCGACGGCGTCGGCCCAGGCGCGCGCGGCGGAGGCGCCGCCGTCGATGCCGGTGCGGGCCCGTCCGGCCAGCTCCGGGTCCTCCAGCAGCAGCAGGTGCGCGTCGAAGATCTCCGCCTCGGTGGGGCCGAGGTCGCGGGCGGTGGCGTCGCGGGACGCGGTGATCTCCACGGCGACCGCGGCCAGCGCGTCGTCGAGGCGGGCGTGCTCGGTCGCCGGGTCGTCGGGCGGGTCGTCGGGAATGGTCGACGGCGGGGGCACCAGCGCGCGGGCCGGTCCGATCGCGATGCCGGGTGAGCCGGGCAGGACCGGTGCCGCGGTCGGGCTCGGGCTCGGGCTCGGGCTCGGGGTCGGGCTCGGGCTCGGGGTCGGGCTCGGGCTCGGGGCCGCCGGCGCGGGGGCGTCGACGGGCTCGTCGAAGTGCCGCCCGGCCAGCTCCAGGACGGCCTCGACCGCGGCCCGCGCCCCGCGCCCGGTCGCCTCGACCTCCACCTCGTGCCCGGCCTCCGCGCCCACCACCGCGACCCGGGCCATGCTGGCGGCGGGCACCCACTCCGAGCCCGTGCTGCGGTTGCGCAGCCGCACCTCCACGCCGGGCAGCCGGCGGACCAGGCCGACCAGCCGGGCGGCGGGACGGGCGTGCAGCCCGTGCGGGTTCGTGACGACGAAGACGGCGCTCTCGCGCTCGCCGGCGCGGCGCGCCCCGGCGATGGCGGCGTCGGA
>NZ_JAHDTH010000480.1 GCF_018531445.1 Pseudonocardia lacus
GGTGCCGCCGCCCGCGCCGATCGCGCTGCCGCCGGTGCCGGTCCCGGTGCCGAGCCCGCCGATGCCGGTGCCCGAGCCGCCGTCGCCGAACAGGTCGAACAGGCCGCCGCCGCTGTCGCCGCCGAAGCCGAGCCCGTCGCCGCCGCTGCCCTGGCCGGCGCCGGAGCCGGCGTCGTTGGTGCCGCCGTTGGACTGGGCGGTGCCGCCGTTCCCGCCCGCGCCGTTGGCGATGACCTGGGGGTTGCTGGCCGCGGCCCCGCTGTTGCCGCCGGCACCGCCGGCGCCGCCCGCCGCGTTCTGCTGGTTCTGGTTGAGCACGTCCGGGTCCTGGATGAAGGTGAAGCTGGGCCCGTAGCTGCTGGTCATGTCGTGGTCCTGTTCTCGCGCGGAGGAGTGGTCGGGGGGCGGGTCAGAGCGGGAGGTCGATGTTCAGGTCGCCGTCGAGGTCGAGGTCGTTCAGCACGTCCTCGACGTCGACGTCGACCAGGTCGTTGTCGATGTCCCCGCCGATGTCGGTGGACGAGTCGGTGTTGCCGACGTCCTCGAGGTCGATGTCGAAGTCCTCGGACAGGTCGTTGAAGGAGTTCGAGATCGTCTCGGAGTTGTCCGAGTAGTCGTTGCCGACGTTGTTCAGGACCTGCGTGACGCTCTCGTCGGTGTTGAACGAGTCCGAGATCGTGGTGGTCTCGGCGCTGTTCCCGACGTTGGTCTGCGGGCCGTTGGCGACGTTGGAGTTGTTGATGATGCCGCCGGAGTTGTCGACGCCGTCGTTGTCCTGGTTGAACGCGTCCTCGACGTCGGCGCCCTTGAGGTCGAAGCCGTCGTCGTCGGTGAACGAGTCGGTGAAGCTCAGGTCCGCCGAGGTGCTGACGGCCTGGTCGGCGGAGTTGGTGCCGCCGGCCCCGCCCGCGCCGCCCGCGCCACCGGCGCCGCTGGTCGCGGTGCTGGTCACGCCGGCCGTGGCGCCGGAGCCGCCGTTGCCCGCGGTGGCGGTGCCG
>NZ_JAHDTH010000481.1 GCF_018531445.1 Pseudonocardia lacus
TGAGGTGATCTCAGCAAGATCTGCGTAGCTCGATCTGCTCGAAATGGGTGAGCACTCGTGCGGCAGCGACGATGTCACCGATTCTCGACGGGCTTGCGGTGGTGTGGCGTAGAGCGCGCCAGCGGCCGGTGAGCAGGGCGAACCCGCGTTCACCGAGGGCGCGCAGACCGCGGTGCAGGGCGTTGTAGGTCTGGTTGTCCACAGCGAGGGTGGTACCGCTGGCGGGCTGCTTGATCGGGGTGTGCACGCCGATCCCCGTGCCGTCGTAGCCGCCGTCGGCCAGGGTGGGCAGTCCGAGTTGGGAGGCCGCCCAGTACAACGCGCCCAACAGGTGCGCGCGGGCAGCGGTGATGTCGTGGTGGCGGCCGGCGAGGACCGGTGAGGTCCAGACCGGGAACCCGTCGGGGCGCATCACGGCTTGAACGTTGCCGCCGAAGTGGTGGTGCTTGCCGGAGTACCAGGCATCGATCTCGGTGCCGTTCGCGCTGGTCGCGGCCTGGGTGACCCGGTCGGAGCGGAAGAGCTTCCCGTCGACGATCACGTGGCTCCAGCCCTGCTCGGCGACCTCCTGCAGGGCGTCGTGCAGGTCCGGGGCGTGAGCGGCGAGCACGGAGATGACTTCGCTGCGGTAGCGGTAGCCGGTGGCCCGGGAGATCCCGAACCCGGCGGCGAGCATGGTGAGGTCGTCGTGCTTGCGGAACCAGACCAGTCCGAGCAGGGCCTGGCGCCAGCAGGTCAGGGCCCGGGTGTTGCGGCGGGTGCCCAGCCGTCGGCGTTCGGCGCGTAGCAGGGCGGTGACGTGGCTGACCAGTTCGCGGGGCACGTCGAGCATGGCAGGATAGGCGATCACGTGGGGTCCTCGTTGTGGTGGATCTTGTGAGAGAGAACCTGCCTATCGAGGACCCCGCGTCCTGACCAGCACCACGTAGATCATCCCGAATGTCCGTGTCGCCCGCCCGGACGTTTACCTACTCGCTGAGATCACCTCA
>NZ_JAHDTH010000051.1 GCF_018531445.1 Pseudonocardia lacus
AGGTGGCCGACCGCCGGGTCGGCGTCGGTGGCGAGCGCCGCGCGCTCGGCCAGTTCGAGGGAGCCGACCGCGCCGGTGGCCGCGTGGTGGCGGACCAGGAAAGCCGCGGTCTGCGCGGTCTGCGGGGCGTCCGCGGCGTGCAGCGCGTCCGCGACGGCGTCCGCGGCCCGCAGCGCCGCGCGCACGCCCAGCACCCGACCGGCGGACAGCAGCAGGCCGGCGGCACCGGCGTCGACCACCGGCGCGGCGAGGAGTTCGTCGACGCACTCGCGGACCCGGGTGCGTGAACGCGGGTCGCGGTAGGCCAGCCAGAGCCGCAGGTGGGTCAGCCCGACGCCGGCGGTGCCGTGGGCGAGGCCGGGGTCGGTGCCGCCGATCGGGACGGCCGCGGCGATCGCCATCGCGCGCCAACCCAGCGCTTTGTCGTCGACCGCGCGGGCGGCCTCCACCAGCGCCCATGCCGCGCCGCACGCGCCGTGCAGCCCGGGCGCCCCGGCGTCCGGCGACCGTTCCAGCACCCCGGCCGCGGTGCGGGTCGCGCCGCGCAGTTCCCGGCCGCCGCGCACGGTGGCGGCCCTGGCCAGCAGCAGCACGGCCTCGGCCGAGACCCCGGCCGGGTCGGCGCTCACCGCCTCGGCGAGCCGGGCCAGCCCGGTGTCGAGCACGGCGTCGGGTGCCTGGTTGCGGGCGGCGGCCACGGGTTCCCTCCTGCGCTGACCGGGTGTTCGGTCGTGCAGGAGCCTCGTCGCGCGGGCGCCCGGGGGTAATCACCGCGCGGGCGAGGCCGATCTACCCGCGGGTAAGGGTTCTGTGTCGGTCAGGCCAGTACCGGACCGGCCTCGACCGTGCTGCGCCCGTCGACTTCGTCGAGCACCCGCTCGACGCGCAGCGGCAGGGCACCGCGGCGGTCGGACACGCCACCGAGGACGAGCGCCGCGCCGGCGGCGGCGCACAGGTCGCGGACGTGCAGCAGCACCGCCACGCCCTCGGGCTCGAAGTGCCGCACGCCCGACAGGTCGACGGTGAGCGACGAGGCCGCCGAACGGCTCAGCACCCCCTCGCAGAGCTTCAGCAACCGGGGAGCGCTGACCGCGGTCAACTCACCGACCACGTGCACGAAAGGTGCGCCGTGCGACGAGTCCACGGCGAGCTGCATGAGGTGCCACTGTTCCATGACGTGCGCTTCTCCTCCTCCGATCGGGGCGGCGTCGGCCGATCCGAAGGTTCCGTACCCCGACGGCGGGCGCCGGGTGCCGCGTCCGCGGTGGTGGCGCGGACAGGCCCGGAATACCCCGAGATCGTCGGGGCGAACGTGTTCGCTGCAACAGTGCGACGAGCGGCTCGGCGCTGCCAACGGCCGAACGGTTGGGGCGGACACACGCTGCGTAGCCGCCTAGCGTCCGTTGGATGGACTACGCAACGGTGCGGCAGGCGTTCTTCGGCCGGGCTCCGACCCCGTCCGTGACGCCCGAGGTGGTCGTGAGCGGCTCGCCGGCCCGTCGGCTGCGCGACGCGCTGGAACCGCTGGCGATGCACGCGGTCTGGTCGCCGGGGACCGACGCGGCGCTGGCCGAGCTGATCGAGCAGGGGCTTCCGGGGGTGGATCGGCCGCTTCGCGGCCAGCGGGGGCGGAGCGAGGGTGTCCTCGCAGCGCCGAGAGGGTTCTGCGGCGGTGGCTGGGTGCTCGCAGCGCGCCGGCGGGCTGTAACGCCCCATCCCACGCTGCAACACCCACCCGTCGTCTGCGGGACGGGCCCGCGAGCATGATCGGCTCGGCCGGAGGGCGCAGCGCACACCCGACCGAGCGGGGACCTCGACGTCCCCACGTTCCGGTCGATTGTCGACAATTAACGTTGCGGACACAGTGGTGGGCCGGTGCCGACACGGGCCGCCCCTAGCGTCCCGGTCATGCGCATGACCGCCACCGCGTCGCAGGCGGCCCCGACGACCCCGCTGGTCGTGGTCGGGGCGCACCTGCACGGCGAGCCGCTGCACGCGGACCTGCTCGGGCTGGGCGCCCGCTTCCTGCGGGCCACCCGGACGGCGCCGGTGTACCGGATGGTGGCGCTGCCGCCCGTGCCCGGCCACCCGCCGCTGCCGGCCCGGCCCGGGCTGATCCGCGACCCGGCGGCGGGGCTGGCGGTGGAGGTCGAGGTCTACGAACTGCCGGTCGCCGCGCTGGGCGAGTTGGTGCTGGCGGTCGCGCCGCCGCTGGCGATCGGGACGGTGGCGCTGGACGGAGGCGGGCAGGCGCCGGGGTTCGTCTGCGAGGGGTACGCCCGCGAGGGCGTGCCCGACATCTCGCACTACGGGGGGTGGCGGCGGTACCGGGCCGCGCACCACGGCGCGCACCCCGCAGAACGACCGTCGTGAACCGGTACCAGTACACGGACGCGGGCGGATCGCTGCGCCACGCTGGGCCGCCACGACGTCCAGCAGACCGGAGCCGCGCCATGTCCCACCCCGCCCAGCGTCCCAACACCGCGCGCACCCTGCTGCTGATCGGCGTGGGGATGGTCCTGTTCGTCCTGCTGCTCGCCGCGACGGACCCCGGTGCGGACGACCCCGGCTACCCCGGCTACGACGACTCCGGGTCCGGCGGGGGCGGCACGTCGTTCTACGACAGCGGATCGATCTCGACCACCGAGGACGGCGAGCTGATCTACTCCGACACCGACGGCGGCAGCTTCTCCAGCGGCGGGTAGGGCGCCACGCGTTCTCCGACTCTGCACATCCTGCATCAATGCATGACGTGCAGTATGGCGTGTAGCCTCGGCGCATCACCCGACCGGCGGGCCCCGTCGAGCAGGCGGGGCCCGGGAACAGGATGCGCCCCGGATGAACGCCCCCGCCCAGCACGACGCCGCCGAGCGCGCCCCGGAGCAGTCGCCGTCCGCCATGCGGCGCCTCATCCCGGAGGACGTGCTCGAGCGCGCCGCGAGCTGCCCGTTCGACCCGGCCCCCGGGCTGGAGGAGCGCCGCGGCCAGGGCCCGGTGCAGCCGCTGGAGCTGCTCAACGGCGCGCGGGCGTGGCTGGTCACCGGCTTCGACGAGGCCCGCGCGGTGCTGGCCGACCCGCGGTTCAGCTCCGACCGGGTCCGCTACCGCGACGCCACGCAGCTGCAGCCGCACGAGGTCGCCGAGATGGCGGCCGCCGCCGAGCGCGGCGAGCCCGTGTGCCCGGCGCCGATCGAGAACCGCGAGGACGGCATGTTCGTCTTCATGGACCCGCCCGAGCACACCCGCCTGCGCCGGCTGCTGACCGGGCAGTTCACCGTCCGCCGGATGAAGGCCCTGGAGGCGCGGGTCACCGAGATCGCCGTCGAGCACCTGGAGGCGATGAAGGCCGCCGGCACCGAGGCCGACCTGGTGCCCGCCTACGCGCTGCCGCTGCCGTCGCTGGTCATCTGCGAGCTGCTCGGCGTCGACTACGCCGACCGCGACCGGTTCCAGGTCAACACCTCGATCGCGCTCAACGCGAACGCCTCCGACGAGGACCGCGCCCGCGCCGGCGGCGAGCTCTACACCTTCATCGCCCAGCTCGTCGCGGCCAAGCGGGCGACGCCCGGCGACGACATCGTCTCCGGGCTGATCCACGACGCCGACCCGCCACTGACCGACGCCCAGCTCATCGACGTGTCGCTGGTGCTGCTCGGCGCGGGCCACGAGACGACCGCCAACATGCTCGCCCTCGGCGCGTTCGCCCTGCTGGAGAACCCCGAGCAGCTCGCCGCGCTGCGCGACGACCCCGCCGTGGTCGACAACGCGGTCGAGGAGCTGCTGCGCTACCTCAGCATCGTCCAGCTCGGGGTCAGCCGGGTCGCCACCGAGGCCGTCACGATCGGCGGGGCCACCATCCCGGCCGGCGCCACGGTCATCGTGGCCACCCCGGAGGTCAACCGCGACACCCGGCACTGGTCCGACCCCGACCGGCTCGACCTGCGCCGCGACCGCGCCCCCCACCTGGCCTTCGGCCACGGCGTGCACCAGTGCCTCGGCCAGCAGCTGGCCCGCATCGAGATGCGCGTCGGCTTCACCGAGCTGCTGCGGAGGCTGCCCGACCTGCGGCTGGCCGTGCCGGCCGCCGAGGTGCCGCTGCGCAACGACATGCTCATCTTCGGTGTGCACTCGCTGCCGGTCGCCTGGTCCGCTCCGGCGAACGGCTCATAATCAGGGGGCGCCCGCCGCGCCCACCAGGAAGCCCACGCGACAAAGGGGTCCCCATGACCGAGGCGACCCTCCCCGGCACGGTGGCGGCGGTGGCCCCGCCGAGCCGCCACGAGCGCCGCAAGCGGGCCACCCGGGCCGCCGTGCGCGACGCCGCCCTGCGGCTCGCGGTGCGCGACGGCGTGGAGCGCATCACGATCGAGCAGATCGCCGCCGAGGCCGACATCGCGGTGCGGACCTTCTTCAACCACTTCGCCAGCAAGGAGGAGGCGGTCGTGGCGGCCGCCGCGGTCGGGGCGGAGGCGTTCGTCGCCGAGTTCCGCGCCCGCCCGCGCGCGGAGTCGGTGCTGCGGGCCGTGCGGGAGTCGGTGCTGGTGGTCATGGACCGCGACGACGCGGTCAGCCGCGACCACGTCCGCGCGCTGCGCCTCATGCGGGGGACGCCGTCGCTGATCCCGCAGCAGATGGCCGTGCTCACCGTCCAGGAGGACGCGCTCGCCGCCGCGATCGAGGAGCGCATCGGACCGGATGGCGGGCGGGGCGGGCTGCATCCCGCCGCCCACGCCCGGCTCTGCGCGGCGGCGTCGTTGGCCGCCCTGCGCATCGTGCTGGACCGCTGGCTCGACTCCACCGCCGACGCGGACGATCCGCCGCCGCTCGACGTCCTGCGCGCCGAGGCCGACACCGCGCTCGCCCAGCTGGCCGCCGGGCTCGACCACCCCGGGCGGTCGGACGCCGGATGACAGGCCGCGCGCCCGATTCCGTCGATCGGTGGAACGGGGCGCGGGGCGCCGCATAGAGTCCGCAGCGGCGCTCGCAGGACCGGCGGAAGGCGGCGGCATGCCCACCTCGGACACCCCGGACCTGGACGGGTTCCGCGGGCACGTGCGGGCCTCCTCGGCCGCTGACGTGCTCGCGCGCGCCGTCGAGGCCGCCCGCGGACTCGCCGACCTCGGCGCGTTCATCACCGTCGCCGACGCCGCCGGCCGGGCGCCGGGTGGCGACGGCCCGCTGGCCGGCGTGCCGATCGCGGTCAAGGACAACCTCGACACCCACGACCTGCCCACCACCGGCGGGACCCCGGCGCTGGCGGACTCGCGGCCCGGCCGCGACCACCTCGCGGTCGAGCGGCTGCGCGCCGCCGGGGCGGCGGTGATCGGCAAGACGAACCTGCACGAGCTGGCGTTCGGCATCACCAGCAACAACGCCGCGTACGGGCCGGTGCGCAACCCGCACGACCGCGACCGCACGGCCGGCGGCTCCTCCGGCGGGTCCGCGGTCGCGGTGGCCACCGGCGTCGTCCCGCTGGCGCTGGGCACCGACACCGGGGGCTCGGTGCGGATCCCGGCGGCGCACTGCGGCGTCGTCGGCTGGCGCCCGACCGTCGGGCGCTGGGGCGTCGACCGGGTCGTGCCGATCTCGCGCACCCGCGACACCGCGGGCCTGCTCGCCGTCGCGGTCGCCGACGTCGCCCTGGTCGACGAGCTGGTCACCGGGCAGCCCGCGGTCGAGGCACCCGACCGACGCCTGCGGCTGGGCGTGCCGCGCCCGGGCTTCTACGACGACCTGCACCCGGAGGTCGCCGCCCGCGTCGACGAGGCGCTCGGGCGGCTGTCCGACGCCGGCGTGGAGCTGGTCGAGACCGACGTGGTGGCCGCGCACGAGCTCGACGCCGAGTGCGGCTTCCCGATCGCGTTCTTCGAGGTCGCCCGCGACCTGCCCGCGTACCTCGCGACCCTGCCGGGCCCGGAGCGGGAGCTGACCCTGGCCGACGTGCTGGCCCGCGTCGCCTCCCCGGACGTCCGCGGCGCGCTGGAGATCGCGGCGAGCGGCCAGTTCGGCGAGCCGCCGTACCGCGAGGCCATGGCGACGCGCGAGCGCCTGCGCGCGGCCTACGCCTCCGCGCTGGTGCCCGGCACGGGGGAGCGGCTCGACGCGCTCGTCTACCCGACCGTGCCGCTGCCGGCGACCCCCGTCGGCGACGACGAGACCACCGAGCACAACGGCCGCCAGGTGCCGGTCTTCCAGACCACCATCCGCAACACCGGCCCCGGCTCCGCCGCGGGCATGCCGGCCATCTCCCTGCCCGCCGGCACGACCCGCGCGGGCCTGCCGGTCGGGCTGTCGCTGGAGGCGCTGCCGGGCGAGGACGGCGCCCTGCTCGCCGTCGCGCGCAGGGTGGAGGGGACTGTCGGGGGCCGGCTCTAGGCTGCCCGCCGTGCGAGGCCGCGATGGGACATCGGTGGGTGACGTCGGTGACGTCGATGGTTGACGCGGACGACGTCCGACGCCTGGCCCTGTCCCTGGACGGCGTCGAGGAGATCGACAGCGACGGCTTCGACTTCCGCGTCGCCGGCAGGGGCTTCGTCTGGTCCTACCCGGAGCGGGTGCCCGGGCGCGGGCGGATCCTGCGCACCGACATCGCGGTGCTCTACGTCGGCGACGAGGCCGAGAAGCAGGCGCTGCTGCTGGGCGAGCCCGAGCTGTTCTTCACCACGCCCGGCTACGACGGGCTGCCGCTGGTGATGGTGCGCCTGGAGAAGGTGGCCCCGGCGCGGCTGGCGGAGCTGGTCACCGACGCCTGGCACATGCGGGGCGGCGCGGGCTGAGCGCCGGGCGGCGGACTGCCCCACGGCCGCCCGGGCCCGGGCCCACCTCAGGCCACCGCCACCGGCTCCGGCTCCACCGCGGGCGCGGCGTGGTCGAGGCCCTGCCAGGCCAGGGCCAGTCGCTGCAGCGCCTCGTCCATGCGGTCGCGGCGCAACGTGTAGGGCAGGCGCAGGTGGCGTTCGAACGCGCCGTCGATGCCGAACCGCGGGCCGGCGGCCAGCAGGACGCCGTGGCGGCGGGCGACGACGCTGAGCTGGCTCGACTGGGGCTCGTCCAGCTCGATCCACAGGCTCATGCCGCCGGTCGGCCGTGACGGGCGCCAGCGGGGGAAGGTGGTGGCGAGGCGGTCGAGCAGGTGGTCGCGGGCGGCGAGCAGCTCGATCCGCCGCTCGGCCGTCACCTGCTCGACGTCGGCGAGCAGCCGGGCGACGATCAGCTGTTCGAGGACGGGGCTGCCCAGGTCGATGGCGGCGCGCTGGGCGGCGAGGCGGCGCACCAGCGGGGCGGCCGTGCGGACCCAGCCGACGCGCAGCCCGCCCCAGAGCGCCTTGCTCGCCGAGCCGACCGTGATGACCAGCGGGGAGTCGGGGGCGTGCGCGGCGGTGGGGGTGGGGGCGTGGTCGCCGAAGCCGAGCTCGACGAGGGTCTCGTCGATCAGCAGCGGGGTGCCGGTACGGCGGGCCAGTTCGACGAGCCGCAGGCGGCACGCGTCGTCGAGCACGGCGCCGGTCGGGTTCTGGTGCTCGGGGATGAGGTAGACCAGCCGCGGGGCGGCGTCGCGGACGGTGGCGGCCAGCAGGTCCAGGTCCCAGGAGCCGGTGCCGTTCGGATGCGGCCCCATGGGCACCGGGACGGGCCGCGCGCGGTGGTGGGCGATGCAGGCCAGGGCGTTGGGGTAGGTGGGGTGCTCGACGAGGACCCGGTCGCCGGGGCCGGTCAGCGCGGCCACGACGAGCGCGATCGCCTGCTGGCCGCCCACCGTGACCAGCACCTGGTCGGGCGTGGTCGGCAGGCCGCGGGTGGTGTAGCGGTCGGCGATCGCCGCGCGCAGCGCGGGCAGCCCGAGCATCTCGTAGCCGTGCCCGCCCAGCAGGGCGTCCAGGTCGTGCACGGCCGCGGCGGCCGCCCGGCGCATGGCGGCGCCGGGGGCGGGCAGCGCGGCGTGGGCGAGGTCGAGCAGGTCGCGGTCGGCCTGCGGGAACAACGGGGAGACGTCCGAGCCGCCCGCTGGGTCCGGTGGCAGCCGCGTCCAGCTGCCCGCCCCGCGCCTGCTGTGCAGCACCGCGGCCTCGCGCAGCGTGTCGTAGGCGGCCGCGACGGTGGTGCGGCTGACGCCCAGCGCCGCGGCCAGCTCGCGCTCGGGCGGGATCCGGGTCTGCAGCGGCAGCCGGCCGTCGAGCACGAGCAGCCGGACCCGGTCGGCGAGGGCCGAGGCCAGTCCACGTCCGTCCGGTGGGCGCCACTCGCCGAGCAGTCGGGCGAAGCTGTGTGCGCCGATGCGGCGGTCGAGGTCGGTCACGGGGGTCCACCTGTTCTGAATTGGCCCTGGGCTAGCAGGCCAATCCTGCCATCATAGAGGTATGAACCCGTGGATCCTGCTCACCGTCCTGGTCCTGATCGCCCTGGCGGCGCCGCGCTACGGCGTCGACAGCCGCTGGCTCCCGCCGGGCGAGCTGCCCCGGCCCCGCCACGGCCCCACCCCGCTCGGCGACCTCGCCGCCCTCGCCCGGTGGATCCGCGACCACGTCGCCCCCACCGCCCGCGAGGAGGTCGCCGCGCGGTTCTGATCCTCAGCGCGCCGGCCGCACCCGCACCGGCAGCGAGCCCCACGCCCGCAGCGTGTTGTTGTGGAGGCGCCGCGTCGCTCCGGCCACCTCGATCGCCTCCACCCGCGCAGCCAGCGCCGTGAGCAGGCACTCCGCCTCCAGCCGTGCGACGTGCTGGCCGACGCAGTGGTGGATGCCGAAGCCGAACCCGACGTGGCCGGACGGATCGCGGGACAGGTCGAAGCGGTCGGGGTCGTCCCAACGGCGCGGGTCGCGGTTGGCGGCGGCCAGGAACATCAGGATCTTCTCGCCGTGCGGGATGACGGTGCCGCCGACGCGGACGTCGGTCGTGGCGGTGCGGAAGAAGGTCTGCACCGGGGAGGCCCACCGCACGGCCTCGTCGAAGGCGACGCGGACCAGTTCGGGCCGGGCGCGCAGGCGCCGCCACTGGTCGGGGTGGGTGGCGAAGGCGTGCAGGGTGGCGGCGAGGCCGTGCACGGTCGTGTCGACCCCGGCCGACAGCAGCGACCGCACCACCAGCGGGGCCTGCTCGTGGGTGATCTCGCCGCGGTCGGCGGCGGCCCAGATGCCGGCGCCGAACCCGCCGTCGGCCAGCGAGTCGCGCTGGCACTGGGCGTTCACCCACGCCGACAGCTCCGGCAGCCGGGGCGCGCCCTCGGCGACCAGGTCGTTGTGCGGGCCGAACGCGTTGAACAGGAACTCGCCGTAGGGCAGCAGGTTCTCCCGGCCCTCGGGGGAGACGCCCACCGCGTCGGGGAAGACCCGCAGCGGGTAGGCCTCGGCCAGCGCCGGGACGGCGTCGAACTCGTCGCCCTCGGCGAGGAGCCGGTCGACGAGGTCCTCGGCCGCGGCCGTCCACCGCTCGCGCAACCGGCGCAGCGCGCGCGGCGACAGCAGGTCGACGAGCACCCGGCGCGGGGCGTCGTGGCGGGGCGGGTCGGCCTCCAGCAGCAGGCTCGGCGGGCGCCACGGCGCCTCGGTGCGGAAGTTCGACAGCCCGACGCCCGCGCCGGACTCGAAGCCCTGCCAGTCGCGCAGCGCGGCGTGCACCTCGGCGTAGCGGCCCATCGCGTACACGCCGTAGCGGCTCAGTCGCACGACCGGGCCGGCCTCGCGCAGCGCGGCGTGGAACGGCAGCGGGTCCTCGAGTACCTCGGGTCCGAACGGGTCGGCGTCGGAGACCGGCGGCGGTGCCGGGGCGGTGGTGGTCATCGGGGCTCCCGTCGGTGCGGTCCTCACAGGTCGAGCACGAGGTGGTCGGATCGGGCGCGCGAGACGCAGATGTACATGCAGTCGCCGGCCTCGCGCTCGGCGTCGTCGAGGATCGAGTCGCGGTGGTCGGGCAGGCCCTCCAGGACGTCGGTGCCGCACGTGCCGCAGGTGCCCTGCCGGCACGACGACAGCACGTCGACGCCGGCCTCGCGCACCACCTCCAGCACCGACCGGTCGGGAGCGACGGTCACCGTGGTGCCGCTGCGGGCGAGCCGGACGTCGAACGGGGTGCTGCGGGCGGGCGCGGGCTGCTCGCGGGCCACGAACCGCTCGGTGCGCAGCGAGTGCGCCGGCCAGGACGCGCACGCCGCACCGACGGCGTCCAGCAGCGGGCCCGGGCCGCAGCAGTACACGCGCGTGCCGGGACGGGGTGTGCCCAGCCAGTGCGGGAGGTCGAGCAGGCCCTGCTCGTCCTGCGGGACGACGTGCACGCGGTCGCCGTAGCCGGCCAGCTCGCCGAGGAACGCCATCGAGCCGCGTCGACGCCCGCCGTAGACCAGGGTCCAGTCGGCGCCGAGCAGGTCGGCCTGGTGGACCATCGGCAGCAGCGGGGTGATCCCGATTCCGCCGGCCAGGAACAGGTAGCGCTGCGAGGGCACCAGCGGGAAGTGGTTGCGCGGCCCGCCGACGCCGACCTCGTCGCCGACGCGCAACTCGTCGTGCACGTAGGCGGAGCCGCCGCGGCCGTCGGGTTCGCGGAGCACGCCCACCCGGTACCGCGACGGGTCGAACCGGTCGCCGCACAGCGAGTACTGCCGGGTCAGGCCGGTGGGCAGGACAAGGTCGAGGTGCGCGCCCGGGGTCCAGTCGGGCAGCCGGTCGCCGGTCGGGTCCGCGAGGGTGAGCGCGACGACGTCGTCGGCCACCCGTTCCTTCGCCGTGACGCGCAACCGCACCGTCCGCCCCACCCGCCGCCTCCCGTCCTCGGTTGTCGGAACGATGACCGGCCGGCGGGGTGCGGCGGGACCCGATTCTCATTCATCGAGAGGGATTCAGCGGGACAGGGTGCGGGAGATGCCGCGGGCGGCAGCGCGCAGCGCCGGGACGACGGCCCGGGTGGCCTGGTCGTCGGTCGGGTCGTTGGGCACGATCACCGACACCGCGGCCACGACGGCGCGGGTGCCGTCGGTGATCGGCACCGCCACCCCGAGCGCCTGCTCGTGGATGAAGCCCGGGCAGGAGGCGTGGCCGGTGCGGCGCACGTCGGCGAGGGTGCGGCGCAGCCGCGACGGCGTGCAGATCGTGTGCGGGGTGAAGCGGGCCAGCGGCGCGGCCAGCACCCGCTCCTGCAGTTCGTGCGGGGCGTGCGCGAGCAGCACCAGCCCCGACGACGAGGCGTGCAGCGGCAGGCGCCCGGCGATGCGCGTGTAGTTGACGACCGCGCCGGGCGCGCTCAGCCGCTCCACGAACAGCACGTCGGTGCCATCGCGCACGCCGAGCTGGGCGTGGTGGCCGACCACGGCGTGCAGGTCCTCCAGGAAGGGCATCGCCGCTTCGCGCAGGGAGAGCGTGGGCGAGGCGCGCGACGCCAGCTCCCACAGCCGCACCCCGACCCGCACCCGGCGGTCGTCCTCGCGGCCCAGCAGCCCGAGCTGGACCATCTCGGCGACCAGCCGCGAGGCCGTGGCGACGTGCAGGCCGGTGCGCGCGGCGATGTCGGAGACCCGCAGCGCGCGCTCGTCCGGGCCGAACACCGCGAGGATGCGCACCGCCCGCGACAGCACCGACTCCCCGGTCGCCACGCGCGCCATCCCGGCAGTGTGCCCTGTCCGGTCAGGCCCCGACCAGGTTCGCCAGCACCACCCCGCCGACGATGAGCGCGAGGGCGAGTGCCCGCGCGGCGGTCAGCGACTCGCCGTGCACCAGCACGCCGAGGGTGAGGGCGCCGGCCGCGCCGATCCCGGTGAACACGGCGTAGGCCGTGCCGGCCGGGATCTCGCGCATGGCCAGGGTCAGCGGGTAGATCGCCGCCGCGGCCAGCGCGAAGCACAGCAGGGTCGGCAGCGGGCGGGTGAAGCCCTCGGTGGGCCTGATGCTCTGCGACCAGGCGACCTCCACGGCGCCGGCCAGCAGCAGCCACAGCCAGGACATGCGGACCTCCTGAAGGGGACCGGCCGCCGACGGCCCGGTCGTTAGGGTCTGGGGGTGCAGGTGAACGGGGACGGGACCCGTCCGGAGCGGGCCGACGCCGTGCGCAACCGGGCCCGGGTGCTCGCCGCCGCCGAGCGGCTGTTCGCCGAGCGCGGGGCCACGAACGTGTCGATGGAGGACGTGGCCGCGGCCGCCGGGGTGGGCAAGGGGACGCTGTACCGGCGCTACCCGGACCGCGCCGCGCTGGCCGCGGCCCTGCTCGACGAGCACGAGCGGCGGCTGCAGGAGCGGCTGATCTCCGGCCCGCCCCCGCTCGGGCCGGGCGCCCCGCCGGCCGAGCGGCTGGCGGCGTTCTACTCGGCCCTGGTCGACCTGCTCGACCAGCACCTCGACCTCACGCTGGCGGCCGAGACCGGCGCGGCGCGGTTCGGGACCGGGGCGTACGGCTTCTGGCTGGCGCACGTGCGCGTGCTGCTGCGTGACGCGGGGGTGCCCGACCCGGCCGACCTGCTCGCCGAGGCGCTGCTCGCCCCGCTGTCGGCCGAGCTGTACCGGCGGTTGCGCGGGCGCGCGTCCGCGGACGACGTCCGGAAGTCGCTGACCGAGCTGGCCCGACGGTCCCTGAGCTGACCGGACGCACGTCCATGTGGTCAGGCTACGAGCTATGTGGACGCGCGTCCACTTGTGTGGTGGGTGCCACCGCGCCCGCCGGCCCGGCGCCGCGGGTGCTCATCGGCGACGAACCGCAGGAGCAGGGGTGAGGCGCGGCGTCCGCGGTCGCGTGGATGCCGTCACGCCGCGACCGGCGCGGGCCGGGGCCGCCCGGGCAGCGCGGCGCCGGCCGCGATCCCGACCAGCACGCCGGCGGCCAGCAGCCAGAACGCCGGTCGGAACTCCGCCGTCGTCGCCCCGGTGGCGGGCGCGGTGCCCACCAGCAGCGCGGTGGTGGCGATCCCCAGCGCGGCGCCCAACTGGTTGACCATGTAGAGCAGTGCGCTGCCCTGTGCCGCGGACTCCGGCGGGACGGTGCGGAACACCGCGCCGATCGCCGGCGCCCCAACGGCGCCCAGGCCCAGGCCGAGCACGGCCGTGCCGAGCACGGCGACCGCCGCGTCGCCCGACCCGGGCTGCACCGCCAGCAGGACGGCCGCGGCGAGGGCGACGACGCCGCCGGCGACGGCCACCCGGCGGGACCCGAGCCGGTCCGACAGTCGACCCGACACCGGCATCGCGAGCATCGACGCGGCGCCCAGCGGCGCGAGCAGCAGCCCGGCCGCCGTGGGGGTGGCGCCGTGGACCTGCTGGAAGAACAGCGGGAGCCCGAACAGCGCGGCGAAGGTGGCCAGCCCGTTGGTGCCGGCGGCGAGCAGGCTCGCCGCGACCCCGGGCCGGGCCAGCAGTCGCAGGTCCACCAGTGGAGCCGTGCGGCGCAGGGCGTGCGCGGTGTAACCGCCGAGCAGTGCGGTGGCCAGGCCGAGCGGCACCAGTACGGACCAGGCCAGCGCGGTGTGCTCCTGCTCGATGCGCGACAGCCCCAGCACGACGGCGCTGACGCCCGGCCCGACCAGCGCGACGCCCAGCACGTCCAGGCGCGGCCCGGGCGTGCGGCCGGCGGGCGCGTCGGGCGCGAGGACCCGCACGGCGAGCGCGAACGCCGCGACGACGATCGGGATGTTCACCAGGAACAGCCAGCGCCAGTCGAGCGCCTGCAGCAGCGCCCCGCCGAGGACGGGGCCGGCGACGGGCCCGGCGGAGCCGACGATGCCCATGATGCCCATGACCCGGCCCGCCCGGGCCGGGCCGGCGGCGCGCGCCAGCAGGGTCAGCATCAGCGGGTCCAGGACGCCGGCCCCGACGCCCTGCAGCACCCGGGAGGCCACCAGCGCGCCCAGTCCGGGGGCGAGCGCCGACCCGAGCGAGCCCGCGAAGAACACGACCAGGCCGACCAGCCAGAGCCGCTTGCCGCCGTAGCGGTCCGCGGCCCAGGCCCCGACCGGGACCGTCGTGACGACGGCGAGCAGGTAGGCGGTGGCGGCCCAGCCCACGGCACCGGGCGAGGCGTCCAGGTCGTCGGCGATGGTGCGCACCGCGACCAGGACCATCGACCCGTCCAGGATGCCCATGATCCCGCCCAGCAGGACCACCGCGATCATGCGGCGCAGTGCCGGGCCGAACCGGTCCGGGGCGCTCACGAAGACTCATTGGTTCGGAGAATTAGACTCACGAGTCTGGAAGACTATGTCGTCGAACCAGACTGTCAAGTCTGGTCGGTGAGCCCCGCGGGTAGCATCCGGGCATGGCCGCGACCGCGGGGACACCCGCCACCGCCGCACCGCGCGGGCGCATCGACAAGCGGCGCGCGATCCTCGACGCGGCGACGACCGAGTTCGCCCGCGAGGGCTACGCCCAGGCGGGCGTCGACGCCATCGCGGCGCGCGCCGGCGTCGCCAAGGCCACGGTGTACAGCCACTTCGGCGACAAGCAGACCCTGCTGCGCGAGGCGCTGGTGGCCGAGTCCGACCGGGCCGCCGCGGCCAACCTGGAGGTCGTGGAACGGCTGCTGGACCCGGGCGACGACGTGCGGACCGCGCTGGAGGACGTCGGGCTGCGGCTGCTGGAGTGCTTCGTCGACGAGCGCGCCTGGGCGCTGCGCCGGCTGGTGACGGCCGAGGTCGTGCAGTTCCCCGACCTCGTCGACGTGTTCCTCGGACGGGCGGCGGCACGGGTGAACCAGGCACTGGCCGACCGGCTGCTCGGGCTCTCGGTCGCCGGGCACCTGCGCGTGGACGCCCCGGCCGTGGCCGCCGAGCACTTCGCCGGGCTGCTCACCGGCGGCATCGACGCCCGCACCCGGTTCGGCACCCGCCGACTGCCCGCCGCGGAGCTGCGCGAGGTGGCCGGCGCGGCGGTCGACACGTTCTTGCGGGCCTTCGGCCGGTGAGGCCGAGGCCGCGGGCTCAGAGCGCCTCGAGCTCGTCCGGGGTCGGCGTCCGCGGCCGCGCGGCGCTGGTGGTGTCGAGGTAGAACAGCGCGGTCGAGGCGACGTCGTCGTGGCGGCGCAGGTAGCGCCCGCCGGAGCGCCACCCCAGGGCCTGCACGTCGACGCGCAGGTCGGTGGCGAAGCGGATCGGGTCGGGCACGTGCCAGCGGTACAGGCCGAAGCGCTGCTGGCTCTCGTACAGCCCGTCGGGCCGGATGACCTGGTGCAGGCCGAGGTAGGGCGTGGAGTAGGGGGTGTAGCCCTGCCCCGGCACGTCGAAGTTCCACGCGCCGCCGACGTAGTCCTCGGTGCCGGTCCCGCAGATCGTGGGGAACTCCTCGTCGCCGTCGAGGTAGAACTTCACCTCGCCCTCGCCCCACCAGCCCCGGGAGTTGACCCCCCAGGCGAGGTAGGTGCCCACGTACTGGCCCGCGCCGCGCACGCCGTCCAGCAGCGCGTGCAGCCCGCCGTCGACGGGGTTGGAGCGGCGCCATTGCGCGTGCAGGTAGCCGCAGTCGTCCCCGGCCGCGTCCCCGCCCTCGTCGTAGGTGATCTGGAAGTACAGGATCGCCGGGCGGTCGGAGAGGTTCTCGCAGCTGAGCCGGGCGCCGGCGCGGAAGGGCATCGGCCAGTAGCTGTTCATGCCGCCGTGCGGGTTGACCGCGACCATCGCCGACGACAGCTGCGCGAACCGCCCCCAGCCCTGGCCGAAGAAGTCGCCGACCGGGACCTCCACCGCCGGTTCGGGGTCGCCGTCCCAGTGGGCGCGCAGCAGCAGGGAGCGCCAGTGGTCCGGGTGGGTGGTCAGCCAGACGTGGGTGATCCGCCCGGGCCCGGCGACGTCGGCCAGCACAGCGGTGGCGCCCGCGGCGATCTCGATGCTCGGCGAGACCTTCCAGCCCCGGCCGAGCTCGCGCCCGGCCGCGGCGCCGGTGCCCCCGGTGGCGCGCCCGCCGCGGCCGCGGGCCCCGGTCGGGTTCTCCGGGCTGATCGAGCGGGTGGCCACGCCGGGGCGCCGCCGGGACGGGTCGGGTACGGGCATGCCGGCAGATCATGCACCGGGGCCGCGGCCGGGTCGAGCACCGACCGGGGCACGAACGGCCGTTCGTCGGGTGCTCGGCTGTTTCCGGGCGGGTTCGCGGGATACCGTCGCGGTGTGTCCCCGTACGGCCGTTCGCCCTCCGGTGGGGGCGGGCATCGGCTGCTCCTGCACCGCTCCGAGCCGGAGCGGGTCGCCAGGCTGTCCGGATGGGTTCGCGAGGGGCTCGCCCTCGGCGAGAAGGTCGTCTACATCGAAGGCGGGGGCTTCGGCGACGACGTGCTCGCGGTGCTGGTCACCCACGGGATCGAGGTGGACGCGGCGGTCGCGCAGGGCCGGCTGGAGGTGCTGGCGCCCGAGGAGTTCTACCGGCCCGGCGGCCAGGAGGCGCTGCTGGACCGGGTCCTCGCCGAGGGCCACACCCGGCTGCGGATCTCGGGTGAGGCGAGCACGGCGTACCGGGTCCTGAGTCCGGCCGTGCACCGCGAGGTCGAGGACCTGGTGGACCGGCTGTGCGCCACCCGCCCCGTCTCGGCGCTGTGCCAGTACACCGTGGGGTCGTTGCCGGGAGCCGCGCTCGACAGCGTCGTCGGCATGCACCCCGGCGGGCTCACCGAGCTGTCGCTGGACGTCGGCGAGGCCGACGACGGGCTGGTGCTGCGCGGCGCGGTGGACTTCACCAACGTCGAGGTCCTGCGGGCGAGCATGGTCGCGGCGATGAGCGCGGCGGGGGACGCGGTCGTGCTGCGCGTCGACTTCGCCGACGTCGAGCACCTCGCGGCGTCGGCCTGCCGGGCCATCGTGCGGGCCTGGGCGCCGTCGAGGACTCCCGGACCGCGGCTGGTGCTGTCGCAGGTGCAGCCGGTGGTGGCGCGGGTCATGCGGCTGTGCGGTGTCGACGCCGCCGGCATCGAGATCGTCGAACGCGCCCGCTGACCGCGCGGTGGCGCCGCCCTCGCCGGCGTCCCCCGTGCGCACCGCGATGGACCTGGCCGGCCGGTCCCGCGGTTGGTGTCGAACGGGTGATCGCCTGCTCGGGCGATCGACTGGCCTAAGGTCCACCGAGTCCGTCGGCACCCGGAGGAACGTCATGCCGCCCCAGATGTCAGGCCCGTCGCCGTCCGGGCACAGGTCCGGGCGGGGCCGCGGCTCGATGCTGACCCCCGACCGGATCATCGAGGCCGCCCTGCGCCTGGCCGACGGCGACGGCGACCTCGACCGGCTCACCGTGCGCAGGCTCGCCTCCGAGCTGGGTGTCGGCGCGATGACGCTCTACAGCTACTTCCGCAGCCGCGACGACATCCTCGACGGGATGGCCGACCACGTGCTGGGTCGGATGCGGCTGCCCCCTGAGCCGGCGTCCGGCCCGGGGGAGGCGATCCGCCAGGTCGGGTTCGCGTTCCTGGACATGATGCGCGAGCACCCGACCGTCGTGCGCCTGCTGGGCAGCCGGATCACCACCAGCCGCCCGGCGCTGCTGGGGGCGATGGAGGCGCCGCTGCGGCGGTTGGTGGACGCGGGCATCCCGGGCCCGGTCGCGGTGCGCTGCTACGGGTTCCTCATCACCTACGCCATCGGGTTCGCCAGCTACCAGCTGCCGCGGCCGTGGGGGCGCACCCCGGCCCCGGGGACCGACGCCGAGGAGCGGGCCGAGGAGCGCCGGCAGCGCTCGCACGTGTACTCGGCGCTGCCGATCGACACCTTCCCGCGGCTGGTGGAGCTGGCCGACGAGCTGGTGACGCTGCCCTCGGACGAGCAGTTCGCGCACGGGCTGGAGGCGTTCGTGACGGCCACGGTCGCGCGGCTGGAGGAGGACCGCGGCCGCCGGTGAGCGCGGCGTGCGTCACCCGCCGGTCGGCAGCGCCGTCGTGGCCGGTGGCTCCTGCGGGCAGGTCGCGCCGGGGGTGGGCAGCGCCTCGTCGAGGAGGTAGCCGTCGACCGCCGCGTCGATGCACGGACCCGACGCCCGGTAGGAGCCGTGGCCGACGCCCTCCCGGGTGAGCAGGTGTCCCTCGTCCAGGCCCGCGGTGAGGGCCTGGGCCCACGCGTACGGGGTCTGCGAGTCCTCGCGCCCCCCGACCACCAGGATCGGACCGGCGCCCCGGGCGGTCAGCGGCTCGGTGAACCGGTCGGGGTTGTCGGCGGGCCAGCCGACGCAGCCGAGCATGATGTTCGACGACAGCGCGCCGAACCGCGGCGCCGCGGCCATGATCGCCTCGGCGTTGGCGGCGTGCGCGGCGAGGTCGTCCGGCACGTCGCGGTCCAGGCAGTTGACCGCGTAGTTGGCCTCGGCCAGCCCGCTGGGGGTGCCGTCGGGTTCGCGGGTGAGGGCCTGCGAGAGCGTGAGCAGCACGGAACCGTCACCGGACTGCGCGGCGACCAGCCCCGCGGTCAGCACCGGCCACAGCCTGCGGTCGAACACCGCCGTGCGGGCGGCCAGCAGGGCGTCCGCGCCGTCGAGCGAGCCGGCCGGTCCGGTCGGCGAGGCCGGCACGTCCAACGGCCGCTCCTCCAACCCGTCGATCAGCGCGTCGATCGCCGCCTCGGGCTCACCTGCGCCGAACGGGCACGCACCCACCCCTTCGGCCCGGCACGTCTCGAACCACCGGTCGAGCTGCTGCTCGCCGCTGGCGCCCTGCTGCAGGGTCGCCCGCAGGGGGGCGGAGCGCCACAGCTCGGGGTCCATCGCGGCGTCGAGCACCATCCGGTCGACGCGCTCGGGGAACATCGTGGCGTAGGTGGCGCCGAGCAGGGTGCCGTAGGACATGCCCAGGTAGCTGATGCGCTCCTCGCCGATACCGGCCCGCACGAGGTCCATGTCGCGGGCCACGTCGTCGGTCGCCATGTGGTCGAGCAGCGCGGGGTCGACGCCGGCGGCGCAGCCCTCGGCGAGGGCGCGGTTCTGGGCCAGCAGCTCGGGCAGCGCCATCCCGCCCGGCACGTCCGGGTCGAGGTCGACGGCGAGCTGGGCCTCGCGCTGCTCGTCGGTCAGGCAGCGGACCCCCTGGCTCTCGCCGACGCCGCGCGGGTCCATCGCGATGACGTCGAAGCGGGCGGCGATCTCGGGCGAGACGAACGCGAACTCGCCGGCGGAGTCCAGCTGGCGCACCAGGTCGGCGGCCGGTCCGCCCGGTCCGCCCGGGTTGATCAGCAGCGCGCCGACGCGGGCGGCCGGGTCGGTGGCGCGGTGGCGGACCAGGGCGAGCGGCACCGTCGGACCGTCGGGGTCGGCGTGGTCGACCGGGACCGGGTAGGTGGCGCAGTCCAGGCCGGTGCCGCATTCGGCCCACGCGACGGGCGGTGCCGGCGGCTCCTCGGCGGCCGCGGGCGCGATCGCGGGCGCGGCGCAGCCGGTGAGCGCGAGCGCCGCGACCAGCAGCCCGGTGAGCGCGGTTGTTCTCCGGTGGGAACGCATGCCCCTATCGTGGGGAAGCGGTGGGGTGGGGGTCAGTCCCCGTCGTCACCGAGACGCGTGACGCCCGCGGGGTCGTCGATGACATGTGTCATCACGGCGAGGCGACCGGGCGACGTACTAAGTACGGTACGTTGCCCCCACTCGAGGACGGGAGATCACCCATGCCGGACAGGCAGCCCCCGCCGATCCAGGAGGCCGCCGAGCGGCTCCGGACGGCCGCGCGGACGCGCACGCCCTGCCCTCCGGTGCGCGACCTGCTCCCCGACGCGACCGCGCGGACCGCGTACGCGGTGCAGAACCTGCTGACCGAGTCGGCGCTGGCCGAGGGTCGCCGGATCGTCGGCCGCAAGGTGGGGCTGACCTCGCCCGCCGTTCAGGCCCAGCTGGGGGTGGACCAGCCCGACTTCGGCGTGCTCTTCGCCGACATGGCCGTCGGGCCGGGCGCGGTGATCGACTCCGGGCGGTTGCTGCAGCCCAAGGTCGAGGCCGAGATCGCGTTCGTGCTCGGCGCCGACCTCGACGGCGCCGACCTCGACGCCGACGCCGTCCGCGCCGCCACCGACCACGTGGTCGCCGCGCTGGAGATCGTGGACAGCCGCATCGCCGGCTGGGACATCACCTACGCCGACACCGTCGCCGACAACGCCTCCAGCGGGCTGTTCGTGCTGGGCGAGCAGACCCGTCCGCTGGAGGGCCTCGACCTGACCGAGGTGCGGATGCAACTGCTCGACGCGGCCGGCACCGTCGTCAGCGAGGGCGTCGGCGCGGCCTGCCTGGGCGACCCCGTCAACGCGGTGCTCTGGCTGGCGCGCACCTGCCGCGACCTCGGGTCGCCGCTGCGGACCGGTGAGGTCGTGCTCTCCGGGGCGCTGGGCCCGATGGTGGTCGCCACGCCGGACTCGACGTTCACCGCGACGCTGTCCGGGCTGGGTGGGGTCTCGACGTCGTTCTCCGGCGAGCGGCTGGTGGCGAGCGCGGCGGGGCGGCCAAGTGCCGCGGGCTGAGGGGGCGGGCGTGCGGACCAAGGTCGCGATCGTCGGGTCGGGCAACATCGGCTCGGACCTGATGATGAAGGTCGTGCGGCTGTCCTCGACGCTGGAGATGGGGGCGATGGTCGGCATCGACCCCGACTCCGACGGGCTGGCCCGCGCGCGGCGGCTCGGGTTCGCCACCACCGACCGCGGCGTGGCCGGGCTGCTCGACCTGCCGGTCTTCGACGAGATCGGCGTCGTCTTCGACGCCACCTCGGCCAGGGCGCACGTGGCGAACGCCGCCCTGCTGGAGCCGCACGGCCGGATCCTGGTCGACCTGACCCCGGCGGCGATCGGCCCGTTCGTCGTCCCCGCGGTCAACCTCGACGCCCACCGCGGCGCGCGCAACGTGAACATGGTGACCTGCGGCGGCCAGGCGACGATCCCGGTCGTCGCCGCGGTCTCGCGGGTCACCGACGTGCCCTACGCCGAGATCGTCGCCTCGATCGCCTCGAGGTCGGCCGGACCCGGCACCCGGGCCAACATCGACGAGTTCACCGAGACCACGGCGAAGGCCATCGAGGTCGTCGGCGGCGCCGGCCGGGGCAAGGCGATCATCGTGCTGAACCCGGCCGAGCCACCGATGATCATGCGCGACACCGTGCTGTGCCTGGCCGCGGACGGCGACCCGGCCGCCATCCGGGCAAGCGTCGAGGAGATGTGCGCCGAGGTGGCCCGCTACGTGCCCGGCTACCGGCTCAAGCAGGCGGTCCAGGTCGACCCGGTCGCCGACGACGAGCCGCTGACCACGCTCATCGGCGGTGCTGTCGATGGTGGGGCGCCGCGCCCGCGCTGGCGCGTGTCGGTGTTCCTGGAGGTCGAGGGCGCCGCGCACTACCTGCCCGCCTACGCCGGCAATCTCGACATCATGACCTCCGCGGCCCTGCGCACCGCCGAGCAGTTGGTCGCGGCGTCGGCCGAGACCGTGGAGGTGGCCCGGTGACCGCGCCCGCCCGGCAGCCGACCCTCTACGTCCAGGACGTGACCCTGCGCGACGGCATGCACGCCGTGCGGCACCGGCTCGCGCCCGACGAGGTCCGCGCCATCGCCCGCGCCGTGGACCGGGCGGGCGTCGACGCGATCGAGGTCGCCCACGGCGACGGCCTGGCCGGGGCCAGCCTGACCTACGGGCCGGGCAGCAACACCGACTGGGAGTGGATCGCCGCCGCGGCGGAGGTCGTCGAGAACGCGGTGCTCACGACCCTGCTGCTGCCCGGGATCGGCACGATCGCCGAGCTGGAGAAGGCCTACGACCTGGGGGTGCGCTCGGTGCGGGTGGCCACCCACGCCACCGAGGCCGACATCGCCGTGCAGCACATCGGCAAGGCCCGCGAGCTCGGCATGGACGTGTCCGGGTTCCTGATGATGTCGCACATGGCGCCCGCGGCCGAGCTGGCGAAGCAGGCGTCGCGGATGGAGTCGGCGGGGGCGCACTGCGTGTACGTCACCGACTCCGGCGGCCGGCTCACCATGAACGACGTCCGCGACCGGGTCCGCGCCTACCGCGACGTGCTCGACCCGGCCACCCAGATCGGCATCCACGCCCACGAGAACCTGTCGCTGTCGGTCGCGAACTCCGTCGTTGCGGTCGAGGAGGGCGTCACCCGCGTCGACGCGTCGCTTGCCGGGCACGGCGCGGGCGCCGGCAACTGCCCGATCGAGGCGTTCGTCGCGGTGGCCGACCTGCTGGGCTGGAAGCACGGCTGCGACCTGTTCGCGCTGCAGGACGCCGCCGACGACATCGTCCGCCCGGTGCAGGACCGCCCCGTGCGCGTCGACCGCGAGACGCTGACCCTGGGCTACGCCGGGGTGTACTCCAGCTTCCTGCGCCACGCCGAGAAGGCCGCCACGCAGTACGGGCTCGACACGCGCCGCATCCTGGTCGAGGTCGGGCGGCGCGGGCTGGTCGGGGGCCAGGAGGACATGATCGTCGACATCGCGCTCGACCTGGCCGGCGAGGGCGGCTGAGCGCGCCTGCCGGCCGCTCCTCTCACCAGACGGTAACGCGGGGTGCGGTGGCGGGCGTGATCGAGCAGGCTGGGGCCATGACCGATGTCCCCGGCCCCCCGTTCCACGCCGACCACGTCGGGAGCCTGCTGCGGCCCCGGTCGCTGCACGCCGCCCGAGAGCGGTTCGCCGCCGGCGCGATCGACGCGGCCGAGCTGCGCGCCGTCGAGGACGAGGCCATCGCCGACGCCGTGCGCCTGCAGGCCGACGTCGGCCTGCGCTCGGCCACCGACGGCGAGTTCCGCCGCGAGACCTGGCACATGGACTTCATCTACGCCATCGGCGGCATCCGCAAGGTCGAGGGCGAGGGCACCGTCACCGTCCGGTTCCACAACGCCGACGGCGACATCGAGTGGCGCCCGGCCGGGCTGCAGGTGCACGCCCCGCTCACCATCGACGAGCCCATCTTCGGCGCCGACTTCAGCTACCTCGCCTCGCTCGTCGGGCCGGGGCGCACGGCGAAGCTGACGATCCCGTCGCCGTCGATGGTCAGCGCCCGCGGCGGCACCGCGGCCATCGACCCCTCGGTCTACGCCGACGAGGAGGAGTTCTCCCAGGGCCTCGCCGCGGCCTACGCCTCGCAGCTGCGCGGCGTGGCCGCACTGGGCTGCACCTACCTGCAGCTCGACGACACCAGCCTGGCCATCCTCAACGACCCCGCCCAGCGCGCCGCGCTGGCCGACCGCGGCCGCGACGCCGAGCACGAGCACGAGCGCTACATCCGCCAGTTCAACGCCGCGCTGGCCGACCGGCCGGCCGGGATGACGGTGACCACGCACCTGTGCCGGGGCAACTACCGCTCGTCGTGGGTCGCCGAGGGCGGCTACGACTTCGTGGCCGAGGCGCTGTTCGGCCGGCTCGACGTCGACGGCTTCTTCCTGGAGTACGACGACGAGCGCTCCGGGGGCTTCGAGCCCCTGCGGTTCGTCCCGCCGGGCAAGCGCGTGGTGCTCGGGCTGGTGACCACCAAGCACCCGCGGCTGGAGGACGCCGACCAGCTCAAGCGGCGGATCGAGGAGGCGTCGAAGTACGTGCCGATCGAGCAGTTGGCGCTCTCGCCGCAGTGCGGGTTCTCCTCGACGGTGGAGGGCAACGCGCTCACCCGGGACGACCAGATCGCCAAGCTCGAGCTGGTGGTGCGGGTGGCCGAGGAGGTCTGGGGCTGACCCACCGCCGGGGTGGGGACCGTCGGGGGCGGCCGGCGCAGAGCGGCCGCCACCGACGGGGTCTCAGCGGTACAGCAGACGGATCTCAGACGGTGGCGGCGGCGCTGCGCCACCCGGGCTGGTAGCTCTCGCGCACGACCGTCGAGTACGGGGTCGGGCTGACCACGGCCCGCACCTCGAACTGCTCGTGCGGCTGGACGGTGGTCTTGCGGCTGCCGCCGCCCGGCTCGCCCCAGACCACGGTGACCTCGGCGCCGATCGGGACGTCCGGGTTCATCGTGCCGAGCGAGAGCACCTTGCGCTCGTTGGCGCTGTAGCCGGTGAACATCGACAGCCCGATCACGTTGCCGTCGGCGTCGCGCACGGCGTCGTAGTTGGACGAGCCGTAGTTGGCGTTGGGCAGGTCGAAGAACTGGTAGGTCGGGCCGCCCTCGGTGACCGGGTTGGCCAGCAGCTTCGCCACGTCCTCGGCGTTCCAGGCCAGGGTGACCTTGCGGCGCTGGCTGTCCTTGTCCGCGGCGATGGCCTCCAGCGCGTCGCGGCCGATGAAGTCGTGGTCGAACTTCACGAACGAGCCGTAACCCA
Source organism: Pseudonocardia lacus (assembly GCF_018531445.1). GTDB lineage: Bacteria > Actinomycetota > Actinomycetes > Mycobacteriales > Pseudonocardiaceae > Pseudonocardia > Pseudonocardia lacus. The sequence goes on from NZ_JAHDTH010000051.1 coordinate 24,151, forward strand.
GCTCCCACGGGTTGACGTAGTAGTCGCGGATGTCGTCGGAGACGAAGCTGCCCGCGATCGCGTTGGTCGCCTCGTAGCTGTCGGCGCCCAGCCACTCGCGGTAGGGCCGCAGCTCCTCGCTGGTGTAGACGGCCGGCAGCGGCGAGGGGATCCAGCCCGACTCCAGGGTGTTGCAGGCGTAGGCCCGCGAGCCGCACGGCTCCAGACCGAACTCGCGCCCGACCTCCAGGATGGTGTCGCGCACCTGGTCGTAGGTCTCGTACGGGCCCCAGATCTCCAGGCCCGGCGCGCCGGCCATGCCGTGGCGCAGCGTGCGGACCTGCTGGCCGCCGATGTTCATCGTGCCCATGCGGAAGAACTTGACCTGCTCGACGGTGCCGCCGTGCAGCTTCTCGATCACGTCCCAGGCCCGCGGGCCCTGGATCTGGAAGCGCCACACGTCGCGGGAGACGGCCTTGCCGTAGGGCCGCATCGGGGAGCGGTTGTCCAGCCGGACCTCGGCGTTGTAGCCGGTGCTGCCCTTGAACAGCAGCCAGTTCGCGACCGGGGCGCGCCCGACGAAGACGAACTCCTCCTCGGCCAGGCGGAACAGGATGCCGTCGCCGATGACGCCGCCCTCGGGGCCCACCGGCACGAACTGCTTCGCGCTGTCGACCGGGAAGTTGGCGAAGCTGTTGATCCCGGTGTCGGAGAGCAGCTTGAGCGCCTCGGGCCCGGAGACCCACAGGTTGGCCATGTGGTGGGACTGGTCGAACAGCACGGCCGTGTCGCGCCAGGCGTTGACCTCGCGGCGCCAGTTGGTGAACTCGGCCGGCACCACGGGGTAGATGTAGGCGCCGAGTTGGGAGTTCCGCAGGATCTCGACCGTGTTGCCCCCGTTGTCCAACACGTCCTGGAGGCTCTTAGCGCTCATGTGTGCCCACCCGTTCTCGTCGCGGTACCGGGGCGCGGAAACGGCGCCACGCGGTGTGCCGGCCTCGTCGGCGGCCCGGTGTGAACCTGCCGTCGGGCAAAAGTTACGCAGGCGGGCCCGGACCCGACACCGGGCAATGGCGTGACCAGCCCCGCCGTGCGCGACGGTCGAGCCCGCGTCATATGACGTAGCGGCCGGTGGGCGTCGCCGGGGGTGGGTCGCCCGTCGCCGGGTGCGCGGGCGAACGCGCTGGTCGGAGCGCCCGCACAGGGGCGGAGACGAGGACGACGCCATGGGATCAACGGGATTGATCCCATGGCGTCGTCGTCGACGGGCGAATGCCCGCGCGGGTCGGGTCAGGACAGCCGGGCGATCCGGTCGCGGCGCCAGGCCTCGGTCTTCTCCAGCTCGTTGAAGGTGAAGACGTGGAAGCCCGCGAGGCCGTGGCCGTCCGCGCCGAGGTGCGGGGCCAGCCCGTCGACCAGGCGGCGGGGGCTGTAGCCACCGGGCAGGAAGAACCGCCACAGCATGTTCTGCTGCTTGGCCAGGAACCGCGCCGACGGGCCGAGGCCCAGGCCGGCCGCGATGCGCACCAGCTTCTGCCGGCTGACCACGCCCGGGATGCCGACCCGGACGGGCAGCGCCACGCCGTCGGCGTGCACCCGGCGGGCCCAGGCCACGATCGTGTCGGCGTCGAAGCAGAGCTGGGTCATGATCGTGGTGGCGTGCGGGGCCTTGGCCTGCAGGGCCCGCTCGATCAGCTCGTCGGAGATGGTGCCGTGCCCCTCCGGGTAGCCGCCGATGCCCACCGAGCGGAACGGGTGGTGGATGGCGTGCAGGCGCTCCAGCAGGCTCAGCGCGTCGGGGAACTCACCGGCCGCCTCCGGGGCGTCGCCGCCGATCACGAAGACGCTCTCCACGCCGGCCTCGCGCATCCGGGCGACGATGTCGGCCAGGTGCGCCTGATCGCGCACGAGCCGGGCGGCCAGGTGGGGCGCGGCGGCGTAGCCGTGCCCGCAGAGGCGTTCGGTGAGCTCCAGCGTGCGATCGAGGCCACGGGCCTCGGTGGTGGTGACGGTCAGCGCGACGTCCTTGGGGACGTGGGCGAGCACCGACTCCTCGGTCTTCTTGAACGGCAGGATCTCGTAGCTGGCGTTGCGCAGCGCGCGGGCCAGCACGGCCCGCTGCGCGCGGGCCGTCGCCCGGCCCTCGCGCCCGGAGGGCCCGTCGTTCCCTGAGGTGGCCGCGGCACCCAGCATGTCGGAGCTCATGATCGTCGGACACCTCTCGTGGGGCCATTCGTCGACCGGTAGGGGAAACGGTAGGAAAATGCGGGCCGCGCGGAATCGCGCGGATGACCGGACGGCGGCGGTGCCGGCGTCGCACCGCGACCGCGACAACTGACGCGGTGGGAGCGGCTCCGCGACCCACCCCGGTGCAGGCGGTATTAGCGCAGCGCAGCCTGGTGGCGCTGCGCCATAAACGTCGGTGATGGTCGGCATCCCGATCTTTTGTTTCCGACCCGCCGTCGCGGTGCCTAGCGTCGGGGTGGTGAGAATCGTGGTCTCGCGGCTCGACGAGTTCCCCCCTGGTGAGCGGAAGATCGTGCAGGCCGGGCGGCGGTCGATCGGTGTGTTCCGGATCGGCGACTCGTTCTACGCGATCAACAACTACTGCCCGCACCAGGGCGGCCCGCTGTGCCAGGGCCGGACGAAGCCCTGGCTGAGCTCCGGGCGCCCCGGCGAGTTCGTCCTCGACGAGGACGAGGCGCTGGTGGCCTGCCCCTGGCACGGCTGGGAGTACGACCTGGCCACCGGCCAGTCGTTCCTCGGACCAGGGGAGGCGCCCGTGCGCACGTACTCGGTGTCGGTGGAGTCGGCGTCGGTGGAGTCGGTGCCGGCGGACTCGGTGCCGGCGAACCCGGAGTCGGTGGACTCGGCGTCGGTGCCGGCGGTGTCCAAGGGCGGGCGCCGGCCCGGCCCGTACGTGGCCGACACGTTCCCCGTGCACGTCGAGGACGCCTACGTCGTCGTCGAGACCAGTCCGCGCCCGGCCACGCAGCTGGCCGCCCGAGCCGGAGGTGACCGGTGACCAGCACGATCGACACGCCCGCCACGACGGCGGCGCCGACGACCCGGACGCCGAACCGCGCCGCCCACACGATCGTCGACAGCGACATCCACCCGCACGCCCTGGCCCGCGACATCGCGCCGCGGCTGAGCGCGGAGCACCGCGAGCGCTGGGAGATGTTCGGCAGCCGGGTGCCCGGCCCGCCGGAGATCTACCCGCGGGTGCGCAACTCCGGGTTCCGGCTGGACTCCTGGCCGGAGGGCGGCTTCCCGGGCAGCGACCTGCAGATGACCCGCGACCAGCTGCTCGACGAGTACGGCATCGACCACGGCATCCTGATCCCGCTGCAGGGCCACACCTGGGGCGCCGAGCAGCCGCACTACGCGGCCGGGCTCACCCGCGCGGTCAACGACTGGATCGCCGAGGAGTGGCTCGACCCCGAGCCCCGGCTGCGCAGCTCCATCAACATCGCCACCGAGTCGCCCGACCTGGCCGCCGCGGAGATCCGCCGCCTCGCCGACGACCCGCGGTTCGTGCAGGTGCTGCTCTCGACCGGCGGCGAGTCCGGCTACGGCACCCGCCGCTACTGGCCCATCTACGCCGCCGCGGCCGAGGCCGGGCTGCCGATCTGCGCGCACACCGGAGGGCTCGAACAGCACCGCGGCGCCGGCTGGCCGTCGTTCTACCTCGAAGAGCACGTCTGGAACGGCAACACGATGGCCTCGCTGGTCACCAGCATGCTGTGCGAGGGGGTGTTCACCGAGTTCCCCGACCTGCAGGTCATCTGCGTCGAGGGCGGCATCGCCTGGGCAGGCCCGCTGATGTGGGCGCTGGACGACGCCTGGTCGCAGCTGCGCCGGGACGTGCCGCACCTGCGCAAGCCGCCCTCGGAGTACATCCGCGAGCACTTCTGGTTCACCACCCAGCCCATCGAGGAGCCCGACGACCCGGCCGACCTGGCCACGGCGCTGGAGCTGATCGGGATGGACGAGCGCATCATGTTCGCCTCGGACTACCCGCACTGGGACTTCGACTCGCCCCGCCAGGCGCCCAAGCTGTTCCCGGCCGCGCTGCGCCGCCAGATCATGGGCTCGAACGCGTGCGCGCTCTACGGGTTGCCCGAGCGCCCCGGTGCGGAGGGGGAGCGGTGAGCGCCGCGACCGCGCCCGCCGTGGGCCTGGCCGTCGACGCCGTCGACGCCGATGTGCACTGCGCACCCACCGCCCTCACCGACCTCGCCCCGTTCATGGACCGGTACTGGCGCGGCTACATCGCCGAGGGCGGCGTCGCGCTCTCGCCCACCCAGGGCGGGGCCTACCCGCCGATGGCGCCGACCAGCCTCACCCCGGCGGCGCGGGCCGTCGGGTCGACGCCGCCGACCTCGGTCGAGCGCCTGCGCGCCGAGCTGCTCGACCCGTTCGCCGTGCGCACCGCCGTGCTGAACTGCACCACGTCGTTCCACTGCAACCGCAACCCGTACTACGAGGCGGCGCTCACCCGCGCCGTCAACGACTGGCTACGCGCCGAGTGGCTGGCCCGCGACGAGCGGCTGCGCATGTCGATGGTGGTGCCCACGCTGGACACCGCGGCCGCGGTCGCCGAGATCGAGCGCATCGGCGACGAGCCCGGCGTCGTGCAGGTCCTGCTGCCGGTGCGCGCGGACGCGCCGTGGGGCAACGTCCGCCACCGCCCGATCCTGCGGGCCGCCGCGGAGCGCGGGCTGGTCGTCGGCGTGCACGCCTGGGGGCGCACCGGCAACGCGCCCACCTCCAGCGGCATGACCCGCACCTACCTCGAGGACTACCTGGCCAACTCGCAGATCGTCGCCCAGGCCCAGGTCACCAGCCTGGTCACCGAGGGCGTGTTCGCCGAGCTGCCCGACCTGCGGGTCAGCCTGCTCGAATGCGGCTTCTCCTGGCTGCCCACGCTGCTGTGGCGCTTCGACAAGGACTGGAAGGGCGTCTGGCGGGAGGTGCCGTGGCTCGACCGCAGGCCGTCGGAGATCGTGCGCGAGCACCTGCGGCTGACCACCTCGCCCGCGCACCTGCCGGCCGAGCCCGAGCGGGCCCGCCGGGCGCTGGAGCTGTTCGACGCCGCCGACGTGCTGCTGCACGCCAGTGACCACCCGCACGACCACGGCCCCGGCGGCGAGCGCCTGCTCGCGGTGCTGACCGACGACGAGCGCGACCGCGTGCTGCGCGGCAACGCCACGGCCTGGTACCAGCTGGACCGGTGATCCTGGAGGGCTTCACCGCCGCGGACGTCGACACGCCGAGCGGGGGGCGCATCCGGGTCCGCAGGGCGGGGACCGGTCCGCCGGTCGTGCTGCTGCACGGCTACCCGCAGACGTCGGCGATGTGGCACCTCGTCGCCCCGGCGCTCGCCGCGGACCGCACGGTCGTCCTGGCCGACCTGCCCGGCTACGGCGACAGCCGGGCGGGCGCCGCGGACGTGGCCGCCGCCGGCAAGCGCGCGATGGCCGTCGAGGTGGTCGCGGTGATGCGGGCGCTGGACCACGAGCGCTTCGCCGTGGTCGGGCACGACCGGGGCGCGCGCTGCGCGTACCGGCTCGCGCTCGACCACCCCGACACGGTCACCGCGCTCGCGGTGCTGGACGTGCTGCCCACCGGCGACGTGTTCGCCCGGGTGGACGCCGCCTTCGCCCGCTCGGCGTGGCACTGGTTCTTCCTCGCCCAGCCCACCGACCTGCCGGAGCGGATGATCGCCGCCGACCCGGACGCCTTCTTCCTGCGCGGCACCCCCGCGTTCCACCCCGAGGCGCTGGCCGAGTACCGGCGCGCGTGGGCCCGGCCCGAGGTCGTGCACGCGATGTGCCAGGACTACCGGGCCGGGGCCGGCGTCGACACCGGCGACGACGAGGCCGACCGCGGGGTGCGCACCATCTCCTGCCCGACGCTGGTGCTGTGGGGCGAGCGCGGCCCGCTCGGCCGGGAGCCGGACGTCCTGGGGCTCTGGCGGGCCTGGGCGCCCGCCGCCTTCGGCCGCGCCCTCGACTGCGGCCACTACCTGGCCGAGGAGCGCCCCGCCGAGACGCTGGCCGCGATCCGGGAGCTGCTGGACGGCCGGTAGTGCTCGGTCACCTCGGCGGTCGGGGGGAGCCCGGACGGTCGCCGCCTGCCCGGGTCGTCATCTCCTGGCCGAGTAGTAGCCGAGGAACATGTCCACGCCACGGTCGACGAGCTCGTCCGCACGCTTCTCGTCGATCCGTTCGCCGTAGGCGATGTGGGCGAAGTGCGGGTAGAGCACGAGCGCGTACAGCTGGACCAGCGCCAGCTCGATGTCCGGGATGTCGAGCTCCCCGAGATCGATGCGTCTGCGGAACTCCTCGGCCAGGACCGCGGATGTCGGGCCCGGGCCGTTGGCCTTCCACGCCGCACCGAGCTCCGGGAACCGCTGCGCCTCGCTGGCGACCAGCGTGCGCAGCGCGAGCACCTGCGGCTGGGCCATCCCGGCCACCCACCCCCGCGCCGTCCGCACGAGGACCTCACGGATGTCGTCGGACTCCTCCAGGCTCGTGCGCAGGGCCGACTTCGGCTGTTCGAGCGCTTCCTCGAGGGCGTCGTGGACGACCGCCAGGAAGAGTTCCCGCTTGCTGCCGAAGTGGTTGTAGATCGTCACCTTCGACACGTCGGCCCGCTGGGCGATGAGGTCGATGCCGGCTTCGAAGCCGCGGGCGAGGAACACCTCGCGGGCGGCCTCCACGATCGCCCGGCGCTTGAGATCGGCCCGCTCGCCGGTGGGCGCCCGTCCGCGCACGTCGGTCATGCCGGCAGGGTACCAAGTCACTGAACTGCTCCGTTCAGTTCAGCGCCGGACGCGGCTCCGACGAGGCAACTGAACTGTACTGTTGCGTTCACATGAACTGGTACGTACAGTTCAGTTCGCGTGACCGGGACTGCTGCCTCCACATGACAAGGGGTGTACTCATGTCGTCCGAGCTCAGATCGACCTCGGTGGTGCCCGCGGCCGAGCCGCGCCGGGACCGTCGGGCCGCGCGGTTGGCCTTGTTGTCGTTCGCGATGCTGATCGTCTCCCTGGACCAGTACATCGTCGTGGTCGCGCTGCCCCGGATCGGCGCCGACCTGGGCTACACCGCCCAGACCCTGCAGGCGGTCATCAGCGCGTACGCGATCGCCTCCAGCGGGTTCCTGCTGTTCGGCGGCCGGGCCGCGGACCTGCTGGGCCCGCGCCGGGTGCTCGTCGCCGGGCTGGTGCTCTACGCCGTGGCGTCCGCCGTCGGAGGTCTGGCGACCGTGCCGTTGGTCCAGCTCGCCGGCCGGGCGCTGCAGGGACTCGGCGGCGCGCTGGTCTTCCCCAGCACCTTGGCGATCATCAACTCCGCCTTCGCCGAGGGCCGCGACCGCAACCGCGCGCTGAGCGTGTGGGGCGGGGCCGGCGCCGCGGGCCTGGTCGTCGGGGTCCTGTTCGGAGGGGCGCTCACGCAGGGCTTCGGGTGGCGAGCGGTGTTCTTCGTCAACGTCCCGCTGGCCGGCGCCGCGATCGTCCTGGTGTTCGCGCTCATCGGTGCCGACGGGGCCCGCGAGGTGGGTCGGCGGTTCGACCTGCCCGGCGCGCTGAGCGTCACCGCGGCGGTGACCCTGTTGGTGTTCGCGTTGGTCCGCGGGCCGGACGTGGGATGGGGCTCGCCGGAGATCGTGGCCGCGGTCGTCGCCGGTTCGCTCCTGCTCGCGGCGTTCGCCGTGATCGAGCGGCGCAGCGCGGATCCGCTCCTGCCGCTGCACCTGCTGGCCAACCGCAGTCTCATGCTGGCCGTGGTGGTCGCGTCGATGTTCACGGCGACCTTCGGGACACTGCTGTACTTCCTGTCGATCCACCTCCAGGACGTGTGGGGGTACGACGCGCTGGCCACCGGTCTCGGGTTCCTGCTCCCGACCGCGGTGGTCGTGTCCGGCTCGATCCTGGCCGGACCCGTGGTGACCCGAATCGGTGTGCGACGCACGCTGTTCGGCGCGCTCGCCGTCGGTGCCGCGGGCGCGTGCCTGCTCGGCCTCGCTCTCGCCCCCGATGGCTCCTACGCCTGGCTGGTGCCCGGCCTGATCGCGGTCAGCATCGGCGACGGGATGGTGTTCACGACCATGTACATCGCCGCGGCGCAGGGGGTGTCCGACCGGCAGCAGGGGGTCGCCTCGGGCGTCGTGACCACCGGCTCGGGGGTCGGCGCCGCGGTCGGCCTCGCGGTGCTGGTCCTGATCGCGAACGCCGACGCCCGCGGTCTCGACGGCGTAGCGCTCCGGATCGCCACCAGCGGCGGGATCAGGACCGCCGTGTTCGTCATCGCTTCCGGGATCGTGCTCACCTGCTTGGTGGCGCTCGCCTTCGGGCGCCGCTCCGCCGCGGTGGTGGACCGGGCATGACCGGCGTCGTAGGGAAGGAGTGGGCGCGGACCTGCTGGGTTGCCCGCCGACGTTCCTCGTGGCGGTCGTCCTGATCTCCGCCTCGCCCGGTCCGGCGATGGCGCTCATCCTGCGCCGCGCTGCGCTGCGGGGCTTCCGGGGCGCGATACCGACCGTCCTCGGTGCGGGTGGCGGCGAGCACCGACTCGTACCGCGAACGGCACCCGATCACGGTGGTTGGTGACGTGCCGGAGGGAGTTGGCGCGTCCGTGTGCGGTTCCGGTGGGCGTTCAGGTAAGGGCGGAGGAGGCGGTCGAGCAGCGCCAGCGCCGCGGCGCCGTCGTCGGGCTCGACGTCCTGGCAGGCGCGCAGGATCGCCGCGTTGACCAGCTCGGCCATCCGCTCGGGCTCCGGTTCGCCGAGCCGGCGCAGGGCCTCGAGGAGGGGCTCGCGCTGGCGGATGTGGAACTGCGAGCTGTGCTCGTGCAGCACCGCCGGGTCGATGAGGGTGCGCAGCGCCTTCGCCACCGTCTGCTCCGGGCCGGTGAACAGTTCGACGTTGGCCTCGACGTACGCCCACACCCGATCGGCGGGGGTGGACGCGGCGTCGACGTGGTCGAGCACCCGCGTGGTCCAGGCCGGGAAGACGTCGGCGACGACGCCGTGCAGCAGCGCCTCGCGGGAGGTGAAGTACTGGTAGACGCTGGGTCTGGCCAGGCCGACCCTGGCGCCGGCTGCGGCCAGCGACGGCGCCCTGCCCGTCTCTTCCAGGAGTGCCCGTGCCGCATCCAGGATCGCCCGCCGCCGCAGCTTGCGGTGCTCGGCGACGGTGGGGGCCTGGATGCGGGGCACGGCACCCTCCGTTCAGCGGTAGGCGCGTGTCACGCCAGGGCGGGCTGCTGCTCGGTCAACCCGCCGTCGACCATCTCGAGCACCCGGTCGCAGTGGCCCAGCACGTCGTGGTCGTGGGTCACGACCACTGTACCCATCCCGTAGCGGTGGGTCTCCCTGGCCAGCAGGCCCAGGACCTCGCGGCGACGGTCGAGAGCGGCGGTCGGCTCGTCCACGAGCAGCATCCCGGGCCGGGTGACGAGGGCCCGGGCGATGCCGATCCGCTGGCGTTCCCCACCGGAGAGCTGGTGGGGCCTGCGGTCCGCCCGGTGCTCCATGCCGACCTCGGCGAGCAGTTCGCGCGGGTCGCGGGGGTCCTCGATCCGCGCGAAGGTCAGCGGCAGCCGGATCTGATCGAGGGCGGTCAGCGCCGGGATCAGGTTGTTGCTCTGGAAGACGTAGCCGATCCGCTCCCGACGAATCCGCGCCCGCTCCCGTTCCGACCCGGCCAGGTCGACACCGTCGATCACCACCCGGCCCTCGTCGGGCACGGTGAGCCCGCCCGCCACGGCGAGCAGGCTCGACTTGCCCGCCCCGGACGGGCCGACGACCGCGACGATCTCGCCCCGCGGGACGTGCAGGGAGACGCGGTCGAGGGCGACGGTCTCGTCCTCCCCGTCCCCATGACGCAGGGTGACCTGGTCCACGACCAGTCCGGTGCTCATCGGTTGCCTCCCAGAGCGGTGAGGGGATCGACCTTGGTGACGCGCAGCACCGCGACGGCCGAGCCGACCATGCCGAGCAGGACCAGGAGCAGGGCGGCGACGCCGATCGCGACGGCATCGAGGGCGAACGGCATCGGGGTCGCCGAGAGCGCGGCGCCCGCCGCGACGCCGACGCCCACGCCGACCGCGGTGGACACCACGAGCAGGACCAACGACTGCAGCAGGCTGTCGCGCAGCACGTACCGCGTGCTCGCCCCCATCGCGCGCAGCACCGCGATCTCCGGCTTGCGCTGGATGACCAACACGGTGAAGAACGCCCCCACGACCAGCGCGGAGATCGCGTAGAGGAACACCTGGATCATGCTGAGGGTCGCGGTCTCCGCGGTGTAGCCGGGCGAGGCCCCGAAGGACTCCTCCAACGTCAGCGACGTCGTCCCGGCCGCCTCGTCCCCGGCGGCGAGGTCCGTGGCCGCGTCGGCGCGCACCGCCACGGCGGTGATCTCGTCGTGCGCGCGCGGGGGGACCTGGGCACCGGGCCCGGCCCCCACCCGGATCTCCTGCCAGGTGCTCAGGGGGACGTACCCGACGTCGACGTGCCCGTAGGTGTGCTGGCCGTCCAGCACCCCGACCACGGTCAGCTCGGTCCCGATCCGGTCGAGGGTGATCGTGTCGCCGAGCCGGAAGCCCGCGTCCAGTGCGGTGGCGCTGACCAGGACCCCCCGCGGGTCCGAGCCGAGCCGGGCGCCCTGCGCCGGGAGGGGATCGAGGAAGGAACCCGGTTCCACCCCGAACAGCGCGAGGTCGACCTCGGTGCCCCCGTCGGACGTGGCGTTGACCAGCGTGCTGCCGAACGGCGCGGCGTCGGTCACGCCGTCGCGTCCCGCCCACGAGTCGACCGCGTCGAGATCGACGACGCTGCGCGAGAAGGCGGCGTCGGTGGCCACGCCGTCCTCGAAGGCCAGCGAGGTGACCGGCAGCTTCTGCAGCCCGGACACCCCGTCGTCCACCAGGCCCACCGACAGCCCGGACCGATCAGCCCGACGACCGCCCCCATCAGCACGAACCGACTCCGCGCGAACACCAGTTCTCGGACGGTCAGGAACATCGCGGGCACCATCTTGCCGACACCATGTCGGGAACATTAGCGCGACGGCGACGGCGCCCGACCGCCACCCCGTATCGGGCACACCGGATGTATCGGACCGTTCCGACCCGGGAGTCGACGCGGTCCGGGTGTCCGCAGGATGCCGACGGGGCGTTGGTATCCTCGGCGCGAGTTCGGGTGGAATGTCGGTTTCAGGCCGACCGGGTCACCGCCCACGCGGCCAGGAGTCGTGACCCCAGCACGACCTCGACCATCGCAAGAACGAACGTGGAGTGGGCGACATCATGGAGTTCCTGAGGCTGCTGCTGGTCTTCGTGCACTTCATCGGACTGGCGGTGCTGATCGGGGCGTTCATCGCCCAGCTCCGCCAGCCGTCGGAGGAGGGTCGCCGCCGCCCGGCGGCGGGCGTCCTGCACGGCGCGCTCACCCAGCTGGTGACCGGTGTCGCCCTGGTCGGAGTGCGGGAGGGTGCGCTCGACCTGCCCGTCGACAACACCAAGATCGCCGTCAAGCTGCTCGTCCTGATCGTGCTGCTGGTGCTCGTCCTGGTCGGGCGCCGCAAGCCGCTGAACCAGGTCCTGTTCTGGGCGATCGGCGCGCTGGCCGTCGTCAACGTGGGGATCGCCGTCTTCTGGGTCTGAGATTGCCCGCTCCGGCCGGCCACCCCACCGGCCCGGCGGCCCGGTGGTCGCGGGCCGACCGCGACATCCGTCTCGTCGTGCCGCGCGCGCGTTGACCCGCCCGCCCCGGTAGGGACTAATGGGTCGCCGCGCCGGCCCTCCCGGCCGGAGAGGGGGGCAGCTGAGGTGGTGAAGCGCTCGGGCACCCCGTTGGCCAACCTCGACCTCAACCTCGTCGTCATCCTGCGCGAACTGCTGCGCGAGCGGAACGTCACCCGGGCCGCGAAGCGCGTCGGGATCACCCAGCCCGCGGCCAGCGCCGCGCTGGCCAGGCTGCGCCGCTACTTCGGCGACGAGCTGCTCGAACGCACCCGCGGCGGCTTCGTCCTGTCGCCGCTGGGCGTGCAGCTCGCCGCGCAGATCGAGCCGGTCTGCGCCGGGCTGGAGCGGCTGTTCTCCACCGACTCCGCGTTCCACCCGCACGACTCCGACCGCGAGTTCGCCGTGCTCGTTCCCGACTACGTGCTCGCGGCGTTGGGCGAGCCGCTCTCGCGGGCGATGCACGAGGCCGCCCCGCACGTCCGGCTCAACGTCAAGGTGATGAAGGAGCGCCTGCCCGACGACCCGCTGGAGGCGCTGCGCGGGCTCGACGCCATCATCTCCGCGCCCACCGCGCGGCTGCGCACCCCCGGCATCCACGGGATGGAGCTGTTCCGCGACCGCTGGGTCTGCGTGGTGGCCGCGCAGAACCCGGTGGGGGAGCACCTCACGCTCGACGACCTGCAGCGCCTGCCCTGGGTCGTGCCGCACCACCCCGACGCCGGCTACCCGGCCAGCTCGCCGCTCGCGCCGCTGCTGGCCCGGCTCACCACCCGGCCGACCGTGGCGGTGCGGGTCGAGAGCTACCAGGCCACGCCGTACTTCGTGGCCGGCACCGACCGGGTCGCGGTGATGCAGCAGCGCCTCGCCGCCCGCTTCGCCGACCGGCCCGACCTGCGCGTGCTGGACTGCCCCGGCGACCCGCCGCCCGTCGTCGAGACGCTGTGGTGGCACGCCCGCAACGACGAGGACGACGGGCACCGCTGGTTCCGCGGGCGGGTGGCCGAGGCGGCGGGCACCGGGTCACATGCCGGGCGGGGGGATCAACCCCTCCCGGATCGCGACGAGCGCCGCCTGGGTGCGCGAGGACAGCTGCAGCTTGGACAGCACGTGGCTGACGTGGGTGCGCGCGGTGCGCTCCCCGATGAACAGCTTCGCGGCGATCTCCCGGTTCGACAGCCCGCGGGCCACCAGCGCCAGGATCGTGCGCTCCCGTGAGGTGAGCGCGGCGATGCCGGTGGGCGGGGACACCAGGTGGCGGGCCAGCCGCCCGGCCACCGCGGGGTCGAGGTGCACCTCGCCGCGGTCGGCGGCGCGGATCGCCGCGGCGATCTCGTCGGGGTCGGCGTCCTTGAGCAGGTAGCCCGCCGCCCCGGCCTGCAGCGCGGTCTGCACGCGCTCCAGCTCGCCGAAGCTGGTCAGCACCACGATCTGCACCTCGGGGTGGGCCGCGCGCACCGCGCCGATCGCGGTGATGCCGTCCATCCGCGGCATCAGCACGTCCATCAGCACGACCCGGGGCAGCCTGCCCTCGGTGGCCATGCGGCGCAGCTTCTCCAGCGCGTCCTGGCCGTCCACCGCCTCGGCGACGACCTCGATGCCGGTCGTGCTCTCCAGGTAGGCGACCAACCCGCGGCGCACGACGGCGTGGTCGTCGACGATCAGGACCTCGATGGCGTCGGCGGGGGCCCGCTCGTCCCGCTCGTCCCGCTCGACCACCGCGACGTTCACCGCAGCCCGCCGCGCGCCGGCACGCGCACCGTGACCCGGCACCCCGACCCGTCGTTGCCGATCTCCATCCGACCACCCCATCGCTGAGCTCGTTCCCGCATCGACACCAGGCCCAGCGCGTCGGGGCGGGGCCGGGGGTCCGACAGCCCGCTCCCGTCGTCGCTGACCCTCAGCAGCACCTGCCGGTCGTCGGGCGACCCGTCCTGGCAGAGCAGGACCGACGCCCGGGTCGCCCCGGCGTGCTTGACCACGTTGTGCAGCGCCTCCTGGGTGATCCGGTAGAGGTCCTCCTGGAGTTCGGTGGACAGCCCGGACATGTCCTGCGCCTCGACGTCGACGCGCAGGCCGGAGGTGGCCTGCACCGACTCGGCGTGGTCGCGCACCGCGCCGGTCAGGCCCCGCTCGACCAGCTCGACCGGGTGCAGCTGCATGACCATGCCGCGCAGGTCGGCCAGCGCGCTCTGGGCGAGGTCGAGCATCTCGTCGGCCACCGCGCGCACCCGCTCGGGGCTGCTGGTGCGACCCGGCTCGACCTGCGCGCGCAGCGCCTTGGCCTGCATCCGCATCGAGAAGACCTGCTGGACGATCGAGTCGTGCAGCTCCCGGGCCAGCCGGGCCCGCTCGGCGAGCTGCGCGTCGCGCCGCGAGCGGGCCAGCAGGTCGGCCGAGTCGACGGCGGTGGCGGCCTGGTCGGCCATCGCCTCGAGGAACTCCAGCGCGGCGGCGCTCGGGCTCTCGCCCGGCTCGTAGAAGGCGTTCAGCACGCCGACCGGGCGGCCGCGCACCACCAGCGGGACGGCCGCGAAGGCGTCCCAGCCGGGCGCGCCCATGATCTCGTGCAGCGGGGCCCAGGTCGGGTCGGCGAGCACGGCCGCCTTGCGGTGCTCGACGATGATCCGCCGGCCGGTCGTGTAGGCCTCGACGAACATCAGCCGCGCGCCGCGGCGGCGGCACTCGTCGAGCCGGTCGGCGAAGTCGTCGGCGCCGGTGAACCCGGCCTTGCCGATGACCCGCATCGTGCCGCCCTCCACGCGCAGGATCTGCACCGCGGCGATGTGCTCGGCCTGCAGCACCTCGCTGGCCACGACGTCCAGGGTGATGCTCAGCGAGGCCGCGTCGGCCACGCTGGACGCCGCCCTGGCGATCGCGGCCAGCCGCCGCTGCCCGCGCCGGGACTCCTCGGTCAGCTCCAGCAGGCTGCCGCAGCCCGCCCCGCAGGGGACGCGCCCGTCGCCCAGCGGCCCGCCCCTGGCCGGGGCCTCCACCGTTGCGTGTTCCGTCACGCCGACTCCCTCGTCCAGCGCCCGCTCCCGCCGGCCCGCGGGCCGGGCGAAGATCGTGCCCAGTCTCGTCATGCCGGGTGGCAGGTCACAAGGGGCCGTGCGTGTCGGAACGACGACGGCCACCCGACCGTGTCCGGATCGCGACGTTTGTTGCGGTTCTGTTGCGTCGAACGGCGGATACCCGCCACCCCTGGCCACGGGTGCGACATCTGACGCGGTCGGCGGCGGCAACCCTGGCCTCCCGGACGGGGTCATCCGCGTATGGAGATCATCTACGCACGGTCATAACCTCCGACACCGTCGACCCGATCCGGTGCGGCGCAGCAGTCAGAAAGGTCCACCGATGCACCTGCCCACCCCGCCGTCCCTGCTCCGCCCGGCTCCCCGGCGGCGCACCGGCCGCCGCGGTGGCGTGGCGGCGGCAGCCGCCGCCCTCGCCGTCGCGCTGGCGGG
>NZ_JAHDTH010000482.1 GCF_018531445.1 Pseudonocardia lacus
TGCGGCGCGGGCGACGTGTTCGCCGCGGCCTGGACGGCGGCCAGGGCGTGCGGCGCGGACGTCGGCGAGGCGACCGCGCTGGGGCAGGCCGCCGCCGACGTGGCGGTCGGCCAGGAGGGCACCGCGGTGTGCGGCACCGGCGCGCTCACCGCCCGGCTGGCCGCGCTCGACCGCGGGCACGTGCTCAGCCACCCGGAGCTGCTGGCCGTGCTGGCCGAGCACCGCCGCGCCGGCCACCGGATCGTGTTCACCAACGGCTGCTTCGACGTGCTGCACCGCGGGCACGTCGCCTACCTGCGCCAGGCCCGGCTGCTGGGCGACCTGCTGGTGGTCGCGCTGAACAGCGACGCGAGCGTGTCCCGGCTCAAGGGCCCGACCCGCCCGATCAACCCGCTGCCCGACCGGGCGGGTGTGATCGGCGCGCTGGCCGCCGTCGACCTGGTCACCTCGTTCGACACCGACAGCCCGGTGCAGCTGCTGGAGCTGGTCCGCCCCGACGTCTACGCCAAGGGCGGCGACTACACCGCCGAGATGCTGCCCGAGACACCGGTGGTGCAGGCGCTGGGCGGGCAGGTCCGCATCCTCGACTACCTCGCCGACCACTCCACCAGCGCCATCGTCGCGCGCAGCCGGATGTCGGCGCCGGCCGGGGACCCGTCGTGACCGGCCGGGCCGGGCCGCTGGTGGTCGTCGGCGACGCCCTGCTCGACGTGGACGTGGTGGGCGAGGTCCGACGCACCTCCCCCGACGCCGGCGTGCCGGTGCTCGACGTCACCGGGGAGACGGCCCGCCCCGGCGGCGCCGGGCTGGCCGCCGTGCTGGCCGCCGCTGTCCGCCCGGTCACCCTGGTCACCGCGGTCGCCGACGACGAGCCCGCCGCGCGGCTGCGCGGGCTGCTGTCCCCGGCGCTGACCCTGGTCGCCGGGCCGGCCGCGGGCGGGACCGCGGTCAAGTGCCGCTGGCGCTGCGCGGAACG
>NZ_JAHDTH010000483.1 GCF_018531445.1 Pseudonocardia lacus
CGCGCCCGGGCCGTCGGACGGGACCGCGGCCGAGCGCGCCGGGTCCGAGAAGCGCGAGGCGGAGCGGGCCGCGGCGCAGGCCGCTGCCGAGAAGGAAGCGGCGGAGAAGGAAGCGGCGGAGCGGGTCGAGGCTGAGCGCGAGGCGCAGCGGGTCGCCGCGGAGAAGGCGGCGGCGGAGAAGGCCGAGGCTGAGCGGGTCGAGGCTGAGCGGGTCGAGGCTGAGCGGGTCGAGGCGGAGCGGATCGCGGCCGAGAAGGCCGAAGCCGAACGCGTCGAAGCCGAACGCGTCGAGGCCGAGCGGGTCGCCGCGGAGAAGGCCGAGGCCGAGCGGGTCGAGGCGGAACGGATCGCCGCCGAGAAGGCCGCTGCGGAGAAGGCCGAGGCCGAGCGGGTCGAGGCGGAACGGATCGAGGCTGAGCGGATCGAGGCTGAGCGGGTCGAGGCTGAGCGGGTCGAGGCCGAGCGGGTCGAGGCCGAGCGGATCGCCGCCGAGAAGGCCGCCGCCGCGAAGCGGATCGCCGCCGAGATCGCCAGGGAACTGGCCGCGCGGAAGGCCGCGGCCAACCGGGCCGCCGCCGAGCGCGCGGCCGCCGCGGCCCGCTCGTCCGATCCGGACACCGAGGCGGCACCGGTGGTGGATCCGGCCGGCCCGTCGCCGGAGTCGCTGGTCCGCCGCACCCGGGCCGACCCCGAGACCGAGATGTCGCCGGTCGTGTCGCGGTCGGAGTTCCCGGCGGATCCGGTCGACCCGCCGACCGAGATGTCCCCGGTGGTCCCGCCGCTGCCCCGGCCGTCGGAGTCGGACCCGGAGACCGAGTCCGGGCCCGTCGTCCCGCCCAGGCCGGGGCCGGGCCGACCGGGCGCGGCCGACGACCGCACGGTGGTGTCCCGCCCGGGTCGCGCGGCGGGCCCCGGGCGGCCGTCGCCGTTCCCGCGCCCCGGCCCGCAGCGGGCCGA
>NZ_JAHDTH010000484.1 GCF_018531445.1 Pseudonocardia lacus
CGCCAGCCGAGCCCGCCCGGCGGCCCGCCGCGGCGCAGCCACGCCGGCCAGCGGCCGCGGGGGCGCCGCCGGGGATCACCCGGTGCGGGCGGGGTGGTGGCCGACGGGGACGGCGGGGCGGGTGCAGCGGTCATGCTTCGACGCTAGGGCCGGCCGCGCACCCGCAACGAAAGATCTTGAGCGGCTGTGGACAACTCGCCGCTTGTGGATGACTCGCACGACGGCGACCGGTGGTGACCGGTCGCCGTCGGGCGGTCGTGTCAGGATGCGGCGGCGGCCGGTGCGCTCGACCCGCTGCTCGTGCTGCTGGTGTCCTTGCTGCCCGAGCCCGACGAGGAGCTCGACGAGCCGGAGTCCGACTTCGAGCTCGACTCGCTCTTGGCGGCCGCCCCGTTCTCGCTCTTGACCGGGGCCTCGCTGCTGGTCGACCCGGAGCGACTGTCGGTGCGGTAGAAGCCGCTGCCCTTGAACACGATCCCGACCGAGGAGAAGACCTTGCGCAGCTTGCCCGCGCAGTTCGGGCACTCCGTCAAGGACGGGTCGGAGAAGGACTGCACGGCCTCGAACCGGTGGTCACAGGCGGTGCAGGCGTACTGGTAGGTAGGCACAAGTCCCTCACTCGGAAATCTGGCACTCGAACGCAGAGAGTGCCAGCATAACCCGGGAGGATCATCCGTTGTTCCCCAGCTGACGCACGCCACTCCCGGGCAGCAGCGCGGCGGTCACCCGCCGGTCGTGCGGCTCGCTCGGCACGGCGGGCAGCAGTTCCTCGTCGTGCAGCAGCACCACCAGTGGCGTGCCGGGCGTGGTGCGGTCGAGGGTGCGGTCGTAGTAGCCGCCGCCGCGGCCGAGCCGGTGGCCGGCCGGGTCGGCGGCCAGCCCGGGCACGAGCACCAACCGCGCGGCCCGCACCGCGTCCGGGCCGAGCCGCGGGCCCGCGGGCTCGCG
>NZ_JAHDTH010000485.1 GCF_018531445.1 Pseudonocardia lacus
CCCGGGACCCCGCTGGCGAACTGGCTGCGCACCAAGGCGCTCATGGAGAGCGTCAACCCGCGGATCTTCGAGTCCACCCTCGAGCAGCGCGTGCCGAGCCTGCGCGGCCTGCTCAACGGCCTGGTCGGGCCGATCGCCGACCCCGCGGTGGACACCGCGGCGGCCGGCTACACCCGCGCGCAGTGGCGGTCGATGACCGCGGCCGAGCGGATGACCGCCCTCGACCAGCAGGCGGCACGCGCGGAGGCCGTGGCCCAGGGCATGGCGGAGCAGGCGCAGCAGCTGCGGGACCGGGCCGACCGGACCGAGCGGCAGGCGGGGTCGCTGACCAGCGCCATGCCCGGCCAGCGGGTGCGCGCCGCGCTGCCGCGCGGGCCGCGCGAACCCGGCCGGCGGCCGTGGGTCAGCTGGCAGCCGGAGGTCGACCGGGCTGCGGCCGGGAACGCCCCGCCGGGAGTGCGCCAAGCCCTGCTCCAGCAGGCCGACGCCCTGCGCGAGGCCGCCGTGGAGCGCGACATCCACGCCGCGCAGTGGCGGCACGAGGCGCGGGTGATCCGCTCCTACGCCGACGTGCACCGCGTGATCGCGGCGCGCAACGCCCCGGTGCCCGGCGCCGCCGCTCGTGCCGCGTTCGAGCACCTGCCCACGGACGTGGCGGCGCTGGTCGAGGCCGCCGGTCTCCCGGGTGCGGCGCTCGACCGGCTCAACGCCATCGGGCACATGGACGGGCACGCCGCCCCGGCGCAGGCGTTGGCCGCGTTGGCCGCCGAGCACTCCCTGGGCTGGGACAAGCCGACCCGGCGGACGGTGCTGGCCGGTCTGCGGGAAGCCGCCGGCGGGCCGCGCACGCCCGCGGCGCCCGAGCGAACGACCCCTCCGGGTGCGCCGGCTCGGGACCCGGGCTCCGCGGAGGGCGCCTCCGCGACCGGTCCCGCCCGGGGC
>NZ_JAHDTH010000486.1 GCF_018531445.1 Pseudonocardia lacus
ACCGGAGCGGGGCGCCCCGCCCACCCGGCCGCCGGCGATCTCGTCATCGACGACCCCGCCGGGCTCGCCGCCGCGGTGCCGGCGCTGCTCGGCTTCCACCCCCGGGACTCGCTCGTCCTGGTCTCGGTCGGCGGGTCGGGCGGGGCCCGGCGGATCGGCATGACCCTGCGCGCGGACCTCCCGCCCCGGTCCGCCCCGCGGGCCGAGCTCGCCGGGATGGCCCACGACCTCGTCGACACGCTCCTGCTCGACGCGCCCCGGGCCGCCGCGGCGCTGGTGTTCGCCCCCGCCGGCGCCGACCTCCCGCACCGCGTCCTGGTCGACACCGTGGCCGACGCGCTGCGCGAGCGCGGGGTGGCGCTGGTCAGCGCGATGTGGGTGGAGAGCACGGCGGCGGGCGCGCGCTGGGCCTGCTACCCGCCGTGCGGCTGCACCGGCGCCGTGCCCGACCCGGCGTCGACCGAGCTGGCCGCCCGGACGGTCTTCGACGGGCGGGTCGTGCACAGCTCGCGCGAGGCCGTGGAACGCGCGCTCGACCCCGTCGACCCGGCCGCGGTGCGTCGGCGCGAGCAGATCCTGCGCGACGCCGACCCGTCGACCCGCGTGCTCGACGTGCCCGCCGAGTCGCCGTGGGAGGTCCTGGCGATCGTCGACTCGGCGATCGCCGACACCGCCGACGGCGTGCTGGTGCTCGACGACGACCGCGTCCTCGAACTGGCGAAGGCGCTGTCGGCCACGCCCGTGCGCGACGCCGCCCTGCTGCGCTGCCTCGGCCCGGCCGCGCCCGCCGCCGAGCGGCTGTGGGCCGCGCTCGTCCGGGAGGTGCCCGACCCCGAGGCGGCCGAGCCCGCCGTGCTGCTGGCGGCGTGCGCCCTGCTGCGCGGCGACGGCGCGCTGGCCAACAT
>NZ_JAHDTH010000487.1 GCF_018531445.1 Pseudonocardia lacus
CGCGCCGGAGCGCCCGGCCCGACCGCCCGTGCGGCGCAACGCGCCCCAACCGACCATGGTGGCCCCCGGCCCGCCGTTCGCCGCGGCGGGCGGGGCGCCGGGTGCGCCGCGGTTCACGCTGCAGAAGCGCCTCGGCGCGGGCGGCTTCGGGCGGGTGTGGCTGGCCCACGACGCCCGGCTGGGCCACCGGGTGGCGCTCAAGGCCGCGCACGCCCCCGACCCGGAGACCGAGGAGCGCATCCAGCGCGAGGCGCGCGCCCTGGCCGCCGTGCGCCACCCGCACTGCGTGCGCATCCACGACATGCTGCCCGCCACCAGCGACCCGGGCCTGTCCGAGCTGGAGGGCATGGTCCTGGTGATGGAGTACGTCGACGGGCCCTCGCTGGCGGAGATGATCCGCGCCAGCGGGCTGCTCGACGACGTGTCCGCGGCGCGGGTGTGGATCGGCGTGGCCGGCGCGCTGGACGCCGCGCACGGCCGCGGCGTGATGCACCGCGACGTCAAGCCCGGCAACGTGGTGATGGACGCGGCCGGGATGGCCCACCTGATCGACTTCGGCATCGCGCGGCGCACCGGCGACGCGACCATGACCATGGCCGGGTTCGTGCTCGGCACCCCCGACTTCCTGGCCCCGGAGGTCGCCTGCGGCGAGCGCGCCACCCCGGCGTCGGACGCCTGGCAACTGGCGGCCACGGTCTCCTACGCGCTGACCGGCCAGCCGCCGCGCGGCTCGCACGCCGACGCGGTGTCCGGGCTGCGCGCGGCCGCGGCCGGGGCGCGGCTGAGCCACCTGCCCACCCGCTCGGCGCACCTGGGGCTGCTGCGCGCCTCGCTGGACACCGACCCCGCCCGCCGCCCGCCGCTGCAGGTCGTGCAGCGGACCCTG
>NZ_JAHDTH010000488.1 GCF_018531445.1 Pseudonocardia lacus
AGGCGATCAAGGCGTTGCGTGATCACGTGTCGCAGGAGATCGGTCCGATCGCCAAGCCGCGCCAGATCATGGTGGTCGAGGAGTTGCCCAAGACCCGGTCCGGGAAGATCATGCGCCGGTTGTTGCGGGATGTCGCGGAGAACCGCGAGGTCGGTGACGTGACCACGCTGGCCGACTCCTCCGTCATGGATCTCATCTCCGCCGGCCTGAAGGAAGGCAAGTCGGAGGACTGACCGGTGCGCCGTCGGGCATCCTGATGGGGTGTCCGACGGCGATCTCCCGGTGCGCGAGTCGCTGGTGCTGCCCTCCAGGGAGCTGCACTGGCGGTTCTCGCGCGCCTCGGGCCCGGGCGGGCAGGGCGTCAACACCACCGACTCGCGCGTCGAGCTGTCGTTCGACCTCGCCCGCTCGCCGTCGGTACCCGAGCACCTGCGCGAGCGCGCGCTGTCCCGCCTGGCCCACCGCCTCACCGACGGCGTGCTGACGATCGTCGCCGCGGAGAACCGCAGCCAGCTGCGCAACCGCGACGCCGCCCGCGAGCGGCTGGCGTCCGCGCTGCGCGGGGCCACGGCCGCGGACCCGCCCAAGCGGCGCCCGACCAAGCCGTCGGCGGGCGCCAAGCGCCGCAGGCTCGACGCCAAGACCCGGCGCGGGCAGATCAAGCGGCTGCGCTCCCGCCCGGACGACTGATGTGGAACGGTCTTGTCAACCCCGGGGGTGGAAGCGGTCTCGGGCCGCTTTTTGGCCTGTGACCTGCTGTTTTGAGCAGGCGTCGGGACCCCGGGGTCAACACGCAGCGCCCGCAGCGCAGCGAGGACGAACGGTGTTGAGGCCGGGGTGGCGGCTGCTACCGGTGCCGGGGTGGGGAACGGGCA
>NZ_JAHDTH010000489.1 GCF_018531445.1 Pseudonocardia lacus
GCCGCGGCGGCGGGAACGGCCTGCCCGAGCTGCTCGGCCTGGCGCCGGGCAGCGCCGGGATCGCGGCGCTGCGCCACCGCCGCGCCCGCGTCGAGGCCGACCGGCTGCGCGTCCCGATCGGCACCGACGAGCGCGGGCTGCCGGTCGTGCTGGACCTCAAGGAGTCGGCCCACGGCGGCAGCGGCCCGCACGGGCTGTGCATCGGGGCCACCGGCTCGGGCAAGAGCGAGCTGCTGCGCACCCTGGTGCTGGGGCTGGCGGCCACGCACTCCTCGGCCGAGCTCAACCTGGTGCTCGTCGACTTCAAGGGCGGCGCCACGTTCCTCGGGCTGGCCGGCCTGCCGCACGTCTCCGCCGTGATCACCAACCTGGTCGACGAGCTGACGCTGGTCGACCGGATGGCCGACGCGCTGGCCGGCGAGATCAACCGCCGGCAGGAGGTGCTGCGCGCCGCCGGCAACCTCACCGGGGTCGCCGAGCTGGCGGCCGCGCGGCGCGCCGGGGCCCGCGTGCCGCAGCTGCCGGCGCTGGTGATGGTGGTCGACGAGTTCACCGAGCTGCTGGCCCAGCGCCCGGAGCTGGTCGACCTGTTCGTCACGATCGGCCGGCTCGGCCGCTCGCTCGGGCTGCACCTGCTGCTGGCCTCGCAGCGGCTCGACGAGGGCCGGCTGCGCGGGCTGGAGTCGCACCTGTCCTACCGGATCGCGCTGCGCACGTTCTCGGCCGGTGAGTCGCGGGCGGTGCTCGGCGTGCCCGACGCGCACCACCTGCCGCCGGCGCCCGGCTCGGCGTTCCTGGCCACCGGGACCGGGGAGCTGGTGCGGTTCCGGGCCGCGTGCGTCTCGGTCCCGGCCGCGGCGCCC
>NZ_JAHDTH010000490.1 GCF_018531445.1 Pseudonocardia lacus
CCCGGCCAGCGCGAGCGCGCCGGCGGTCTGCAGGCCGCTGGCCGGCACGACCGCCACCAGCAGCACCCCGAGCAGCGCGGCGAGCTCGCCGTACGCGGCCGGGGCGAGGGTGCGCGCGGCCAGCACGGTGAACCCGTAGGACAGGGCGTTGGCGCCGATGAGGGCGACCGAGACGGCGAGCGCGGCGACGGCGCCGGTGCGCGGGGCGGGGGATGCGGCGCGGACGGCCCGGCCCGCGGGGACGGCCTCGCTCACGGCACCTCCCGACGTCGGGAAATCCTGGTTACCCGGCGGTAACCCGCGCTACGGTAACCGCCCCGGCGGGGCGGAGGAAGACGTGCGCGACGACGGCGGCCGATCGGACCGGCCGGGATGGTCCATCCGGTTGCTCGCGGTGACCGCGGGGGCGCTCGTCGTGGGGCCCGGGTTCGGACCGGGCTTCGTGCTGGTCAACGACATGGTCTTCGTGCCGCGCCAGTACCCCACGGCGGACGCGTTCGGCCTCGGGTCCGCGCTGCCGCGGGCGGTGCCGGCCGACGCCGTGCTGGCCGCCGTCACCGCCGTCGTGCCGGGCGATCTCGTGCAGAAGGCCGTCCTGCTCGCCGTCGTGGTCGCCGCGGTGACCGGCGCGGCCGCGCTCGTGCGTCCGCTGGTCGACGGGCGCACCCTTCCCGCCGCGGTGGCCGGCCTGGTCTACGGCTGGTCGCCGTACGTGGCCGAGCGGCTGCTCATGGGCCACTGGACGCTGCTGCTCGGCTACGCCGCCCTGCCGTGGGTGGCCCGCGCGGCGCTCGACCTGCGGGCCGGGCGGGAGGGGGCGACCGCGCGGCTGGTGCTGGCCATG
>NZ_JAHDTH010000491.1 GCF_018531445.1 Pseudonocardia lacus
GACGCGCGGCGGGCCCGGCGCAGCGGGGCCGCCGTGGCGGCGCTGTCGCGGCGCGGGGTCTCGGCGGAGGCCGTTCAACCGGCCGCGGCGACCACCGCGCCGGTGCTGGTGCTGCCGGTCGACCTGCCCGCCCCCGACGCCGCCACCGGGGACGACACCGCGACCGCGGTGCTGCGGGTGCGCGCGACCACGGCCGACGCCGACGAGGAGATCGACCAGGTCGTGGACCGGATCGCGGTCGGGGTGCGCGACGGGGCGTGAGCCCCCTGGGCCCTCAGCGCACCCCGGACGGCGACTCGAAGACGAACGTCCGCGCGCCCAGGCGCACCTTCGTGCCCGGCACCATGCGCCGCGTCTGGTGCGGCGGCAGCGGGGTCCAGCCCGACTCCCCCGGCTCCGAGATGTAGGTGCCGTTGCGCGAGCCCGAGTCGACCAGCATGACGTCCCAGCCGTTGAGCCGGACCTCGGCGTGCACCCGCGACACCGAGCCGGACCGGTCCTCGATGATGATCGCGCGCAGCACGCCGGAGCGGACCCGCTGGTCGGCCTCGGGCATGCGGCCCACGAGGTACTCGGCGTCGACGGTGTAGGTGGAGCCGTCGTCGAAGACGAGCAGGCCCAGCGGCGGGCGGGTGCCGACGACGAGCACCCCGGTGCGCTCGTTCATCCGGATCCCGCACAGCACGCAGAAGTGCGAGCGCGGGTCGTTGAGGTGCCCGCGGGCGCACAGGTGGCCCTGCGCCTTGGGCTGCTCGAAGACGGTGGTCGCGTTCTCCTGCGCGGCGGCGGGCGAGCCGACCGGCGCGCCGACGTCGAGCGGCGGGCGCGGGGGC
>NZ_JAHDTH010000052.1 GCF_018531445.1 Pseudonocardia lacus
CGCCGCAGGGAGAACATCTTCACTCCCAGCGGGTGCGCCAGATGCACGTTCGCGCCCAACTCGGCCAGGGTGTCCGCGGCCCAGTACCAGCCGTAGGTGGCCTCCAGCACCACCTCCGGCGCCTCCCCGGCGCGGGCCATGACCTGGGCCAGGTACTCCGGGTCGTTGCTGATCCGGACGGTCTCCAACCGCTCCCCGGTCTCGGTCATCCGGACCAGCACCGACCGGCGCCGGTGCAGATCCACCCCGACGATCTGGCGTCCCTCGTATGCTCCGCTCACAGGGGCCTCCTCGAATCGATGGCGTGCACACCTCGAGCATGAGCCGAGGGTCACGAGGAGCGGAGGCCCCGCTCCTTCATCGCATCAGGGCAGCATCGTGGCTTTCCTGAACTCAGGAGAGGGGGAGGAGGGCGGGCGTCGGGTCGGGCGAGGAGGGGGAGGCGGCGTCAGAACAGGGTGGCGGGCTGGACCGGGGCCGGCTCGGGGAGCGGGGCGAGGTCGGGGACCAGCGCGCGGACGTCGTCGTGGAAGCGGCGGGCGAGCAGGGGCGCGTCGGCGTTGTCGGGGGTGTGGATGAACACCGTGGGCGAGCGGCCCTCCCGCAGCCAACCCGCGGCCACCTCCGCCCACTCCCGCCAGCCCTGGACCGTCTCCTCGACCGAGTCGCGGCCGATGTAGCGGACGATCGGGCGCTCGGTGAGCGCCCGGGTCCGCCGCGGCAGCCGCGGCTTGCGGTCCCAGGCCTCCTGCTCCATCTCGCTGGTCGGCGGGCCGGCGAAGAACACCGTGGTATCGAAGGGCACCCACTCGGCGCCGGTGTCGTCGAGCACGCGCTCCAGCCGGGCCGCCGAACCGGCGTCGTGGAAGAAGTCGGGGTGGCGGACCTCGACGGCGCAGCGGTGGGCGGGGAGCCTGCGCAGGAAGCGGGCCAGCGCGTCGAGGTCGGCGGGCCCGAACGACGGGGGCAGCTGCACCCACAGGGCCGTCGCCCGCGGGCCGAGCGGCTCCATCGCGTCCAGGAAGGCGCGCATCTCCACGTCGACGCCGGTCAGCCGACGATCGTGGGTGACGACCCGGGGCAACTTGGGCAGGAACCGGAAGTCGGGCTCGGTCTGCTGCGCCCAGCCGGCCACCGTGTCCGGGGACGGGGTCGCGTAGAAGGTGGTGTTGCCCTCGACCGCGTTGCACCAGGCGGCGTAGGCCCGCAGGCGCTCCCCGGCCGGCAACGCCTGCGGCAGGAAGCGCCCCGGCCACGCCTTGTGGGTCCACATCGCGCACCCGACGTGCAGACGCATGCGGGAAACCTACTTCCCGCCCGGTCAGTGGGTGCGGTGCCGGTCGAGCCGGGCGCGTTCCCGCCGCCGCGCGTCCCGCTCGGCCCACACGGCGACACCGACGGCACCCGCCAGGATGCCGGCCCCGACCAGCGCCAACCCGACCACGTCGAGCGTGCTCACCGGGCCCGCCGGGCCAGGTCGCGGGCCGCGACGGCAGCGGCGCGCAAGGTGCAGGGCCAGCGGCTCGGCCCGGCTTGCGGGAGGGAGCACGCCCGGCAGTAGCCGCGCCCGTCGTCGACGTGCTGGGCGAGCAGCGTGCCGACGGCCGTCGCGCCGAGGTCGCTGAGGAGTCGGGGTAAGTCGTCGTCTGCCACGGGCTGCTCCTCATGGATTTGCGGAGCGCTCATCAAACTCGGACATCTGGTGAATCGGGAGAAGCTACCCGTGGTTAGCCTCGAAGAGACGAACGGTGATTATGGAGAGTCAGGTGAATCGGGAGAATCTGCCGCTAAACGGGTGATCTGGCGACCTACAGTCGTCTCGTGGAGGACAAGCCGGAACCGCTGCTGACCAGCAGCCAGGTGGCCGAGCTCGTCGGGGTCTCCCGCCACACGATCGCCAACTGGGTGCGCGCCGGGAAGCTCGTCCCGACCCTGACGACGATGGGCGGCCAGCACCGTTTCCGCTGGTCCGACGTCGCGCGGCAGCTGCGCGAGGCGCGGGAGCGCGACGACGGGTAGCGCCGTCGCGCTCCGGCTCAGCTCTGGCTCAGCTCCGGCCGTCGGGGACGCCAGCGGCGGTGTCCGTCCGACCTGGTCGTGGCGGTCCGGATGAGCTCCAGCCGGGGTGGCGGGCCGTCGGAGCGGCCGGTCTGCGGCTTGCGCCGCCCCGCCCGCCACGGGTCGGGCCAGACGACGCCGGGCCCGTCGTAGTCCTGCTCGACGGCGGCGTGCAGGGTCCAGTTGGGGTCGTAGAGGTGCACGCGCCCCAGCGCGCACAGGTCGGCGCGGCCGGCCAGCACGATGGTGTTGACGTCGTCGGCGGAGGAGATCACACCGACGGCGATGGTGGGGATGCCGACCCCGTTGCGGATCGCGTCGGCGAACGGCGTCTGGTACGAGCGGCCGAACGCGGGCGTCTCGTCCGGGGTGACCTGGCCGGTGGAGACGTCGATCGCCGCGGCGCCCGCGGCCTCGAACGCGCGGGCGATGGCGAGGACGTCTTCGGGGCTGGTGCCGCCCTCGACCCAGTCGGTGGCCGAGATGCGCACGGTCATCGGCTTGTGCGGGGCCAGCGCCGCGCGCATCGCCCGGAAGACCTCCAGCGGGAACCGCAGCCTGCCCTCGACGTCGCCGCCGTAGGCGTCGGTGCGCCGGTTGGTGACCGGCGACAGGAACGACGACAGCAGGTAGCCGTGCGCGCAGTGCAGTTCGACGAGGTCGAAGCCGGCCCGGTCGGCGCGCTCGGTGGCCGCGACGAACTCGGCGACGATCGCGTCCATGCCCGCGCGGTCGAGCTCGCGGGGGACCTGGTTGACGCCGTCGCGGTAGGGGCGGGCGGACGCGGCCACCAGCGGCCAGTTGCCCTCGGCCAGCGGCTCGTCCATGCCCTCCCACATCAGCCGCGTCGAGCCCTTCGGGCCGGAGTGGCCCAGCTGCGCGCCGATCTTGGCCGACGTGGTGGAGTGCACGAAGTCGCAGACCCGGGCCCACCCGGCGGCCTGCTCGTCGGTCCACAGGCCGGTGCAGCCCGGGGTGATCCGGCCCTCCGGCGACACGCAGACCATCTCGGTCATCACCAGCCCGGCCCCGCCCATCGCCTTGCCGCCCAGGTGGACCAGGTGGAACTCGCCGGGCAGCCCGTCGGTGGCCACGTACATGTCCATCGGCGACACGACGACCCGGTTGGCCAGCTCCAGCTCGCCGAGCCGGAACGGCTGGAACATCGGCGGGCGCACGTCGCCGTCGCCCGGCTGGGAGGCGGCGAACCACTCGTCGACGCGGGCGATGAACGCCGGGTCGCGCAGGCGCAGGTTGTCGTAGGTGACCCGGCGACTGCGGGTCATGATGTTGAAGGCGAACTGCAGCGGGTGCTGGTGCAGGTACTGGCCCAGGTTCTCGAACCAGGCCTGGCTGGCCACCGCGGCGCGCTGGGTCGAGAGCACGACCGGGCGCCGCTCCTGCTCGTAGGCCGCCAGGGCGCTCGGGATGTCGGGGCACTCGTGCAGGCACGCGACCAGCGACAGCGCGTCCTCCATGGCCAGCTTGGTGCCCGAGCCGATGGAGAAGTGCGCGGTGTGCGCGGCGTCGCCGAGCAGCACGACGTTGCCGTGGCACCAGTTCTCGGTGCTCACGGTGGGGAAGCTGATCCACTTGGAGTTGTTGGCCAGCACCTCGTGGCCCTCGAGCACGTCGGCGAACATCTCGCGGACGGCGGCCACGGACCGCTCGTCGGACCGCCCCGGCGGCAGGTCGGGGCAGCCGTCGAGGCCGGCGCGCCGCCACACGTCCTCGGCCATCTCCACGATGAACGTGCTGCCGTGCTCGTCGTAGGGGTAGCCGTGCAGCTGGACGACGCCGTGCGGCGTCTCGCGGATGTCGAACGTGAACGCCTCGAAGACCTTGTCGGTGCCCAGCCACATGTACTTGCAGCCGCCCGCGGTGACGGTCGGGCCGAAGACGTCGGCGTAGCGGGCGCGGACCGCGGAGTTCACGCCGTCGGCCGCGACGACCAGGTCGTGCTCGCGGCGCAGCACCTCGACGTCCGGCGCCTCGGTCCGGAAGCGCAGGTCGACGCCGAGGTCGCGGCAGCGCTGCTGGAGGATCTGCAGCAGCCGCTTGCGACCCATCGCGGCGAACCCGTGCCCGCCGCAGGTGACGACCTCGCCGCCGTAGTGGACGTCGATGTCGTCCCAGCGGGCGAACTCGCGCTCCATCTGGGCCCGGACGACCGGGTCGGCGTGCTCGATGCCGCCGAGGGTCTCGTCGGAGAACACCACGCCGAAGCCGAACGTGTCGTCGGGGGCGTTGCGCTCCCACACGACGACCTCGTGGTCGGGCCCGAGCTGCTTGGCCAGTGCGGCGAGGTAGAGCCCGCCAGGTCCGCCGCCGACCACCGCGATGCGCACCCGTCTATTGTGTCTTCTTGACGCCCGTTGTCAAAACGCTATAACTAGTCCATGACCCGGTTCCGCGCGTCCGCCCCACTGACCACCGACTGGGACCACTTCGACTTCCGGGTCGACGGGGCGATCGCGACGATCACCCTCAACCGGCCCGAGAAGCTCAACCCGCTGACCTTCGAGTCCTACGCCGACCTGCGCGACCTGCTGGCCGAGCTGCCCCACCACGAGGGCGTCAAGGTGCTGGTGATCCGCGGCGAGGGCCGCGGCTTCTGCGGCGGCGGCGACGTCCAGGAGATCATCGGCGAGCTGCTGAAGATGGACGCCGACGGGCTCATGCGGTTCACCAAGATGACCGGCGAGGTGATCCGGGCGATGCGCGAGTGCCCGATCCCGATCATCGCCGGCATCCAGGGCATCGCCGCGGGCGCCGGCTCGGTCATCGCGCTGGCCGCCGACTTCCGGGTGGTCGCGACGTCGGGCCGGTTCGCGTTCCTGTTCACCAAGGTCGGGCTCTCCGGCGGCGACATGGGCGCGGCCTACCTGCTGCCCCGCGTCGTCGGGCTCGGGCACGCCACGAAGCTGCTCATGCTCGGCGACACGATCGACGCCGCGACGGCCGACCGGTACGGCCTGGTCTCCGAGCTGGTCGCCGACGACGAGCTCGACTCCGCGGTCGGCGCCCTGGCCGCGCGGCTGGCGAGTGGGCCGACGCTGGCCTTCGCGCAGACCAAGTCGCTGCTGACCCGCGAGCTGGACATGCCGCTCTCGGCGGCCGTCGAGCTGGACGCGATGACCCAGGCGCTGCTGATGACCAGCGACGACCACGCCGAGTTCCACGCCGCGTTCACCGCGAAGCGCCCGCCGGAATGGAAGGGCCGCTGATGGCCGTCGCCGTCGTCACCGGGGCCGGGCAGGGCATCGGACGGGCGGTCGCGCTGCGGCTCGCGGCGGCCGGGCACGACGTCGCGCTGGTCGGTCGCGACACCGCCAAGCTCGACGCCGTCGCGGCCGAGCTGGGCGGGGCGCTGTGCGTACCCGCCGATCTGACCGACGCCGGTGCGGCGGACCACGTGTTCGGCACGGTCGAGCGGGAGCGCGGGCCGGTGGGCGTGCTGGTCGCCAACGCCGGCACGGGCCTGGCCGCGCCGCTCGCCGAGACCACCGACGAGCAGTGGCAGGCGATGCTGGAGGTCAACCTGACCGCGCCGTTCCGGTGCATCCGGCGCGCGGTGCCGGCCATGGCGGCGGCGGGGTGGGGGCGGATCGTGGTGGTCGCCTCGGTGGTGGCCAAGCGCGGCGAGCGCCAGGTCGCGGCGTACTCGGCCAGCAAGCACGGCGTGCTGGGGCTGGTCCGCGCGGCCGCCGACGAGCTGGCCCGCACCGGCGTCACGGTCAACGCGGTGTGCCCCGGCTACGTCGACACCCCGATGACCGACGCCACGGTCGCCACCATGGGCGAGCGCCTCGGGAAGGACCCGGCCGAGGCCCGCGCGCTGCTGGCCCGCCGCCAGCCGATCGGCCGGCTGATCGACCCGGACGAGGTCGCCGCGGCCGTGCTGGCCTGCGTCGACAACGCGGCGATCACCGGGCAGGGCATCAACGTCGACGGGGGAGCGGTGCAGTCGTGAGCTTCGATCGGATCAACCCGCCCGACCTGGCCCCGCCCAGCGGGTTCAGCCACGCCGTGCGCACCGACCGGCCGCGCACCGTCTACCTGGCCGGCCAGACCGCGCTCGACGCGTCCGGGAAGATCGTCGGCGCCGACGTCGTCGAGCAGTTCGAGAAGGCGCTGAGCAACATCCTGCGCGCGCTGGAGGCCGCCGGCGGCACCCCCGCCGACCTGACGTCGATCACCATCTACATCGTCGACGTCGAGGCCTACCTGGCCCGCGCCCGGGAGATCGGCCGCGTCTGGCGGCGCCTGGCCGGCACGGACTACCCGGCCGCCGCCGGCATCGGCGTCGCCCGCCTCTGGGACGCCGAGGCGCTCGTCGAGATCCAGGGGATCGCCGCCCTGGAGTGACCGTCGAGAACGAACTTGTCGTGATCATCCAGCCCTGTTGATCACGACAACTTCGTTCTCGACGGGGGTCAGGGGTGCAGGGTGGCGTGCGCGTGCTGGCGGGCGGGCTCGCGCAGCACCGCGTCGAGCCGGGCGAACAGGTCGGCGGCCTCAGCCGCGTGCCACGGCTCGGGCAGCAGCTCCAGCGGCAGGCCCGGGTCGAGGTAGGGCAGCCGGCGCCACTCGGTGAGCAGCGGCACGTACGTCCGGAACGCGTCCAGCGGCGCCGTGCCCGGGCGCAGGTCGCGGTAGCGCTCGACGAACCCGGCGCACTCGGCGTCGATGGCGGGCAGGTCCCACCACTTCCCGATCCGCTCGCGCAGCCCGCCGAAGGCCGAGTAGTGCGCGCAGAACAGGTCGACGTAGGGCTGCAGGCCCAGCCGGTCGAGGGTGCGCGCTGCCTCGTCGTGCAGGTGCCCCGGCGCCACCCACACCCCCGGCGCCGCCGTGCCGAAGCCCATCCGGCTCAGCGTGGCCCGCAGCTGGTGGCGCTTGTCGCGCTCGGCCTCCGGCACCGAGAACAGCACCAGCACCAGCGGGTCGTCGGGCGCGGCCCGGCGCCGGCCGAAGATGCGCTCGTCGCCCTCTCGCAGCACCTCCACGGTGCGCGCGGACAGCGCGTAGCCCGCCGCCCCGTCCTGGCGCATCGACTCCAGCACCCCGCGGCGCTTGAGCCGCGAGACCGACGAGCGCACCCCCGCCGAGTCGACGCCCAGGTCGCCCAGCAGCTTCACCACCGAGCCCACCGAGAGCCAGTCGTGCTCGGCGCGCGCGTAGAGGCCGTAGAGCGTCAGGATCAGCTGACGCGGCGCGAGCTCGGGCACCGCCGAAGCCTAGATCGGCTCCTTGGCCGGCTCGGCCGCGTCCTCCCGCAGCCGGAACCGCTGCAGCTTGCCGGTCGCCGTGCGCGGCAGCTCGTCGACGAACTCCACCCGCCGCGGGTACTTGTAGGGGGCGATGATGGCCTTGACGTGGTCCTGGATCGCCGCGGCGGTGGCGGCGTCGGCACTCGCGCCCTCCCGCAGCACCACGTAGGCCGTCACCAGCTGGCCGCGGGCCGCGTCCGGCGTGCCGACGACCGCGCAGTCGACGACGTCGGGGTGCAGCACCACCGCCTGCTCGACCTCCGGGCCGGCGATGTTGTACCCGGAGGAGACGATCATGTCGTCGCTGCGGGCGTGGTACCAGAAGTAGCCGTCGCCGTCGCGGGAGAACGTGTCGCCGGTGATGTTCCAGCCGTCCTGGACGTAGACGCGCTGGCGCGGGTCGTCGAGGTAGCGGCAGCCCGTCGGGCCCTTCACGGCCAGCCGCCCCGGCGTGCCGTCGGGGACCTCGCGGCCCTGCTCGTCGACGATCCGGGCGACGTAGCCGGGCACCGCACGGCCGGTGGAGCCCGGGCGGATGTCGTCGTCGGCGGCGGAGATGAACACGTGCAGCATCTCGGTCGAGCCGATGCCGTCGATCAGCGCGACACCGGTGGCCTCGTGGAACTGCCGCCAGGTCGACTCGCCCAGGTGCTCGCCCGCCGATACGGCCCTGCGCAGCGTGGCCAGCTTCGCCACCTCGCCCGAGGCGATCATGGCCCGGTAGGCCGTCGGGGCGGTCGAGCACACCGTGACGGCGTGCTCGCCGATGTGGCGGGCCAGCTCGGCCGGGGTCGCCTTCTCGATCAGCAGCGTGCTGGCCCCGGCGCGCAGCGGGAACACCACCAGCCCGCCGAGCCCGAAGGTGAACGCGATCGGCGGCGTGCCGGTGAAGACGTCGTCCGGGGTGGGCTTGAGCACGTGCGCCGAGAAGGTGTCGGCGATGGCGAGCACGTCGCGGTGCAGGTGCATGGTCGCCTTCGGCCGGCCGGTGGTGCCCGAGGTGAACGCCAGCAGGGCGACGTCGTCGGCGGCCGTGGCGACGTCGTCGAACCCGGCGGGGTGCGCGGCCGCGCGGGCGACGAGGTCGTCGGCGCCGGTGCCGCCGAACGGGACCGTCGGGACGCCGAGGTCGGCGGCGTCGAGGTCGGCCAGGAACCGGTGGTCGCACAGCGCCACGCCGACCCGGGCGATGTCGTGGATCTCGCGCAGCTCGCGCCCGCGCAGCATCGGCATCGTCGCCACCGCGACCGCCCCGGCCTTGAGCACACCGAACCAGCAGGCCACCAGCCACGGGGTGTTCGGGCCGCGCAGCAGCACCCGCGTGCCCGGGACGACGCCCAGGTCGGCGCTCAACACGTGGGCGACGCGGTTGGCGGTGGCGCGCAGCTCGTCGTAGGTCCAGCGCTCGCCGCCGGGGGCCAGCAGGCAGGGCCGGTCGCCGCCGTGCTCGGCGATCGTGGCGTCGAGCAGGGACGTCGCGCAGTTGAGGCGCTCGGGGTAGCGCAGCCACGGCTCGTCCAGCAGCAGCTCGGGCCACTGGTCGGGCGGCGGGAGGTGGTCGCGGCAGAACGGGTCGACATGAGCGGTCGAGGTCATCGCGCTCCCTCCTCCAAGGCGACACCACGATATTGCGCATTCATGACGACGGTCAATCGTCCGATACACGCAGTCCGCTGGGCGATCTTGTGCCTTGCTGCGCCGCCCGGTTGGCGGGCACGATCCCCCGGATCGCAGTTCGCGGCGTCCGACCCCGGGGAGCCCCCATGTCCGTCCTGTCCGCCGTGCTCGACGCGGTCCGCTCCGGCGCCGTCGAGGTCGTCGACCTCACCACGCCGCTGCGGGACTCGACGCCGATCCTGCGGCTGCCCGAGCCCTTCGGGAACACCCGCCAGTTCCAGCTCGAGGAGATCAGTCGCTACGACGACCGCGGCCCGGCCTGGTACTGGAACGACATCCACACCGGCGAGCACACCGGCACCCACGTCGACGCCCCCGTCCACTGGGTGACCGGCAAGGACGGCCCGGACGTCTCGCAGGCCCCGATGCGCACCCTGGTCGCGCCCGCCGCGGTGATCGACAAGACCGCCGAGGCCGCCGCCGACCCCGACTTCCTGCTGGAGGTCGAGCACATCAAGGCATGGGAGGGCGAGCACGGCCCGCTGCCCGACGGCGGCTGGCTGCTCTACCGCACCGGCTGGGAGGCCCGCGGCGAGGACGCGGCCGCCTTCCTCAACGCCGACGAGAACGGCCCGCACACCCCCGGCGTGTCCGCCGAGTGCGCCCGCTGGCTGGGCGAGGAGTCGCCACTGACCGGCTTCGGGGTCGAGACCGTGGGCACCGACGCGGGCGCCGCGGGCGGCTTCGACCCGCCCTTCGCCTGCCACCACTTCCTGCTCGGGGCCGGCAAGTGGGGCCTGACCAGCCTGCGCAATCTCGGGCAGCTCCCGGCCACGGGCGCGCTGCTGGTCGTCTCCCCGCTGCCGATCGTCGGCGGCTCCGGCAGCCCGGCGCGCGTGCTGGCGCTGGTCGAGCGGTGAGTGGCACCGTCGCCGACGTCGTCGGAACGCTGCTGGGCGGGCTCGGGATCGGGCACGCGTTCGGCGTCGTCGGTAGCGGCAACTTCCACGTCACCAACGCCCTGCGCGCGGCGGGCGTGCCCTGGACCGCCGCCCGCCACGAGGGCGGCGCCGCGACCATGGCCGACGCGTACGCCCGCACCACGGGCGAGATCGCGGTGCTCTCGGTGCACCAGGGCCCCGGCCTGACCAACGCCGTCACCGGCATCACCGAGGCCGCCAAGAGCCGCACGCCGCTGCTGGTGCTGGCCGCCGACAGCGCCGGCGCCGCCGTGCGCTCCAACTTCCGCATCGACCAGGACGCGCTGGTCCGCGCGCTCGGCGCGGTGCCCGAGCGGGTGCACTCGGCGGAGTCGGCCGTCGCCGACGTGCTGCGCGCCGTGGGCACGGTCCGCCGGCGGCACACCGTCGTCCTCAACCTCCCGCTCGACGTGCAGGCCCAGGCGTGCGCGCTGCCCGTCCCCATGCCGGTCCTGCCGGCCTGGCAGCCGGTGCGGCCGGCCACGTCCGCGGTCGAGGCGCTCGCCCGGCTGATCGACGGCGCCGACCGGCCGGTGTTCCTGGCCGGGCGCGGCGCCCGCTCCGCCCGGGCCGAGGTGGAGGCCCTCGCCGACCGGTGCGGCGCGCTGCTGGCCACCTCCGCCGTGGCGAACGGGCTGTTCGCCGGCTCGCCGTGGTCGCTGGGCATCTCCGGGGGCTTCGCCACCCCGCTGGCCGCCGAGGCGATCGCCGACGCCGACCTGGTGGTGGCCTGGGGCGCGTCGATGACCATGTGGACCACCCGCCACGGCGCCCTCATCGGGCCCACCGCCACCGTCGTGCAGGTCGACGACACGGCCGAGGCGCTGGGCGCCAACCGCGCGGTCGACCTGGCCGTTCTCGGCGACGTCGCCGAGACCGCCCGCGACGTCCTCGCCGTCGTGCGCGGGGGCACCGGCTACCGCTCCCGCGTGCTGCACGACCGGATCGCCGTCGAGGGCCGCTGGGCCGACCTGCCCGCGCCCGAGGAGCCGCTGGACCTCGTCGAGCGCGACGACGACCGCATCGACCCCCGCCGGCTGTCCGTCGAGCTGGACCTGCTGCTCCCGGCGGAGCGCACCGTCGC
The DNA here is from genome assembly GCF_018531445.1 of Pseudonocardia lacus. Classification (GTDB taxonomy): domain Bacteria; phylum Actinomycetota; class Actinomycetes; order Mycobacteriales; family Pseudonocardiaceae; genus Pseudonocardia; species Pseudonocardia lacus. Next base: position 11,013 of record NZ_JAHDTH010000052.1, read on the forward strand.
GGTCGACTCGGGCAACTTCATGGGCTACCCCAGCGGCTACCTCGCCGTCCCCGATGAGCAGGGCTTCTGCTTCACCCAGGCCTTCCAGTCCGTCGGCCTCGGGCTGGCGACCGCGATCGGCGCCGCCCTCGCCCGCCCCGACCGGCTGACCGTCGCCGCGCTGGGCGACGGCGGCTTCACCATGGGCGTGTCCGAGCTGGAGACGCTGGTCCGGCTGGGGATCGGGATGGTCGTCGTGATTTACGACGACGGCGGGTACGGGGCCGAGTTCCACCACTTCGCCGACCAGGACCACACGACCGTCCGCTTCCCCGAGACCGACCTCGCCGCCCTCGCCGCCGGCTACGGCTGCGAGTCGGCGACCGTCCGCCGCGTCGGCGACCTCGGAGCGCTCGCGGACTGGCTGGACGGCCCGCGGGACCGCCCGCTGGTCCTCGACGCGAAGGTCACCGCCGACGAGCCCTCCTGGTGGCTGGCCGAGGCCTTCCGCGGCCACTGACCCGGCCCCTTCCGTCGAGAACGAACCTGTCGCGCGTTCGGACCGGTCCACCGCACGACAACCTCGTTCTCGACGGGCTCGCCGACGTGTGCTGCGCCCGATCCACGGCGGTTACGGTCGCCGACGTGATCGTGCCCGACGACGTCTTCCGCGACCGTTCCGTGCTCCACGGCGAGCAGGTGCGCCTGGAACCCCTGGGCCCCGCCGTGCTGGAGGACTACCTGCTGGCGCTCGACGATCCGGAGGTGCGGCGCCTGACCGGTTCACACGCCGAGCACGACCGGACCGCCGTCGCACGCTGGCTCGCGACCCGCCACGAGCACCACGACCGCGCCGACTGGGCCGTGGTGCGCTCGGAGGACGGGGCGTTCCTCGGCGAAGCGGTCCTCAACGACCTCGACCCGGACAACGCGTCATGCAACTTCCGCATCCTGCTCGCCGGCCCCCACCAGGGCCGGGGGTACGGCACCGAAGCGGTGCGACTGGCCGTCGGGGACGCCTTCGCCCGCGGCCTGCACCGGGTGTCGCTGACGGTGTTCGCCTTCAACGCGCGCGCCCGCAGGGTGTACGAGAAGTGCGGGTTCGTCGTGGAGGGGCGCTGCCGCGACGTGCTGTGGTGGGACGGGCGCTGGCACGACGAGTTCGTCATGGCGGTGCTGGCCGGGGAACTCCGCTGACCCGACGCACACTCGCGCCCTCCGTCGAGAACGAACTTGTCGCGCGTTTGGACCGGTCCACCGCACGACAACTTCGTTCTCGACGGGTGGGGGACCGAGACGACGGCGTGCTGTCGGCTCGGCGTCCCGGATGCTGCGTGGTCGGGGTGGCGGGATTTGAACCCACGGCCCCTCGCTCCCAAAGCGAGTGCGCTACCAAGCTGCGCCACACCCCGTGTCCTGCGCAGGTGAGCCTAGCGTGCGCCCCCACGCGGCACCGTCCGGATGGCCGGATCGGCAGCACGCCCCGCCGTTCCCCTGGGCAGGGGCGTGCTGCCGTCGCGGGCCGGGTCCCCACTCCCGGCCGGGTCGGTGGGTCAGGCGGAGGCGAGTGCCTCCACCGGGGGGAGGTGGGAGGCGCGGACGGCCGGGTAGAGCCCGGCGAGCGCGCCGACGACGACGGTGGTCAGCAGGCCGCCCGCCCAGGCGTAGGCCGGTACGGTCGCCGGCCAGCCCTGGCTCATCGCGTACGCCGTGGTGACGGCCGCGCCGAGCAGCACCCCGAACAGCCCGCCGAGGCCGGAGAGGACGACGGCTTCGGCGACGAACTGGTCGCGGACGTGCCTGCGGGTGGCGCCGAGGGCACGGCGCAGGCCGATCTCGGCGCGCCGTTCCAGCACGGCGATCACCATCGTGTTGGCCACGCCGACGCCGCCGACCAGGAGGGCGACCGCTCCGACGCCGAGCAAGAGCCCGGTGAACGCGGAGTCGGCGGCCGCGCGGGCGGCGAGCGCGTCCGACGGTCTGCTGACGTCGACCTCGTTCGGGTCCTCCGGGTTGGCGGTGGCCGCGAGCACGGCGGCGACGGCCTCCACGGCGTCCTCGGCGGAGCGCTCGTACACCGTGGTCGGGTGCCCGTCGAACTCCAGCAGCCGTTCGGCCACCGGCCAGCCGACCAACGCGGCGGTGTCGAGCTCGGGGGCCAGCGGGGCCGGCGCCAGCACCCCGACGACGGTGAACCAGCGCCCGCCGAGCCACACCCGCGAGCCGAGCGCCGACGACGTCCGCGCCGCCGCGTCCGCGCCGAGCACGACGGCCGGGTACCGCTCGGTCGCCGCGTTCAGCCAGGTCCCGGACGCCACCTCGGCGCCGACGGTGTCCAGCAGGTCGAGCCGGGCCGCGAGGACGGCGAGGCCGCCGGTCTGACCGGGCGGGACGAGGTCGGAGCGGTAGACGTTCGCCTCGACGGTGCCGGTGGCCGAGGCGGCGGTCACCGGGCCGATGCGTCCGACCATCGCCACCGCGTCCAGCGGCAGTTGCGCGTCCTCGCCGAGCAGGGTGCGGCCCGGTCCGACGGTCAGCAGGTTCGTGCCGAGCCGGTCGAGGGTGGCGTCGAGCTGCGCGCGGCTGGACGCCGAGATGCCCAGCACGGCGACCATGGCGGCGATGCCGATGGCGATGCCCAGCGCGGAGAGCACCGCCCGCACCGGGCGGGCGCGCAGCCCGTCGATCGCGATCCGGCCGGTGTCGGCCGGTCCCAGCCGCGCCCTCACCGCGCCTCCAGGACCGGGCGTCGGCCGCCCTCGTCGGAGACCACCAGCCCGTCGCGCATCCGCACCCGCCGGGGCAGCCCGTCGGCCAGCTCCCGGTCGTGGGTGATGACGACGACGGTGGTGCCCTCGGCGTTCAGCTCCCGCAGCAGCGCCATCACCTCGGCGCCGGACGCCGAGTCGAGGTTGCCGGTCGGCTCGTCGGCCAGCACGAGCGCGGGATCGCCGACGACCGCCCTGGCGATCGCGACGCGCTGCCGCTCCCCGCCGGACAGCTCGTGCGGGCGGTGCCCGAGCCGGTGCCCGAGCCCCACCCGCTCCAGCACCCGGGCCGCGCGCTCCCGACGCCGCCGCGCGGGCGTCCCCGCGTAGAGCAGGCCGTCGGCCACCAGGGACAGCGCCGCGACGCCGCGGGTCAGGTGGAACTGCTGGAACACGAACCCGATCCGGTCGGCCCGCAGCTCGGCCAGCTCGCGGTCGCGCAGCGCGGACACGTCGCGCCCGTCCACCCGGACCGTCCCGGCGGTGGGCCGGTCCAGCGTGCCGGCCAGGTGCAGCAGCGTCGACTTGCCCGAGCCGGACGGCCCGACCACCGCGACCAGTTCCCCGGCCCGGATCCGCAGCGACACCCCGCGGACCGCCGCGACCCCGCCCGGGTAGCTGCGGTGCACGTCGGCCAGCTCGACGACGGCGTCGGTGGTCATCGCGCCGGCACCCCCACCGTGGCGCCCTCGACGATCCCGCCGCCACTCACCTCGACCTGCCCGCCGGAGAACACCCCGGTCTCGACGGCGACGACGCGACCGGTGCCGCCCTCGACGACCTCCAACCCGTAGCCGCCCTCGGCCAGCGCGAGCAGCGCCGCGACGGGCACGGCGAGCACGTCGGGCGCGCTGCTGGCGGTGACGGTGACCGTCACCGGCGCCTGGTCGAACGCGGCCGTCGCGGCCGGGTCGGCGACGTCGACCACGACCGGGACGGTCGCCGGGGCGGCCGGTCCGGGCTGGCCGTCGTCGGGTGGCTGCTCGGCGGCGGTGCCGACCTCGCGGATCGTGCCGGGGACGACGGTGCCGCCCGGCAGTTCCACCTGGACCGCGGTCCCGGGCGCGACGATCTCGCGGTCGGGCACCTCGACGTCCATGTCGACCTGGCGGGCGGTGCCGGTGACGCTGAGCACCGGCCCGCCGCCGACCTGGTCGCCGACCAGCGCGGACACCTCCGACACCCGCACGTCGGCGGGGGCGAACACCACCTGCCCCGGCTGCACGCGGCCGGTCTCGTCGAGGCCGAGGTCCTCCTGCCACTCGCGCACGGCCTCCGCGGTGGCCGAGGTGTACTCGTCGTCGACGGTGAAGCCGGTGTGGCCGAGCGCGGCCAGGTTCTCCTCGAGCTGGGCCACGTCCGCGCCTTCGACGCCGCTGCGCAGCTCCCGGTAGGCGGGCATCGCGCCGTGCAGGAGAACCACGGGCTCGGTGTCGACGGCGAACAGCGCCTCGCCGCGGTGCACCACCGCGCCCGCGGCGGCGACCGACGTGAGCGTGCCCGGCCCGCGCGCGCTGATCGGGCGGGCGTCGCCGAAGCCGAGGGTGCCGTCGACGTCCTCGGTCTCGGTCAGCGTGGTGCGCACGACCGTCGCGGTGTCCGGCGGGCCGGTGGCGGCCGCCGCCGGTGCCGCTCCGCCCTGCGCCGCGCCGACGACCAGCACCGCGACCAGGCCGACGGTCACGGCGGCCAGCGCGCCGACGCCGATCCGGCCGTGGGCGCTCACGCGCCGCTCCCGGCGCCGCCCGGCGGGTCGGGGCGCAGGTCGTCGCAGGCCGCCTCGGCGGCCTTGAACGCCTCGCTGTCCAGGTCGACGCCGGAGCCCTTGGTGATCATCAGCCCGCCGTCGGGCTGCGGGTCGGGGAAGCCGGGCACCCCGTTGTCGCGCATGCACTGGGCGAAGGCGCGCAGCTGCTCGGTCGTCGCCGCGTCCGGCCGCTCGCCGCCTCCCGGCGCGTACTGCTCGCACGCCTCCTGCGCCTCGTCGAGCTTCGCCTCGTCGCCGGGGCGACCGTTCATCGTGATCCGGCCGTCCACCGGATCGGCCATGTCGACGCCGTGGTCGCGCATGCACTGGGCGAACTGGCGGCCGCGCTCGTCGCGGTCCGCGGCCGGCTCCGGGCCCCCATCGGCGGGCGCCTCCGCCGCGGCCGGACCGCCGGCGCTGGCGACCCCTTCCGGAGCCGCGCCGGCGCAGCCGACCAGCACCAGCAGCGGGAGCAGCAGGGTGAGCAGCGCGGTGCGGGCACCGCCGCGCCGAGCGGCGCGGCGGTGCCCCACCCGGGGGTTCCGGGTCACGCCCCACTCCCGACGGCCGGAACGGCCGGGACCGCGACGGTGATGCCGATCCCGTCCCCTTGCCCCACGGCCACCTCACCCGCGGTACCGACGACGACCGCCGCGGCACCGCCGCCGGGCGGCACCGGCAGCAGGTCGCGGCAGGCCTCGACGGCCTCCTCCGACCCCGGCAGCGGTGTCACGACGCGCATTTCGCCCTCCGGCGGGTGCGGGGCGCCGGGCGGGGGCGTCGCGGGCCGGGCCTCCCCGCTCTCGTGCAGCACCGGCCCGGCCACGCCGGCCTCGGCGACCAGGCTCACCGCGATCCCACCGGCGGCCGCACCCGGCTCGGGGATGTCGAGGCCGTGGTCGCGCAAGCACTCGTGGAACTCGTCGATCTGCCCCCGCAGGGCCGGATCCAGCTCGACCCGCTCGGCGTGCGGGGGCGCGAACTCGTCGCACGCCTCCCGCGCGCTGTCGAACGCCTCCTTCTCGTCGGACCCGATCTCGAAGCGCACGGGTCCGTCGGACTCCGTCGGGTCGGGCAGGTCGATGCCGTGCTCGCGCATGCACTGGACGAACTCGCGGATCCGCTCCTCCGGGTCGCCGGAGGGGTCGGTCATCGGCGCCGGCGCGGGCGCGGCGGACGCCACGGCGCTCCCTCCTCCGACGAGCAGGAGGAGCGGGACGGCCGCGGTCAGCAACAGGGTGCGTCTCATGGCGCCACCCCATCGCGGCGGCGATAAGGCAGCGATCAGCGAATCCGCTTATGGCGGCCTTATCGGCACCCCGGGCAGGATCGACATCGTGCGGGTGCTGGTGGTCGAGGACGAGGAACTGCTGGCCGACGCCGTCGCGGAGGGGCTGCGGCGGGAGGCGATGGCGGTCGACGTCGCCCTCGACGGCCACCTGGCCAGCGTCTCGATCGCCGCCAACGACTACGACGTCGTCGTGCTCGACCGCGACCTGCCCGGCATCCACGGCGACGAGCTGTGCCGCACCCTGGTCGACGCGGGCACCGCGCGCGTGCTGATGCTGACCGCGGCCGCCGCCGTCCCCGACCGGGTCTCCGGGCTGGCCATCGGCGCCGACGACTACCTGACCAAGCCGTTCGCGTTCGCCGAGCTGGTGGCCCGCATCCGGGCGCTGGCCCGGCGCCCGCGCGAGGTCATCCCGCCGGTCCTGGAGCGCGGCGACGTCCGGCTCGACCCGCACCGCCGGGAGGTCTTCCGCGCCGGGCACTACGTGCGGCTGACGCGCAAGGAGTTCGGGGTGCTGGAGGAGCTGCTGCGGGCGAGCGGGGGAGCGGTGAGCACCGAGCGGCTGCTGGAGAAGGTGTGGGACGAGCACACCGACCCGTTCACGAACGTGGTGCGGGTGACGGTGATGACCCTGCGCCGCAAGCTGGGCGACCCGCCGCTGGTGCGGACCGTGCCCGGCGTCGGCTACCAGGTGCCGTGATGGGCAGGCTGTCGATCCGGGTGCGGCTGACCGCCCTCTACGGCGTCATGTTCTTCGCCGCCGGCGCGGTGGTGATCTTCGCCGGGTACCTGCTGGTGAGCAACATCCTCACCGACCGCCTCGGCCCCGCCGGCACCGCCCGCGTGCTCAGCAGCGGCGCGCTCGGCATGCCGGACAGCCGGGTGCTGGTCTCCGGGGCCCCGGCGCCGGGCGTCGAGTTCAGGATGCTCGAAGCCGGCATCACCGCCGACCAGCTCATCATCCGCGACGACACGCTCAGCTCGCTGCTCACCCAGTCGCTGGTGGCGCTCGTGCTGGTCGGCGCGCTGGCCATCGGCTCGGGCTGGTGGATGGCCGGGCGGGCGCTGAGCCCGCTGCACCAGATCACCGCGACCGCCCGGCGGATCGCCGACGACCGCGGCCTGCACGAGCGGATCGCCCTCGGCGGCCCGGCCGACGAGCTGCGCGAGCTCGCCGACACCTTCGACGCGATGCTGGAGCGCCTCGGCCGCGCGTTCGACGGGCAGCGCACGTTCGTCGCCAACGCCTCGCACGAGCTGCGCACCCCGCTGGCGATCAACCGCACCCTGATCGAGGTGGCCAGCACCCGCCCCGGCGCCCCCCGCGAGCTGCGCGACCTCGGCGACACGCTGCTCGCGGTCAACGCCCGCCACGAGCGCCTGATCGACGGCCTGCTGCTGCTGGCCCGCAGCGAGGCCGCGCCGCCGGACCGGGTCGCGGTCGACCTCGATGAGGTCACCGAGCACGTCGCGGCCCGCTGCGCCGCCGCGGCCGCCGACGCGGGCGTCGAGCTGGTCCGCTCCGCCACACCCGCCCCGACCACCGGCGACCCGGTCCTGCTGGAGCGGGTGGTGGAGAACCTCGTCGACAACGCGGTGCGCTACAACCGCGACGGCGGGCGCGTCGAGATCGCCGCGGGGTCGGGCGGCAGCCGCAGCTGGGTCGCGGTGTCCAACACCGGCCCCGTCGTACCCGACTACGTCGTGCCGGCGCTGTTCGAGCCGTTCCGCCGCACCCGCGACCGCACGGCCGCACCGGGCTCCGGGCTCGGCCTGTCGATCGTCGCGGCGGTGGTTCGCGCGCACGGCGGCACGGTCACGGCCCGCGCGCGTCCGGGCGGCGGGCTGGCCGTGCGGGTGGAGCTGCCGCGGTCGGTGCCCGCCCACAGCACCCGCCGGCCGGCCCTGCCCGAGCCCGCACCCTGAAGCGGGTCAGTCGGCGACGCGGGTCTGCGTCGCGATCTCCGGCGCGTCCTCGTCCAGCACGCCCGGCTCGATCTCGGCGGTGCAGAACTTGCAGCGCGTCGCGTCGATCGCCACGAACTCCTTGCAGTACGGGCACTCCTGGCTGCCCTGGGCCTTGAAGTTGCCCAGCCCCACCCGCTTGAGCAGCTTGACCATCCCGAACAGCACCAGCGCCAGCAGCAGGAAGTTGACCAGCACCGTCAGGAACGCGCCGTAGCGGATCTCGGCGTCGTTGACCGTCACGACCAGCCCGGAGAAGTCGGGCTGGCCGAAGATCGCCGCCACGAACTGCATGATCACGTCACCGGCGAGGCTGTCGACCAGCCCCGCGAACGCCGTGCCGATGATGAACCCGAGCGCCAGGTCCAGCATGTTGCCGCCCAGCGCGAACGCCTTGAACTCGTCCCACATGCTCCGCATGCCGCATCCCTCCTCCGGCGTCCGGCCCTGTCGGCCGGCGCGCTCGGAGGATGATGCGGAGGCGCGTGATCGTGGTGCGGGAAGGCGCGCGGTGCGGGCGGGTGGTTGTGGGGAGTGGTCGTCAGGCCAGTTCGACGAAGCTGGACCGGTCGTTGTCCAGGCAGGCCCGCATCCGCTGCGCCTGCCCGCTGGTGAACATGAACATCGCGACGTCGTCGACGTAGTCCATGTAGTTCATGTACAGGTCGCCGTGGGGACCGTTGTCGCAGCTCACGCTGGGGAACGTGGGGCGGCCGGTGTTCTCCCCGCCCTGGTTGGGGGTGTCGTCGACGAAGTCGGACCCGCTGCACCCGGTGCCGTCGTCGCCCCAGATGTGGCGCAGGTTGAGCCAGTGCCCGATCTCGTGGGTTGCCGTGCGCCCCTGGTCGAACGGCTCGGCCGCCGTCCCCAGCGTGCCGAACGCCGTGAACGTGATGACGACGCCGTCGGTCTCCGGCGGCCCACCGGGGAACTGGGCGTAGCCCAGCAGCCCGCCGGACAGCCGCCCGACCCACAGGTTGAGGTAGCGGTCGCTCGGCCACGCGTCGGCGCCACCAGCGGCGGCCGACTTGATCCGGTCGTCGTCGGCGAAGGACGACGCCGAGGTCCGCGTCCGCGTGACGCCCTCGGTCGGCTCGCCGTCGGGATCGGTGGTCGCCAGGTCGAACTCGATCCGCGCGTCGGCGACGAGGTCGGCGAACACCTCCGGCACCTGGTCGACGTCGGGGTTGCGGCGGCGGAAGTCGCGGTTGAGCACCTCGATCTGGGAGCGCACCTGCTCGTCGGAGATGTTCTCCTGCGCCGTGCGGTGCACCACGTGCACGACCACCGGGATCCGCACGACCGACACCTGGCGCGCCACCCCCCGCCGCCGCGCCACCCACGCCCCGTTCTCGCTGCGGCTGCGCGCCTCCGCGTAACCGGGCACGGTGCGCAGCAGGCGCTCGTGCACCGGCGACGTGCCGCAGGTGCGAACGGTCGGCGTACCGCCTCGGGTCATGGGCCGTCCTCCGGGCCGGGCTGGTCGGACCGCGAGAGCTCCAGGCGGTCCGGGGCCAGCTGAACGATGTCGAACACCTCACCGGGACCGAGCACGAGGCGCCCCCCGTCGACACCCCACCGCCCCGACGTCCACTCCCGCCGGTCGGCCGGACCCGGCCGCCCCAACCGCACCCCGCCGTCCGGCTCCAGGCACAGCGCCTCCCTGGGCCGGCGGGCCGGCGGGAACGGGAAGTCGTCGCGGCGGAAGACCAGGGTGCGCTCGCCGTCCTCCTCGAACGAGTGGGCCCAGTCGCCCACCAGCTCACCGCGCTCGTCGCCGCTCATGCCACACCCCGTCCTCCACGCCGAGCAGGCCCCGACACTGTGCACGGACGAACGGCGCGAGTGGTTCGCGTCGAACCCCGGGGCGGCGGTGGGCGGTGGCCGGGGTGGGGCGGGCGCCGGTTAGACTGGGCGGGCTCCACTCGTGGGGCGTCGCGGGCGTAGCTCAATGGTAGAGCCCCAGTCTTCCAAACTGGCTACGCGGGTTCGATTCCCGTCGCCCGCTCCAGCGTTGACCGGCGGGTTCGCGGCTCGCCGTCCGTGGCCCGTCAGGCCACGACGACGCGGGTGCCGGCGGCGAGGTCGTGCAGGGCGCGGCCCTCAGCGTCGCGCAGGGCGACGGCGACACTGCCAACGGCGAGCACCACCGACGCGCCGTAGGCGGTCAGGATCGCGGGGGACGGGTCGACGCCGACGATCCACCGGGAGACCGCGAGGTGGGCCAGTTGCCAGGGCAGCAGCTTGATCACGTTGCGCACCACCGCCCGTCGCCATCCGATGGCTGCGCCTTCAACCGTCACGACCCGCAGTCCCTGCCACCGCTTGCCCAGGGTGGCCTGGTGGCGGCCGGCCTCGGTAGCCGCGAGGTATGCCCCCACCGGCAGCACCGTCACGGCCGCCGCCGCGAGGTCGAGCGCGGGCAGTGGGACCGGCGGGACCTCTGCCGCCCGCCCGGCCAGCGCGCGGCCGACAGCGCCGGCCGCGGTCAGCGCGCCCAGCCACCCGGCGATCAGCCCGAGATCCCCTACCGACGCCAGCAGTCGGCGGCGCACTCCGACCCGCTCCGTACCGGTCGTCACGCCGAGCACGCTACTCGGCCCTATCCCGTCCGAGGTCGGGTTGTCGGAGGATTGATCGACCCGCCTCGACTCCGCGCTGCTCATGATCCGGTCCTTGGGCGTCCGGCCGCGGGCGGCCGTGGCACCTGTCGTGACACGAAGTGTTGTCTGCGGCGGTTCCCGCACCGCTAGTGTGCGTCCTGCATCGGGAGACCTGTGGAGCTTCGCCGTGAAATACACCGTCTCGATCGAGATCGCCCTGCCGCGGGAGAGGGTGGTCCAGTTGCTCGCCGACCCCGCACACATGTCGAAGTGGCTGCGGGGCCTGGTGCTGCACGAGCCGCTGACCGGGGTGCACGGGCAGGTCGGTACCGAGTCGCGCGTCGTGATGCAGATGGGGCAGCAGAAGATGGAGGCCACCGAGACCATCACGCGCCGGGAACCGGCGGACCTGCACGGCATCCCGAGCGACGGCGTCGTCCACTACGAGCGCGAAATCGTCGCCAAGGGCATGTGGAGCGCCGCGCGCGAGCGGTTCACCCAAGTCGGTCCGGAGGCGACGCTCTGGGAGAGCGAGAACGAGTACCGGTTCAGCGGTGTGCTGATGCGGCTGGTGGGGCCTCTCATGCGCGGTGCCTTCCGCAAGCAGTCACGACAGGTCATGCAGGACTTCAAGGCGTTCGCCGAGCAGGGAGCGGACGTCCGCGAAGCGAAGGGTTGACCGCGCGGCAGCACTTCAGGAGTCGCGATGTCCACGCTCGACAGCACTGCCGATGATCGCTAGAGGCGGCCCAGCTTGTCCGGGTTGCGGACCGAGTCGATGCGGGTGATGCGGCCGTCGCGGACGACGAACGACAGCGCCGCGCGGTGACCGTCCGGGCTGGGTAGCAGCAGTCCGAGCCGGCCGTTGAACTCGACCTCGCCGGGCCCGTGCCCGGACCGGTGACCCAACGCCAGCCACGCCCGGGCGACGCGCAGCCCGCCGCGGATCGGCTTGCGCGCAGCGCTCACCCGCCCGCCGCCGTCGGAGGTCCAGACGACCTGCGGGTCGAGCACCGTGAGGAGGCTGTCGAGGTCGCCCTCGGCCACGGCGTGGGCGAAGGCCCGGACGGCGTGGTCGTGCTCGTCGCGCGAGATCGCGAAGCGCGGGAGGCGAGCTGGCGCACCGCGTCCGACGTGCGCCCGACCACCTGCGCGACGTCGCCGAAGGGCATCTCGAACACGTCGTGCAGGACGAACGCCGTGCGCTCGGCGGGGGAGAGCTGCTCGAGGACGGTCAGCAGCGCGTAGCTGACCGACTCGTCGAGGGTGACCCGGTCGGCCGGGTCGTCCGCGGCGAGCGGTTCGGGGAGCCACGGGCCGATGTAGGTCTCGCGGCGCGCGCGGGCGGAGCGGAGGCGGTCGAGTGCCAGCCGGGCGACCACGGTGGTGAGCCAGCCGTCGAGGTTCTCGATCGCCGCGACGTCCGCGCCGGCCAGCCGCAGCCACGCCTCCTGCACGACGTCCTCGGCCTCGCCGACGTCGCCGAGCTCGCTGTAGGCCAGCCGCAGCAGCCGCGGGCGGGCCCGCGCGAACCGCTCCGCGGTGCTCATCCGACGACCCGCGCCCAGGTCCCGGTGCCGGCGTGCAGCCGCGGCGCCCAGCCGCCGGCCTCGCGCAGCCTGCGGCTCGACACGCGCTGGGAGCGGGCCAGCGGCCCCTCCCGCGGCGGGTTCGGCGGCAGCGCCGCCACGCCGACCGCGGCGGCGAGCGCGGCGTCGATCTCGGCGTTCGTCGCCGGGTCGGTGTCGGCGACGTTGTAGGTCCCGGCGGGGACCGCCACGGCCGCGGCGACGGCGGCCGCGGCGTCGTCCAGCCAGATCGTCGGGCGGTAGGCCCCGGGCGGGCCGAGTGCGGTCGACGCACCACGGCGGGCGGCGGCCACCGCTGCCCGCGTCGACCCGCTGTCCGGGCCCATGAACAGACCGAAGCGCAGCACGACCGTGTCGCCGTCGAACAGTTCGCGCGCGTTGCGCTCGGCGGTCAGGGCCGTGGTCGTGACGCCGCCGCCAGCGACCGGGGCGTCCTCGTCCAGCCAGGCGTCGCCGCCGTCGGCGTAGACGAACGCGATCGACTCCTGCACGAGCCGGCCCACGCCGGCGGCCCGCGCGGCGCGGGCGACCGCGGCCGACGCCTCGGTGCGCACGCGGTCGTTCTCGGCCCAGGCGGCCGGGTCGGCCATCCGGTCGGCCGGCGGGATGCGGGTCAGCAGGTTGACGACGACGTCCGCGCCGGCGAAGGCCCGGCTCAGCGACGCCACGTCGAACACGTCGGCCTGCACGGCGTCCGCCCCGAGCCCGGCCAGCCGCTCCCGGCCGGTCCCGGGGCGTGTGACGCCGGTGGGGTGGTGGCCGGCGGCGCGCAGCTCGCGGACGGCGCGCCTGCCGATGGCCCCGGTCGATCCGGTGATCACGATCTCGCTCATGCGGTACTGACGGCGGGCCCCGCATGATCGTGACATCGGGCGGCGGCGCCGCGAGAGCCCAGGCACGGTGCCGACCTGGTGCCAGGGGCGCGCCGCCGGCTCACGGCGCCACCCGCAACGCATCGGGAACGGGGACGGGCGTGCCGTCGCGCACGCAGACGTAGGTGGTCCGGCCGATGGCCAGCACCTCGTCGGCGCGCCGGACCGCGCACCGCAGGGTCAGGGAGGTCCGCCCGACGCGCTCCGGCTCGCAGTCCAGGGTGAGGTCGTCGTCGAGGCGGGCCGGGGCGCGGTACTCGCAGCCGCTGGTGACGATGACGAGGTCCACCCCGGTGCGTTCGCGCAGCTGCCGGTACCCGCCGGCGTGCAGGTCGAGCCAGTCCAGGAAGGCATCCTCGAAGAACTCGTAGTAGCGGGCGGCGTGCACCATGGCCTGGGCGTCGCAGTGCCGGGGTCGCACTCGCACCCGGGAGGTGGACACCGGTCCTCCATCCATCCGTCCGCTCAGCCGGTGACGACCACGCCCCGGTCGCGGATCCGCTCCCACAGCGGGAACGGGATGTCGGTGACCGAGAAGACGTCGTCGACCGTGGCGAAGTGGATGCCGTTGTCCCGCGCCTCGGTGATGAGGGTGGCGTGGGCGAGGTCGATGTCGCAGGCGCTGGCGATCGCCTCGGCGGGGGCGGCGGCGAGGTCGACGAGGCCGCCGTCGTCGTAGCTGCGGGGGAGGTCGGGGCGGCCGATGCCGAGCTCGCGGGCCATCGCCGGGTCGCGCTCGACGACGCGGCGGGCCTCCTCGCGGCGGGCGCGGGCGGCGAGGACGGCGGCGATGGCCGGGTCGACGGCCGGCGGGGGCGGGAGACCGACGGCGGTCTGCTTCCAGACCTGCTGGCGCAGCACGAGCGAGTGGATCGAGGCGACGATGACCAGGCCGATCGCCCAGCCGCCGACGCGGTACGGGCCGGCCAGGATGAACAGGGTGATGACGGCGCCGCTGTAGAGCACCGCCCACAGCCACATCAGCGCCCGGTGCGTGCGGATGGCGGCGTGCACGAACGGCACGAAGGCGAGCATCCCGATCGAGAGCACGATGACGACGAGGTACCAGCCGCCGTGGGTGAACCAGCCCCACGGCCCGCGGTGGCCGGTCGGGGCGGACGCGCCCGCGTTCTGCGCGTGCGGTGACCGGCTGCTCATGGTGTCCTTCCGTCCGGGCCGCCGCGGGATGTCGACCTCGGCGGCACGCACAGTACCGATCCGCCGCGGGGGCGGATCGGTAACGTGATCGATGGGCCGTCGATCAGGGCGTCGACCGCAGGTCGACGGCGACGTCGTCGTTGCGGAAGACCAGGTAGCGGGCCTCGAACCCGTCGGGCACCGCGTAGCAGGCGTAGCCCTCCGACGCGCAGGCCGGCTCCTGGTCGAGCCGCACCGTGCGACCGCGGCCCTCGCCGATCAGGAAGGTGTTGGTCGGCAGGGCACCGGTGGCGTGCACCGGAACCCGCACCGTCGGGAACCACCGCTCGGTCTCCGGGTCGGCGCCCCCCGGCAGCCCAACCTGCACCGGCCCGGTCACGGTGACGACCGTGCCGTTGCCCGTCTGCGTCCGCGCGCCGATGGGGACGACCTCGTCGACGCGGAACGTGCTGCGGTTGGGGTCCGACGGGGTGGTGGTCGGCGGGTCGAGGTAGTTGTGCATGGCGTCCTGCACCGGGTACGGGTACGTGCCGATGTCGTGCTCGCGCGGGAGGACGAGGACGGTCAGCAGCGCGCCGAGCGGGACGAGCACGGCCGCGGCTGCCCAGGCGCGCGGCGCGGTCCGGCCGAGCCACAGACCGGCCGCCGCGACGAGCACGCCGCCGATGCGCAGGGTGACGGCCCCGGCGCCGTTCTCCAGGTCGACGAGGCCCTGCGGCGCGCGGACCTGCAGGACCCGCCCGTCGGCCGCGGACCGCGTGACGACCACGGGGGAGCCGATGTCGAGGTCGGTCAGCGCGTGGCCCCCGCCGGCGGCGGCGAGGTCGAGCGCGGAGCCGTCGGCGGTGACGGCCACGGAGTCGTAGGAGTAGGAGATCCGGCCGATCTCGCCGTGCCGCTCGGAGCCGGACTCCGCGAGCACCGCCCGGGTCTGCGACGTCGACGCGAACGCGTGGACGGCCCATTCGGCGACGGGCACGAGCGCCGCCCCGGCGACCAGGAAGGCCAGGAGTCGCGGCCAGGGCCGGCCGGCCGGCCTCGCCGTCGTCGCCATCGTCCGATCATGGCCGAAGCGCGGCGATCGTCCATCGGCACATCTACGGAGAACCAATTCGATGTGATCTGCATCACTTGCCTTGGGCGGGACCCGTCCCTATTGTGATGTGTTCGTGCAGTGGATTTCGACCGCATTCGCGAGGTCATCGCCGCCTTTCCCGACACCCTGATCGTGGAGAACGACGGGGACGTCTACGCCATCCACGACCCCGACGGCGACTACGCGCAGAACCCCCGCCAGGGCTGGGCCACCATCATGACGTCCGACGCCTACGACTCGGCGTCCCACCTCGACCGTCCGGGGGTGTTCCGGCTCAACATCGGGCTCCCGCGCGGCCGCCTCCGCGAATTGCTCGACCCGGAGGCCGACCACGACGCCGCGGCCCTGGACGTGCTGTTCCCGCACCCCGTCTACGGCGCGATGAACTGGGTGTCCGTGCTGAACCCCGACCGCACCTGGCCGCTGGTCCGGCAGTTGCTGGCCGACGCGCACGCGTTCGCGGTGCGCAAGCACGAGAACACCGCGCGGCGGCGCGCCGAGCGCTCCTAGAAACCGGTGGGGTCGGATGGGCCGCCGCGGCTACGGTGCCGGGATGCGCGCGAACGTGGGCACCTGGTGGCCGCCGGCCGGCGGCCCCTCCGACGTGCGCTGACACCGACGACTCCGAGGCCGCCCGCGGGCGGCCCCGATCGTTGCCGGGCCGTGGCGGGTGGCCACCCGACCCGAGGAAACGATCGATGCGACTGTCCGGGATCACCCCGTCCGGCCACCCCCAGCTCGGCAACCACCTGGGCGCGGTCCGGCGCTGGGCGTCCGACGGCCGGCCGGACGACCTGTACTTCGTCTCCGACCTGCACGCGATGACGACGAGCCACGACCCGAACCGCCTGCGGGCGCGCACGAGCGAGATGCTGGCCGTGCTGGTGGCGTCCGGGATCCCGGTCGAGCGGGTGTTCGTGCAATCGGACCTGGCGCGCGAGCTCGGCGCGCTGACCTGGGTCCTGGAGTGCACCTGCAGCTACGGCGAGGCCGCGCGGATGGTCCAGTTCCGGGAGAAGGGCAGCGGGCAGGGCGGCGTGCGGCTGAGCCTGCTGACCTACCCGGTGCTGATGGCCGCCGACATCCTGCTGCAGGGCGCCGACGAGGTGCCCGTCGGCGAGGACCAGAACCAGCACGTCGAGCTGGCGCGGGCGCTGGCCCGGCGGTTCAACGGCACCTACGGCGAGGTGTTCGCGGTGCCGCGGGCGGTGCTGCCGGCCACCGGGGCGCGGGTGCGCGACCTGGCCGACCCGACCCGCAAGATGTCGAAGTCGGCGCGGGACGCGGCCGGGGTGGTGTTCGTGCTCGACGAGCCCGACCTCATCCGGCGCAAGGTGCGGCGGGCGGTGACCGACGGCTGCACCGGCGTCGCCTACGCGCCGGCGGAGCGTCCCGGGGTGGCGAACCTGCTGGAGATCCTGGCCGGCTGCCTGGGCGGGCGTCCCGCGGACCTGGCCGAGGGGTTCGGGTCGTACGGGGCGCTGAAGGAGGCCGTGGCCGACGCGGTGATCGAGGAGCTGCGTCCGATCCGCGAGCGGACGCGCGCCCTGCTGGCCGACCCGGGCGAGCTGGCCCGGATCCGCCGGGAGGGCGCCGCCCGCGCCGCGGAGCGGGGCGAGCACCGGTTGGGCTCGGCGATGCGGTTGATCGGCGCGGGCTAACCGGCCCGCTCCACCGCCGCCAGCACGTCGGTCCACGTCGGTGTCGCGAGCACGAAGTCCGGCGCCGGGTGGTCCTGCGGCCCGAACAGGTACTGCCGGCTCACCGCGCCGCGGATGGCGTGGTGCACGTCGGCGCGGTCGTCGACGAAGTCGGTGAGGCCGAGGTCGAGGCAGTGGTCGCGCTTCTCGGGGCGGCGCAGGCAGAACCGCACCGCCCCCGGGTCCAGGCCGGTGCGGGTGTGGACGTCGTGGGCGTCGAGCCAGCGCAGGGTGCGCTGCTGCACCCGCGGCCCGCATTTCGACACCAGCCACACCCGGCCGCGGAACCGGTCGACCAGGTGGGCCAGCGCGTCGACGGCGCCGGGGACCTCCGGCGTCGCGAGCATGGCGGCCTCGCCGCCGGTGAAGAAGGCGGTGTCGCCGCCGGGGGTGGGGCCGCCGGCGATGATCACGCGGCCGATGTCGACTCCGAAACGGATCTCGTCCATGGGGCCAGCGTGCGGCCGCGACATCCGCTTCCGGAACTATGGATCTTCGGTGTGACTATAGTCCTGCGCTATGGACGGGCGGGATCTGGTCGAGGCCGACGCCGTCCGGTCGTTCGCGGTCTTCGCCGAGCACCTCAACTTCACCCGGGCCGCCGCCGCGCTGCACATCAGCCAGCCCTCGCTGCACGTGAAGATCGCGAAGCTGGCCGGGGCGCTCGGCGTCGCGCTCTACGAGCGGGAGGGCCGGGTGCTGCGGCTGACGGCGGAGGGTCGGCGGGTGGCCGCCTTCGCCGCCGACTCCCGCCGCCGCGTCGACGACTTCCTGGCCGACCTGCACGACGCCCGGCCCGCGCTCACGGTCGCCGCCGGGCGCGGCGCGTTCCGCTGGGTCGTGGCCGACGCGCTGCGCGACGTCCTGCGCGGCGGGCGACGGCTGCACGTCGTGACGGCCAACCGCGACGAGGCCATGGCCGCCGTGCTGTCCGGGACCGCCGACGTGGCGGTCGTCGGGTTCGACGCGCCCGGCCCCGGGGTCGAGGTCCGCCCGGTCGCGTCCTACCCGCAGGTGCTGGTCGTGCCCCGGGAGCACCCGCTGGCGGCCCGGGACGCGGTCACCCTGTCCGACATGGACGGTCTGGACCTGGTGCTGCCGCCCGCCGACCGGCCGCACCGCCGCGCGCTCGACCGGGCCCTGCTGGCCGCCGGCGCCGCCGTGCGGGTGCCGGCCGAGGCCGACGGGTGGGACCTGCTCGTGCACTTCGCCGGGCTCGGCCTGGGCGCCACGGTGGTCAACGGGTGCGTCGAACCGCCGGACGGGCTGGTGGCGGTGCCGGTGGCCGACCTGCCGGCCGTCGGGTACTGGGCGGCGTGGCGGCCCGCGCGCCGCGAGCGGGTCGCGGACCTCGTGGAACGGTTGGCGGCGTGACCGACGACGTCCGGCTGAGCAAGTTCCTCGCGCTGGTGCTGCGCCACGACCCGGCGGCGGCCGGGGTGGAACTGGGGCCGGGCGGCTGGGTCGGCGTGGACGACCTGCTGGCCGGCCTGGCCCGCGCCGGGCGCCCGATCGACCGGGCCCGGCTGGAGGCCGTCGTCGCGAACAGCGACAAGCGCCGCTACGAACTCGACGGCGACCGCATCCGCGCAGCGCAGGGCCACTCGCAGCCCGTCGACCTGCAGCTGGAGCCCGCGGTGCCGCCGGACGTGCTGTTCCACGGCACGGTCGAGCGGTTCCTGGGCTCGATCACCGCCGAGGGGCTGCGCCCGGGGAGGCGCACCCACGTGCACCTCTCGGCGGACGTCGCGACGGCGGAGGCCGTCGGGGCCCGGCGCGGCCGGCCGGTCGTGCTGCGGGTCGACGCCGCCGGGCTGCACGCCACCGGGGCGGCGTTCTACCGGGCCAGCAACGGCGTGTGGCTGACCGCGCGCGTGCCACCGGAATGGATCTCCGTTGACACCCGCGAGCGGTGACGTAAACGATCACGGGATGACTGCACTGCCCCCGGCACTGCGCGAGCTGGTCGAGTCCGGACCGCTCGTGCACCTGAGCACGACCAACCCCGACGGGAGCCCGCAGGTCTCCGCCATCTGGGTCGGCCTCGACGGCGACGACCTGGTCAGCGGCCACATGCGGTGGTACGCGAAGCTGCGCAACATCGACCGCGATCCGCGGGTCGTGCTCTCCTTCGACGCGCCGCGCACGCCCGGGGTCTTCCTCGCCGAGCACGCCGTGCTGCGGGCGCGGGCCACGATCGAACCGACCGAGGCCGCGTGGGACCTGCTCGACCGCCTCGCCAAGGTCTACATGGCCCCCGACGCGGGCTTCCCCGCGCCGAAGGGCCCGGGCTACGTCCTCCGCTACGCCGTCGAGCGCGTCGGCGGCGTCGGACCCTGGGTGGCCGGTGGAAAATAGACTCCGGCCCGTGCCCGATCCCGCCGCGCTGTTCGCCGACGCCGCCGCCACGGTCGTCGAGCTCGTCGACCGCATCGCCCCCGATGCCTGGGCCGGACCCGGCCTCGGCGCCTGGGACCTCAAGGCGCTGGTCGGGCACACCAGCCGGTCGCTGGTCACGGTGGCCGGCTACCCGCGGCTCCCCGCCGCCGACGAGCGCGTCGGCAGCGCGGCGGAGTACTACGCGGTGATCAAGACCGGCGGGCTGCCCGGCACGACCGACCCCGAGGCGATCGTCGAGCGGGGCCGGCAGGCCGGGGCGCAGCTCGGCGCCGAGCCGGCCGCCGCGTTCCGGGCGCTGGTCGAGCCGGCGACCGAGAGGGTGGCGGCGCTCGGGCCGGACGCCGTCGTCGAGACGATCGCCGGCGGCATGCGGGTGCGGCACTACCTGCCGACCAGGACGTTCGAGCTGGTCGTGCACGGCCTGGACATCGCGGCGGCCACCGGCGAACCGGTCGAGTTCGCGCCCGAGGTGCTGGCCGAGGCCGTCGGGCTGGCCGCGCACACGGCAGTGCGCCTGGGCGAGGGCGTGCCGCTGCTGCTGGCGCTGACCGGGCGGCGCCCGCTGCCGGCCGGGTTCTGCGTGGTCTGATCGCGGCGATGAGTTCCGCGGGCCGCGGCGGTCGTAGGGATGAACGTCCGGTTGAGCGAGAGGTGCAGGCAGATGGCTGAGGTGAAGGGCCCCGCGTCCTACTTCCCGATGATCGAGAAGAAGTACGGCCGGCCCGTCGAGGAGTGGTTCGACGTCGTGCGCTCGGCCGTCGCGGCCAACCCCGCCGCCAAGCACATGGAGCTGGTGGCGCTGCTCAAGGACGAGCACGGCATGGGCCACGGGCACGCCAACGCGGTGGTGGCGCACACGCTCAGGCTGGACCGCGCATCGTGACGGCGCCCGGCGTGGCCGGCTCCAACGCCGAGGCCGCCCGCGCCTGGGACGGACCCCATGGCGACCTGTGGACCGACAACGCCGACCACTTCGACGCCCAGACCGCCGACTACCTGCCGGCGATCATGGAGGCCGCCGCCATCGTCCCCGACGCCGCCGTGCTCGACGTGGGCTGCGGGGCCGGTCGGCTGACCCAGGAGGCGGCCCGCCTCGCGCCCCGCGGCAGCGCCACCGGCGTCGACCTCTCGACCCGGCTCCTCGACCTCGCCCGCGGCCGGGCCGCGGCGGCCGGCTTCCGGAACGTCCGGTTCGAGCGGGCCGACGCCCAGACCGCCGACCTCGGCACCGGGCGCTACGACCGGATCGTCAGCCGCAACGGGGTGATGTTCTTCGCCGACCCGGTCGCCGCCTTCACCAACCTCGCCCGCGCGCTCAGGCCCGGCGGTCGGCTGGCGCTCGGGGTCTGGCAGGCGGTCGAGCACAACCCGTGGTTCCCGGCGTTCCGCCGCGCCGTCGCGGCCGGGCGGGAGCTGCCGCCGCTGGCCACGGACGGTCCCGGTGCCTTCTCCTTCGGCGACCCCGAGCGCGTGCGGCGGCTGCTGACGGCGGCGGGGTTCACCGAACCGCACTTCGCCGACGTCCGCGCGCCGGTCCACTACGGCGACCCCGCTGCCGCCGAGGTGGTCGTCTCGGGCATCGTGCGGGGGCTGCTCGACGAGCTCGACGAGCCGGCCAGGGCCGGCGCGCAGGAGGCGCTGCGGGCGACGCTGCGCGAGCACCTCGGGCCGGACGGCGTCCGCTTCGGGTCGGCGATGTGGATCATCACGGCCGGGAGGGCGTGAGAACCCCGCGGGTGGGCCCGGCTGGTGGTGCCGCGGATCGACCGCGCTCGCGACCATGGGACGCATGGACGACGACACCGAGGCCAGGTGGCGGCAGATCCCGCCGGAGAACGAGATCCCGGTCGTGCTCCCGTGGGCGGCGCCGTTGGGCCGCACCGACCGGGCGGCCGTCGCGCTCGTCTGCGCCGAGGTCCACACCACCGGGGTCGTGCTGCGCATCGTCGTGCGCACCCGGGAGCACGACCCGGGGCGGCTGACGTACCACCTCCCCGCCGTGCTGATCGGCGTCGAGCTCGCGGACGGGAGCGTCGCGGTCGCCGAGTCGTCGCCGGGATCGTCGCTGGGGCCGCAGGACCCGTCGCTGTGCCTCGGTGGTGGCATCTTCGGGTTCGACGGCGCGAGCATCGGCTTCCTGCTGGCGCCGCTGCCGCCACCCGGCCCGCTGACCCTGCACCACGCCTGGCCCGACGGCGGCATCCCGGAGACGTCCGTGCGCTTCGACGCCACCGAGGCCGTCGAGGCGGCGGCCGGGGTGCAGGTGCTCTGGGACCCCGCGCCGGTCGAGCGGCGCCACATCGACGAGCCGCGGCCGCAGCCGCCGGAGGGCGGCTGGTTCGCCCGGACCATGCTCGGGGAATGACGACCCCCCTCGCCGACTCGACGGCCGAACCGAGGATCGACCCCGCCCCGCTGGGAGCCGAGCGCGAGACGCTCACCGGGTTCCTGCGCTGGCAGCGCGACACCCTGCGGATCAAGTGCGCGGGCCTGGACGCCGAGCAGCTGGCGCGCCGCGCCGTCGAGCCGTCCGGGCTGAGCCTGCTGGGGCTCGTGCGGCACGCGGCCGAGGTCGAGCGGTCCTGGTTCCGCGAGCTGATGGCCGGCCTGGACGTCGCGCCGCTGTTCGGCGCCGACGAGGACGCCGACTTCGACGGCGCCGCCGCCGACCCGGAGCAGGTGGCCGAGGCCGTGGCGGCGTGGCGCGACGAGATGGCGTTCACCGACCGGTTCGTGGCCCAGGCCCCCGACCTCGACCTCGCCAGCGCCGTCGCGCACCCCGGCCTGGGCGTGGTGTCGCTGCGCTGGGTCCTGGTGCACATGATCGAGGAGTACGCCCGCCACGTCGGGCACGCCGACCTGCTGCGCGAGCGCATCGACGGAGCGGTGGGGGAGTAGGGGTCAGCGGTGTCCTTCGAGCGCGGTGATCGTGTGGCTTCGGCCCGCAGGTCGGCTGCCCTGCGGTTTAGCTGCGCCATAGCGGTCTGAGGGGCCTTCGGCGCTTTCGCGGGGCCTCCGTCGGCGCCTTCGCGGCGGGCGACCTCTGATCAAAGCAGGGGCTTCGGGGTGGAGTGGCCCGCTCCGCGGCCGGGCTCGGCCGGGCCCGGCCGAGCGAGGGGGCGTGCCTCGCAGCGTCGGGTGGGTGTCGCAGCGCTGGGTGGGTTGTCGCGGCGCGCCGGCGGGTTGCGACGATGCCGCTGGGTCTGCGCGGTGGGCGGGTCGTGCACGGCTGTGCGTGCGGGCGTGCCGGCGGGGGACTTCGGGGGTGGGGTGGCCGCTGCGCGGCTGGGCGGGGGCCGGGCTCGGGCGGGCGAGGGGGCCTCGCAGCGCCTCGGCGGTGTCACAGACCTGGTGAGGCGCTCGCAGCGCGCCGGCGGGCTGCGACGGCACCGCTGGGGCTGCGAGGCGGCGGATCCATGCACCGCGCAGCGACCCGATCGAGTCCCTTTCGTCCGGATTACCCGATGGGGGCGCGACCAGTTGATCTTCACGGCGTTGGCCGGGTGTCCGGGGCGCAGAGCGGCGTCCGACCGTCCCGTCTTCGCCGGAGGCCCCGCGTGACCCCGACCCGGACGTCCCGTCCCCGCACGCCCGTCGCCGCCGTGCTGCGCTTCGACCTCCCCGCCTCGCTCGTCGTGTTCCTGGTGGCGGTGCCGCTGTCGCTGGGGGTGGCGATGGCGTCCGGGGCGCCGCTGCTGGCGGGGCTGGTCGCCGCGGTGGTCGGCGGGGTCGTCGTCGGGCTGGTGGGCGGGTCGCCGTTGCAGGTCAGCGGGCCGGCGGCGGGGTTGACGGTGGTCGTGGCCGACCTGGTGACGCGGTTCGGGTGGGCGACGATGGCGGTGGTCACCATCGCGGCGGGGCTGCTGCAGATCGCGTTCGGGCTGGCCGGGGTGGCCCGGTTCGCCGCGGCGATCCCGCCGGCCGTCGTGCACGGGATGCTGGCCGGGATCGGGGTGACGATCGCGCTGTCGCAGCTGCACGTCGTCCTCGGAGGCCCGCCGCGGACGGGCGCGTGGGACAGCGTCGCGCAGCTGCCCGGTCAGCTGCTCGGGCTGCACGGGCCCGCGGTGCTGGTGGGGTTGGTGACGATCGCCGTCGTGCTGGGGTGGGGTCGGCTGCCGCGACAGCTGCGGGCGGTGCCCGGCCCGCTGGTCGGGGTGCTCGCGGCCACCGGGCTGGCCGCGCTGTGGCCGGACGTGCCCCGCGTCGACCTGCCCGGCGGGCTGCTGGACGCCGTCGCCCCGCCGACGTTCCCGCTGCCCGGCGCGACCTGGTCGGGCGTGGCGCTCGGAGTGCTGACGGTGGCCGTGGTCGCCAGCGTGGAGAGCCTGCTGTCGGCCGTCGCCGTCGACCGCATGCACGACGGCCCGCGCACCGACCCGGACCGCGAGCTCGTCGGGCAGGGCGCGGCCAACAGCCTGTCCGGGCTGCTCGGCGGGCTGCCGGTGACCGGGGTGATCGTGCGCAGCTCGACGAACGTGCGGGCGGGGGCGCGGACGCGGGCCTCGACCGTCCTGCACGGCGCGTGGGTCGCGGTGTTCGGGATCGCGCTGGTCGGCGTCGTCGAGATGGTGCCGCTGGCGGCACTGGCCGGGCTGCTGGTGCTGGTCGGCGTGCAGCTGGTCAAGCTGGCCGACATCCGCACGGCGCGCCGGCACGGCGACCTGGCGCTGTACCTGGCGACCGCGCTCGGCGTGCTGCTGTTCACCCTGCTCGAAGGGGTCGCGCTGGGACTGGCGGTGGCCGGGCTGACCGTGCTGCTGCGGGCCGTGCGGGCCCGCATCGGGGTGACCGACCCCGGACCCGGCGGCGGGCCCGTGCACGTCGTGGTGCGCGGCGCGCTGAGCTTCCTGGCCGTGCCGGCGCTGTCGGCCGCGCTGGCCCGGGTGCCGGCGGGAGCCGTCGTGCGGGTCGACCTGGTCGTCGACTACATGGACCACACCGCCTTCGACCACCTCGACGGCTGGGCGCGGGCGCACCGGTTGACCGGCGGCGAGGTCACCGTCGACGAGCCCGGGCGACCGGGGTCCGGGCGGCGGTGGCCGCACTCGCGGTTCGCGACCTGGTCGGAGTGGCAGTCGCGGCACCCCGACCTCGACGGCACGGAGCCGGCACCGGGGGCGGCGACGGCCGCGTTGCTGGCCGGCCTGGCCGCCTACCACGCCGAGACCGCGCCGGACATCCGTCCGGTCATGCGCGAGCTGGCGGACGGCCAGCGGCCCTCCGGGCTGCTGCTGGCCTGCGCGGACTCCCGCGTGGTGCCCAACATGATCACCCACAGCGGTCCGGGCGACCTGTTCACCGTGCAGAACGTCGGCAACATGGTCAGCGGGACCGGGACGCACGCCGCCGTGCAGTACGCGACCACCGTGCTGGGGGTGCCGCTGATCGCGGTGTGCGGGCACGCCGGCTGCGGGGCGATGCAGGCGCTGCTGGCCCGGGCGCGCCCGGGCGGCTTCCTGCGCGACTGGCTCGACACCGGCACGCCGAGCCTGTTGGCCTTCCGGTCGGGGCACCCGGTCGGGCGGGCGGCGCTGGCCGAGGGTCGCTGCGAGGTCGACGCGCTGGCCATGGTCAACGTGGCCGTGCAGCTCGACGTCCTGCGCCGGCACGGCGCGAACGTGGAGCTGGTCGGTCTGTTCTACGACATCCCCACCGCGCGCGTGCTGGTGCTCGACGCCGACGGTGTGACGTTCAGCCCGGTCGTCGACGACGCCGGGGCGGGCGTCGGGTAGCGGCGCATACTCGGCCGGTGTCGTCGGTGATCATCGCGAAGCTGGCGGCGATCTTCGCGGTGGTGGCGGTCGGCTTCGGGTGCGGGCGGACCCCGATGTTCTCCGGCGCGCAGTCGTTGCGGCTGCTCACCGACCTGGCGTTCTTCGTGCTCACCCCGGCGCTGCTGTTCCGGCTGACCGCCTCGCTCGACCTGGCCGCCCTGCCCTGGGCGGTGATCGGCGTCTACTTCGCACCGACGGTCGTCCTGCTGCTGGCCGTCTACGCCGCGCAGCGGGTCTGGCTGCGCGCCGCCGAGCCGGCCGCCCCGTCCGTGCGGGCGATCACGGCGACGTTCGGCAACACCGTGCAGCTGGGCATCCCGATCGTGCTGGCGCTGTTCGGCGACGCCGGGCTGGGCGTGCACGTGCCCATCACCAGCCTGCACGCCCTCATCCTGCTGAGCGTGCTGACGGTGCTGGTCGAGGCCGACCTCTCCCGGCGCGGCGAGGGCGGCCAGGGGGTGGCCGGCACCGTGCTGCTGACGGCCCGGCGCACCGTCGTGCACCCGGTGGTGCTGCCGGTGCTGGTCGGGTTGGTCGTGAACCTGGTCGGGCTGCCCGTCCCCGGCCCCCTCGACGAGGTGCTCGGGCTGCTGGGGCAGGCGGTCGTGCCGCTGTGCCTGCTGCTGATCGGGATGTCGCTGGCCCACCACGGCGTGCGGGGCGTGGCGGGGCCGGTGGTGTGGCTGTCGGTGGCGAAGCTGGTGGTGCACCCGGCGCTCGTGCTGGGCGTCGGGTACGCGGTCGGGCTGCGCGGGCTCGCGCTGACCGTCGTCGTGCTCTGCGCGGCGCTGCCGACCGGGTCGAACGCGCAGCTGTTCGCCCAGCGCTACCGGTCGCGCGAGGTCGAGACGACCGCCGCGCTGATGGCGTCGACGCTGGCCTTCGCGGTCACCGGGCCGGCCTGGTTGCTGGTGGTGGACGCGATCGCTTGACGCGCTACCGGGGCTCGACCGCGCCATGGATCTCGAACACCGCGACCCGGCCGGCCGCCGCCGCGAACTGCTCCGGGTCGGCTCCCTGCACCAGCCCGATCCGCACGAAGAACGCCACCCCGTGCGGCACCTCGCGCGGGAACGCCCGCATCACCGCCGTCCGCAGGTCGGGGTCCCGGACCTCGATGAGCGAGATCGGGCGCACCCGACGGCCGCGGCGCAGCTCGCCGCGTCCGGCGGCGCGGGCGTTGCGGGCCCAGTCGCAGTCGGGCAGGGCGGCGATCACGAACTCCCGGCCGTCGACGCGCAGCGGTGAGACGGGGGTGGAGCGCGGGGCGCCGGTGGTGCGGCCGGGAACGGTCAGCACGTGGATGGTGCCCAGGGGAAGGCCGACCCGGTGCAGCGCGCGGACGACGCGGTTGGCGGGCTTGAGCCAGCCGGGGAGGGCGGCGCTCTGCTGCGGCATCAGAAATCCCTTCGATAGTCGAACGATCGCCTCGACGGTAGATTAGTTCGAGTGTCGAAGCAAACCGACCTCCGTCGGCGCGTGGCGGAGGCCGCCGCCGACTTCGGCGCGGCCGCCGACGAGGTCGACGGGGCCGTCGCCGAGGTGCTCGGCGTCAACCGCACCGACCTGCGGATCATCGGAGCCGTGGCGCTGGCGGGAGAGCTGTCGGCGGGAGCGCTGGCGCGCGACGTCGGGCTCAGCCCGGCCGCGACGACGACCGCCGTCCAGCGGCTCGTCGCCGCCGGGCACCTGACCCGCGAGGTCGACCCGGCCGACCGCCGGCGCACCGTCCTGGCGCTCACGCCCGGGGCCGCCGAGCAGATCGAGCGCGCCTACGGACCGGTGGCGCGCGAGGGGCAGGAGGCACTGGAGGACTACACGACGGCCGAGCTGGCCGTCGTCGAGCGCTTCCTGCGGCAGGGCGTCGCGCTGCAGCGGGCCCACGCCGCCCGCATCCGCAGCTGATCCGATCGAGAACGACGTTACGGGACCAACACGGCCCGAGTTGATCCCACAGCGTCGTTCTCGACGGCGCGGGCGCGAGGAGCGGACGGAACCACTGGTCCTGCAAGTGGCGGTGCGGGTGGAGGACACGTTCCGGCCGTAACGCGGCGGTGGTCCGCCGCGAACAACCTCGGCGGGTGTGGATGGCCTGGTCGGCGATCAGGGGGTTACCCCTACTGATCGGCTGCGGGCGCGTCTGCGACCCTGAGGACCCTGAGGAAGGCTCCCGCGCCGGGGGTGCGTCCCCGACCGGGAGGACCAGAGCGTGCTCGATGTGCTGACGGGCTTCGGTGCCTTGCTGCACAGCGCGTGGCTCCTGCCGCTGCTGACCGTGATGATCGCGGCCGACGGCCCGTTCCCGGTGCTGCCGAGCGAGACCATCCTGATGTCGGCCAGCGCCCTGGCCTTCGGCGGGCACGACTGGATCGCCGTGTTCGCGCTGTTCCTGGTGGCCGTGGTCGGCTCGATGATCGGCGACCTGCTGGTCTTCGGGCTGGGCCGGTCGTCGCAGCGGGTCGTCGCGCTCACCGACGTCGACACGGGCATCTCCGGTTGGGTGCGCCGCAAGCTGCTGGCCCAGCCCGGGGTCGCGCTGGTCGGGGCCCGGCTGGTGCCGGGAGGGCGGCTGGTCAGCACGGCCGCCGCCGGCCGGTTCGGGCTGCCGCTGCGGCGGTTCCTGCCGTGGACGCTGGCCAGCTCGGTGGTGTGGAGCTGCTACATGCTGCTGGTCGGGTTGGCGCTCGGGCCGGTCACCGGTGGTGAGCCGCTGCCGTGCCTGGTCGCCGGGATCATCATGGCGGCGGTCACCGCGGGCGGGTTCTCGGTCGGCCAGCGGATCCGGGCGCGCCGCGCCGCCCGCCGCGCGGTCGCGATGCCCCTCGCGCTCACCGCCGGCCCGGAGCTGGACGTCGACCTGCCCCGCGCGGCCTGAGCCGGCGCGGCCACGCAGCGCCGCGCACCGCGCCACCGCGACCACCACCCCGC
>NZ_JAHDTH010000492.1 GCF_018531445.1 Pseudonocardia lacus
CGGTGCCGTCGGCGTCGCCGACGCCGTCGGTCCTCCCGGAGCCCCCGGGACCCCCGGAACCGGAACCGTCGGAACCGGACGCGCACCCGCATCCGGAACCACCCCGAACCCCGGAATCCGCCACCGCTCACCCCGACCCGGAACCACACCACCCTGCGCCCGCACCAACTCCATCTCCGACAACCCGAACCGACGCGCGATCGTCGCCGGCGAATCCGGACGCTGCGGCGTCCACCACGGCTCCCACCCCGCCGGCAGCACCAACCGCTCCCGCGGATAGATCAGATCCCGACTCCCCACCGTCGGGAACCGACCCCGGTTCGCCGCCGCGAGCTGGTCCAGCGGCACGCCCGCACCCCGCGCCAACCACCCCAACCGGTCGCCACGCAGCACGACCAGCGACGGAGGTGCCGGCACGGGCGCAGCGGCGCGAACGGGCGTCGCCGGAGCCGAGGACACCGGCACCGGCTCGGCGGCGCGGCCCGGCGCCGCCGCGGCGACGTCGGACCCGACGACGCCGGGCGCGCCGACCAGCAGGACGCCCACGACAGCGAGCACGCGAGCGATCCGGCCGACGGCCGCGCGGAGTCGCGCGAACCGGCCGGGTGCGTCCGCCACGACCTGGGCCGACCCGGCGGTCGGCTCGGTGGCAGGTACGGCGACGGGGGCGGCAACCGGGGGCGCCCGCGCCGCGGCGGCGCGGTGGGCCAGCCGGACCGCGACCACCGCGAGCGCGCCCAGCAGCAGCCACCCCGTGGTCGACGGCACCGCCGTCGCCCCGGGCACCACGAGCGCCAGCGGTCCGGCGAA
>NZ_JAHDTH010000493.1 GCF_018531445.1 Pseudonocardia lacus
CTGCCGGTGCCGGCCGTCTCCGGCGCGCGGCTGCTGGCCTGGACCGGCGGCGCGGTGACCCTGCTCGGCGTCGTCATGCTGCTGGTGCTGGCCGC
Source organism: Pseudonocardia lacus (assembly GCF_018531445.1). Classification (GTDB taxonomy): domain Bacteria; phylum Actinomycetota; class Actinomycetes; order Mycobacteriales; family Pseudonocardiaceae; genus Pseudonocardia; species Pseudonocardia lacus. The sequence goes on from NZ_JAHDTH010000493.1 coordinate 96, forward strand.
CTCGCGCGGCTGGTTCGCGCCGCCGCTGCGGGTCGGCGGAGGGGCGCTGCTCGGGCTGGCGCTGATCGGGCTGGCCGGGTGGCTGCACCACAGGCCGACGGCCCGCACGGGTGCGCAGGCCGTCGCCGCGACCGGCTTCGCCACCCTCTACCTGGTGGTCGCCGCGGCCACCGCGCTCTACGGCTACCTGACCGCGCCGCCCGCGCTGGCGGTGGCGCTCGTGGTCGCCGGTGCCGGGCTCGGCGTCGCCGACCGCTGGCGCTCGCAGCCGCTCGGCTGCGGAGTGGTCCTCGGCGCCGCGCTGCTCGCACCCGCGCTGACCGGCGACTGGCTGCTCATCGCGCTGGTGCTGGCGCTGCAGCTGGCCGCCCTGCCGGTGGTGCTGCGCCGCGGCTGGCCGGTCCTCATGGTGCTCTCGGCCGCGCCGCCGGTGTTCTACGGCGCGTTGCTCGCCCGCACCACCGTCGATCCCGACGCGCCCACGCTCGCCGCACTCGTGGGGGTGCTGGTGGTCGGGTTGGCCACGGCGGTGCCGGCGGCCCGGCTGCTGCCCGCCGAGCCGTTCGCGCGGCAGGCGGTGGCCGTCCTCGTCGCGGCGTCGGTGCTCCCGGTCGCCGTCGTGGCCCCGGTGACCGGTGGCCCGGGCGGGGCGGCCCTTGCCGGCGGGGCGGCGCTGGCGCTGGGGGCGGTG
>NZ_JAHDTH010000494.1 GCF_018531445.1 Pseudonocardia lacus
GGCCGAGGCGGAGCGCGAGCGCACCCGCCTGCTGGCCGAGCAGGACCGCGACTCCCGCGCCCTGCGCGCGCTGGGGGAGGGTGGGCTGCTGCCCCCGCCCGCCGACGTCGAGCAGGCGCTGGCCGTGCTGGAGGCCGCCGGGGTGCGGGCCCGGTCGGGCTGGCGCCACCTGTCCCAGCTGCCGGCCGGGGCCCGCGAGGCGACCCTGCGCCGGTTCCCGCACCTGGTCGGCGGGGTGCTGCTGAACGACCCGGCCGACGCCGGCCGCGCCCGGGAGGCCCTGGACGCCGCCCGCGGGCTGCCGTGCGCGGTGGTGGCCGTCGGCTCCGTCCGGGCGGTGGAGGAACCCGGCCCGGGTGCGCCGGGCGTCGAGTTCGTGGTGGCGCCCAACCCGGCCATGGTCGACGAGGACGCTGCGGCCGCCGTGCGCGAGCAGCTGGGCGCGGAGACGGCCGAGCGCAGCGAGCGGCTGGCCGGGCTGCAGGAGCGCCTGGCCGCCGACCGGGAGCTGGCCGCGCTGCTGCGCGAGTGGGTCGGCCGCTACCCGCCCGGGGCGCTCGACGAGTTGGAGGAGGCCCGGTCGGGCGCGGCCCGCTCCGCCGTGGACGCGCGGGAGGCGCTGGAGGCGTCCGTCGCGGAGATCGCGGCGATCGACGACCGCGCCGAGGAGCTGCAGGCCGCCCGCGCCGGGCTCGACGAGGCGGCGGCGACGGCCCGCGAGCGGGCCGCCGGCCTCGCCACCCTGCGCGGCGTCGCGGCCGAGCAGG
>NZ_JAHDTH010000495.1 GCF_018531445.1 Pseudonocardia lacus
CGGCCCGGCTGCCCCGGGCGTCCGCGGGCCGCCCGGCGGGCTCGGCGGGCTCGGGCCGCTCGGGGGGCAGCGGCCGCGCCCACAGCCCGAGCTTCCACTTGAGCCGCAGCAGCGCGGCCACCGCCTCGTCGACCAGCCACTCCGGCAGCGAGCCGCGCCGGACCATCCCGGCGATCCGCTCCCCGCGCACGTCGGGGTGGGTGGCGATCAGCGAGGCGTCCACCCCGGACTCCCAGACCATCGCCCTGGCCGCGTCCAGGTCCTCGGCGACCCGGTGGCGGTGCACCAGCGCGGCGACCGCCCCGGGTGCGGCCAGCACCGGCCCGTCGAACTCCCACTCGTCGCGCAGGAGCGTGCGCAGCAGCGCGTTGTCGACGTGGGCGGGCAGCCCGTCGTTGCCGCCGTGGGTCGGCACCACCATCGCCACCCCGGCGCGGACCGCCGCCTCGGCCGGGACCAGCACCTCCGCGCGCAGGGTGCGCCGGTCCAGCTCGGTCATCGCCGAGGTGTCGGGCGAGCCCCCCAGGCCGCCGAAGCCGGTCGCCGCCGCGGCCACGTGCCGGGCGTCGATCCGGTCCGGGTCGCTGCCCTGCGCGCCGCGCACGTGCGCCTCGACCAGCTCGGCGGCCAGCACGGCCGACCCGCCGAAGCAGCCGCCCGTGCGGGCCGTGCCGGGGCCGGCGGCGAGCGCCACCGCGGGCGCGAGCTGCCCGACGATCCCC
>NZ_JAHDTH010000496.1 GCF_018531445.1 Pseudonocardia lacus
CCGGTCCGCGACGCGCTGGCGGCGCAGCGGGCCGGGGCCGACCGCCGGCTCGTCGACTGCGAGGCGCAGCGCTCCGCGCTGGCCGCCGAGCTGGCCGCGGTGCGGGAGCAGCGGGAGAGCCCGCCGCCCGCTCCCCCGACCCGCACCGCCGACCGCGGCGTCCTGCCCGGGGCGCCGCTGTGGCAGCTGGTCGACTTCGTCGAGGACGTGCCGGACGCGACCCGCGCCGCGGTCGAGGCGGCGCTGCAGGCCTCCGGCCTCCTCGACGCGTGGGTCCTGCCCGACGGCACGGCCCGCATCGACGGCCACGACGTCCTGGCCGACCCGCGGCTGCTGCCGGCCGTGGCCAGCCGCTCCCTGGCCGACGTGCTGCGCCCCGAACCGGACGCCCCGGTCGACGCCGAGCGCGTGCGGGCGCTGCTGCGCGCCGTCGCCTTCGACGACCAGCTCCCGGCCGCGCACCCGGCGGCGGTGGGCGCGGACGGCACGTGGCGGTTGGCCGCGCTCACCGGGAGCTGGGCCAAGCCCGAGCCGGAGCACGTGGGGCGCACGGCCCGCGAGCGGGCCCGGCAGCGCCGGATCGGCGAGCTGGAGACGGCGATCGCCGAGGCCGAGGAGGTGCTGCGGACGGTCCGCGCGCAGGTCGCCGAGCTGGCCCGGCGCACCGGCGAGCTGGCCGCCGACCTGGCGGCCCGCCCCGACCGCGACGCCCTCG
>NZ_JAHDTH010000497.1 GCF_018531445.1 Pseudonocardia lacus
CGTCGGGCCCGACGCCGTGCGCTCCGGGCTGCTGGACTTCCGGCCGGGCCCGCACCGGGCCGCGCCGGTGGCCACCGTCGACGGCGTCCGCTACGTGGACGACTCGAAGGCCACCAACCCGCACGCGGCCGCCGCCTCGCTGGCCGCGGCGCTGGCCGGCGCCCCGGCGGGGGCCCGGATCGTCTGGGTCGTCGGCGGGCTGCTCAAGGGCGCCTCGGTGGACGCGCTGGTCGCCGCGCACGCGCACCGGCTGCGGGCCGCCGTGGTCATCGGGACCGACCGCGTCGAGATCGTCGCCGCGCTCGCGCGACACGCACCCGATCTCCCGGTGACCGAGGTGGTGTCGGGCGACGATGGGCCGATGAGCGGTGTGATGACGGGGGCCGTGCGATCCGCGCGCACCCTGGCCCGTCCGGGTGACGTCGTGCTGCTGGCCCCGGCCGCGGCGTCGATGGACCAGTTCGCCGACTACGCCGAGCGCGGCAGCGCGTTCGCCGCGGCGGTCCGGGCCGTCGGACCGACCGGCGGCGACCCGACCGGTGGCGGAACGCCGTGACCGCCGCGGACAGCACCGCGCGCAGCAGCACCGACCGGCCGGCCCGCGACGGCGCCGGCGGCAAGACCCGGGCCTATGGCGGCAAGGCGCCCCGGGACGCGAGCAAGGCGGCCCGGGCCGAGAGTCGCAAGGCGACCCGCGCCGAGCCGGCGCCGA
>NZ_JAHDTH010000498.1 GCF_018531445.1 Pseudonocardia lacus
CGGCGGCGGCGGCCAGGCCGCCCAACGCGATGCCGGTGCCCACCCCGGCGACCGCGCCGGTCAGGACGCCCGCGGCGAGCGCGCCGACCACGATCCACGGCAGGCGCAGCGCCGGGACCTCCGCCGGCGTCGGGGGAGGGGGGTCGACCAGCGCTCGCAGCCGTCCGGGGCCGGGGCGCACGGCGCTGACGAGCACGGCCGCGCACAGCAGGGCGACGGCACCGGCAGCGGGGCCCGGCACCCGGGTCAGCGCGTCGAGCCCGGCCGCGTTCACCGCGGCACCGCCGAACCGAGGATGCGCTCGCTCCAGGCGGCCCCCGCCGCGGCCAGCCCGGCCCCGACCACCAGCATCGCCTGCCCCAGCGGGCCGCCGCGCAGCACGGCGACCGGATCGGCGCCGACCAGCTGGCCGAGCCCCAGGCCCAGCACGGGCAGCGCCGTGAGGACCACGGCGGTGGCCCGGGGGCCGGCGAGCTGGGCGCGCACGGTGCCCGCGAACCGCACCCGCCAGCGGATGTCGTGGTGGGCCCGGGCGAGCAACTCGGCGAGCGGGACGCCGAAGCGATCGGCCATCGACCAGGCCGTGGCGATCCGCTCGATGTCGGCCGCGGACGTCGGGTGGCGCGCGGCCTCGCGGCGCAGCGCGGCGGGCACGGCGTCGCCCAGCCGGGCC
>NZ_JAHDTH010000499.1 GCF_018531445.1 Pseudonocardia lacus
AGGGCGGCCGAGGCGCGGGCCGCGCGCACGCTCGCCTCGGCGGCGCTCGCCGGCCAGCCGCGCCGGTTCACCGGGTGGTTGTGCACGCCCACCACGGCGTCCCGCGCCCGGGCGACGGCGTCGGCGACGCCGGGCAGGTCGAGCAGCGGGGCGAGCGGGTCGCGGGTGCGGGCGGTACTCACCCCGACATGCTGCCACCCGCGCCGGCGCACCTCGCCGGTCCGCCGGCCCGTTCCGCGCCCGCGCGCCGCGCCGGTGGTCCCCGGAAGTGGCCTCCCTGAGCTGCGGACACCACCCGTCCGCCGCTGGTCGACCGCTCGTTGTCCGCCCGACGCGCCGTCCGGACCTGGCCGTACCGACGGTGCGCCGGGCCGCCCCGGCCACTAGCGTCGGCGTCAGACGTACGAGGAGCCGGGCGCGAGCGCGGGCACCGGGGCCCGCCGCAGCGCCCAGGACCGGGAGGGTTTCGCATGGCTGCCGAACCGACGCTGAGCAACCTGTCCACCGAGAGCCGTAGCTTCCCGCCCGGCGATGCCTTCGCCGCGCAGGCCAATGTCACGGCCGAGGCCTATGACCGTGCCGATGCCGATCGGGAGGCGTTCTGGGCCGAGCAGGCCGACCGGT
>NZ_JAHDTH010000500.1 GCF_018531445.1 Pseudonocardia lacus
GACCCGGATCGGGTTCCCGCGCCCGCGGCGCACGATCTGAGTCAGCCGTTGACCTTCATGGTCGGTCAACCGGCGCGCTTTGACGGGCTCGGCCACCCCTGCCCCTCCTCCTCGATCCCAGCTCGCTATTGGGACCGAGGGTGCGAGCACCGCGACATAAGCCCTGGGACATCGGGCGGCGTGTCGCCAAACCGGTGAACCTAAGTGGACGACGCACTAGCTGACGCCAAATGGAAAGGGCTCAGTGGGTCCGGTGCGGAGCTCGGCAGGACTGTGACGGGACACGTCGGAGGTCCAGTCCGGCGGTCATGCTCCTGATCAGGCCAGCTGCTCCGGCCGGGCCGGTGCCGGCAGCAGCAGGTGGACAAGTCCCAACAAAGGCATCACGCCAGTCAGACGAAGAGCCACACCCACTGCTGCCGCTGCCAGTTCATCATCACCAGGCCAGCTTGACCACTCTGATGCGATGAAGGAGCGGGGCCTCCGCTCCTCGTGACCCTCGGCTCATGCTCGAGGTGTGCACGCCATCGATTCGAGGAGGCCCCTGTGAGCGGAGCATACGAGGGACGCCAGATCGTCGGGGT
>NZ_JAHDTH010000501.1 GCF_018531445.1 Pseudonocardia lacus
GTGGTCGGCGGGCCGCCGGCGGTCCGCGGTGGTGGGGCGGTCCCGCAGCCGGCCAGCGCCACCCCCGCGGCGAGCGCGGCCACCGGGGCCCACCGCCGCATCCCTGTTCGCACCATGTCGTCCCCAGTCCGCCCGGTCGTCCCGTCGGTCAGCCCGCCTGGGCGACCAGAATCCCGATGATCTTCGCGGCGCGCTCGTCGGTGCCCCACGCCGCCGCCAGCTCGGCCGCGTCCCGCTCGGTGTAGCCGGCCCGTTCGAAGCCGTCGACCAGCGCGTCGGCGCCGCTCGGGTCGTCGACGGCCAGCGGGGTGCCGGTGCGCAGCGCCTTCATCGCCACCGCCTTGGCCTCCGGGTAGAACTCCAGCCCCCAGGCCTGCTCGATGGCGGTGGCCTGCTCGCCGATGCGGGCCCGGTCGGCGTCATCGGGCAGGCCGGCGACCCCGGCGGCCACCTCGGAGAGGAACCCGCGGTCGAGGTCGGCCGGGTCGAAGGGACGGGGCGTCGGCGGGGCGGCGGGCCGCGCTGTGCTCGGCTCCGTGGCCGGCGCGGCCGGGCTGACGAGCGCCGACGGCGGGCCG
>NZ_JAHDTH010000053.1 GCF_018531445.1 Pseudonocardia lacus
AGCAGCGCGGCGCGCCCGGCCCGGCCCAGCGCCTCCAGGCCGGCGGCGGCGCCCGCGGCGGCCCGGGTGGTGCGCTCGACCTCGGCGTCCGTGGTGGGTGGGGCGACCGGCACGGACTCGCCCGTGCGGGGATCGGTGGAGACGACGGCGGCGGTCACTGATCTTCCTCCGGGTTTCGGGAACGGGTCAGGTGCACTCGCGCACGGCGTCGGCCAGTGTCACCGACCGGAGCGCCGGGCGCTCGGTCACCGCAGCAGCCCGCGCGCGGCCAGGTTGCGCATGAGGTCGGCGATGCCGAACTCCCACGGTTCGCACTCGTCGGACGGGCGGACGCGGTTGACCAGGGTGCCCAGCCGGGGCGAGGAGACGCTGACCAGGTCGCCGGTCTGGTGGGTGAAGCCCTGGCCGGGGGCGTGCCGGTCGGCGGTGGGGGCGAACATCGTGCCGAGGTAGAGCACGGCCCCGTCGGGGTAGCGGTGGTGCGGCCCGACCAGCTGGGCCACCAGGTCGGTCGGGTCGCGGCTGATCTCCGACATCGACGACGTGCCGTCGAGGTGGAAGCCGTCGGTGCCGTCGACGGTCAGCGCCACCGTGGCCTCCCGGACGTCGTCGAGGCCGAAGCCGCCGTCGAAGAGCCGGACGAACGGTCCGAGCGCGGCCGAGGCGTTGTTGTCCTTGGCCTTGGGCAGCAGCAGCGCCGAGCGGCCCTCGACGTCGCGCAGGTTGACGTCGTTGCCCAGCGTGGCCCCGACGATCCGGCCGGCCGCCGACACCAGCAGCGCGACCTCGGGCTCGGGGTTGTTCCAGGTCGACGACGGGTGCACGCCGGCGTCGGTGGCGGTGCCGACGGCGGCCAGCACCGGCGCCTTGGTGAAGATCTCGGCGTCCGGGCCGATGCCGACCTCCAGGTACTGGCTCCACCGCCCCTCGGCGACCAGCACCTCGCGCAGCGCGGCGGCCTGCTCGGAGCCGGGGCGCAGGGCCCGCAGGTCGCCGCCGACCAGGTCCTGGATCTCCGCGCGGGCCTGCGCGGCCGCGCCGGCGTCGCCGCGCACCCGCTCCTCGATCACCCGCTCCAGCATCGAGGTCACGAACGTGACCCCGGCCGCCTTGACGACCTGCAGGTCGACCGGGGCGAGCAGGTGCGCCACGGCGGGGTCGCGGTGCTCGGGCGGGGTGGCGGCGAGCACGGCGGCCAGGTCGGCGATCCGCTCACCGGGCGCCTCGCGCAGCCGCGTCGCGGGGTCGTCGGTCTCGGCCAGGTCGCGCACGGTCGGGAAGGTGGCCGTGACATCGTGCAGGCCGTCGGGGCGGACGGCGACGACGGCGGGGCCGACGTCCGGCCGCCAGACCCGTCCGACCAGGGCGGCGTCGTCGGCGTCGGTGGGCAGGATGGTCTCGACCGGGGGCGGCCAGGCTGCGGCGGTCACCCGCTGATCCTCTCCCGCCCAACCGTCGAGAACGAAGTTGTCGTGATTTTGGACCGGTCCAATCGACGACAACCTCGTTCTCGACGGTGGGTGGGTCAGGAGATCTGGCCGGTGAGGTGGCGCAGGCGGTGGCGGAACGCGTCCAGCTTGGCGTCGCGGTCGCTGTCGGTGCCGCGGGTGGCCAGGCGCTGGCCGTTGAACTCGAAGTCCTGCGCGATGGCGTAGACCGGCATCACCGCGGTCGTCAACCCACCGTCGCCGACCTGGCGGCGCAGGTCGCGCAGGGCCTCGGCGAACGGCGAGTGGCCGGTGAGGGAGTAGTAGTTCTCGACCACGTCGTTGGCGACGTGCGGGTGCAGCAGGTCGGTCTTGGTGACCGCGATGAGCAGCCAGATCGGCTTGCGCGACGCGCCGACCAGCGACGCGATGTGGGTGGCGGTCCGGCGGAAGTCCTCGACCTCGCGCTCGCGCTGCAGGGCCCGGTAGGCGTCCAGGCTCAGCGAGGTGTCCAGGGCCTGCGGCGTGCTGCCGGGTCGGGCGGTGGCCAGGCCGTCGGCGACGACGTGCACGACCCCGTCGACCGGCTCGCTGTGGAAGAGCTGCTCGAACCCGGTGCGGCGGGCGGCGACGTCGCCGCCCGGGACGATCCGGAACCGCATCCCCGACAGCCCGGTCCGCCAGGCCTGCTTCTCCACCGTCGGCGACTCGAACTCGATCGGCGAGTAGTCGCGCTTGCGCGAGCAGGCCTGGTGCACCAGCACCGTCTTGCCGCTGCCGCCCAGCCCGGTCACCGCGACGATCGGGTTGCGGGCGCGGTAGGCGTCGGGCAGCCGCTCCCGCGCGGCCCCGATGACGACCGGGACGGCCGTGGTGGCCAGACCGCGGACCACCTTGTTCCTGGCCAGGGACTGGACGCCGGTGACGACGGCGCGGGCGACGGGCATCGGGGCTCCTCAGCGGGACGGCGGTGGTGTCCGATGCGGCCGAGCGGAAAGGGGAGCGCGATCGGACGTCACCGGAGGATATCCAGCCGCCCGCACCGTTGATCGGTGTGGACGCGCTGCTCGACACGAATCGGGCGTATCGGGCGCGCTGCGGTGATCGGCGCGGGGACCCTGGGCCGCCCTCACTCCCCGGCGATCGGCATCCACACCCGCATCGTCGACGGCCCCCGCTCGGCCCAGTCGTGGTAGGCGACCAGTGCCACGTCCACCCCGTCCCCGACCCCGTTCGGGCTCGGCGGCGCCCCGTAGGGCCACGCCGCGTCCTTCGCCCCCGCCGCGCGCAACCGCACGACGACGGCCCCGTCCACCTCGCGCGGCGGGACGCTCGGGTCGATCCCGACGTCGGCCACGTCGTCGACCTGCCCGTCGGTGGCGGCGGCCAGGTCGACCGACTCCAGGCACAGCACCTCGGGGCCGCGTTCCACGGCGAGGCAGCCGCGGACGGCGTCGATGCGCGGGTCGGCGGCGGTGAGGCGGGGCGCCACCGGCAGGTGCAGCTCGACGACGTCGCCGTCGGCGAAGGCGCGGTGCACGGTCGCCGAGCCGGGCTCGACGTCCCGCTCCGCCGGTTCCCCCGCGGCGGGCAGGACCCGCAGCCGGGCGCCCGACGCCCACGCCGGGACCCGCAGGGTGAGCGTCCACGGGGCGGCGCTGTCGCCGCGGACGTGCACCCGGACGACGCCGTCGCGCGGGTAGTCGGTCTCCACGTCGAACGCGATCGGGCGGCCGTCGGGCAGGGTCGTGCGGACCGTCGCGGGGGTGTACTGGTGCAGCTGGACGCCGTCGTCGTCGGCCGTGGCGACGTAGCGGGCCAGGCCGGCGAGCGTGCGGGCGACGTTGGGCGGGCAGCAGGACACCGCGAACCACGGCGCCCGCAGCGACGACGACGCCCGCGGCGAGACCTCGTCGCCGCGGGCGGCCGTGCCGGGGACCCGCTGGTGCAGGGTGTTGGTGTAGAAGAAGGCCGTGCCCGCCTCCGACGGCGAGGTCGCCACGACGTTGAACAGGGTGCGTTCGACCAGGTCGGCGTGCTGCGGGCGGCCGGTGGCCAGCAGCAGCCGCCAGCTGAACATGATCGAGCCGACGCCCGCGCAGGTCTCGGAGTAGGCGCGGTCGGGCGGGAGGACCCAGTCCTGGCCGAAGGCCTCGTCCTGGTGGTGCGAGCCCTGGCCGCCGGTCAGGTAGGTGCGCCGGGCGACCGTGTTGTCCCACTGCCGGGCCAGCGCGGCCAGCAGCTCGTCGTCACCGCGCTCGACGGCCACGTCGACCGCCCCGGCCGAGAGGTAGCCGGCGCGCACGGCGTGCCCGCGCAGCACCGTCGCCTCGCGGACGGGCACGTCGTCCTGGTAGTAGGCGCGGCCGAACTCGATGTCGGCCAGCGCCCCGCGCCCGCGGCGCTCGACGAACAGGGCGGCCTGGTCGATGTAGCGACCCTCGCCGGTGGCCCGGCCCAGCGCCACCAGGGCCGGCTCGATCTCGGCGTGCCCGCAGACCGCGTCGCGCCCGGCCGGCCCGAACAGCTCGCAGACCAGGTCGGCGGCCCGCCGGGCCACGCCGAGCAGGCCGTCGTCGGCGTCGGGGCGGGTCGTGGCCCTGGCCGCGGCGGCCTGGAACAGGTGCCCCAGGCAGTACAGCTCGTGGCCCCATTCCAGGTCGGTCCAGCGCGGCGGCTGGCCGGGCCGCCCGAACACGGTGCCCAGGTAGCCGTCGGGCTCCTGGGCGGCGGCCACCCGCGCGACGATCGCGCGGAAGCGGGCGTCCAGGGCGGGGTCGCCGGCGCGGCCGATCTCCCACGCCATCGCCTCCAGCAGCTTGTAGACCTCGGAGTCGGAGAACTCGCGCCCGCGCCTGCCATCGGGCAGCCGGCCGGCGGCGGCCAGGTCGAAGTTGCCCAGCCAGCCCTCCCGCTCCAGCCAGTGCTCGATGTGCGGGAGCGTGGCCGTGGCGTTGACGTGCTGGCGGTGGCCCCAGAAGCCGCCGGTGATGGTGACCTCGTCCAGGCCGAGCGGTCGCAGGGTCATCCTCATCCCTTGAACGCGCCCGACATGAAGCCGCGCACGTAGTGTCGTTGGAGCAGCAGGAACAGCACGATGCAGGGCAGCGCGAGGATCACCACGCCGGCCTCGGTGGCGCCGTAGTCGACGACCCCCTGCACCTGGCTGCGCAGGTTGGCGATGGCCAGCGGCAGGGTGATCCGGGACGAGTCGTTGATCAGGATCAGCGGGGCGATGAAGTCGTTCCAGGCGGTGAGGAACGCGAACAGCCCGACCGTGATCATCCCCGGGCGCACCGCGGGCAGCAGCACCCGCCACAGCGTCGTGAACGTCGAGCAGCCGTCCACCATCGCCGCCTCGTCGAGCTCGCGGGGCACCGACTCGAACGAGACCCGCATCATGAACACCGAGAACGGCAGCTGGAACATGGTGGTCACCAGGGCCACGCCGACCAGCGAGTTCGCCAGGCCGACCCGGTTGAGCAGCACGTAGAGCGGGATCAGCAGGGTGGCGTAGGGGACCATCAGGATGGCCAGCGTGGCCAGGAACAGCAGGTCCTTGCCGGGGAACCGGAACCGGGCGAACGCGTAGCCGCCCAGCAGCGAGACGGCCAGCGTCAACGCCACGGTGAGCAGCGAGACGAACGCCGAGTTGGCCAGGTACCGGCCGATCCCGGCCTGGTAGCCCGCCAGGGTCTCGTAGTTGCCGAAACCCCAGCCGTCGACCTGGTTGGTGCCCGGCTGCGGCGACACCGAGGCCACGCCCGTCCACAGCAGCGGAAACAGGAACACCAGCGCGATCGCCCCGGTGAACACCCAGTACGGGGTGCGGATCGCGATGCCGGCCAGCGTCGTCCCGCGCGCGGGCGCCGTCACGTCCCCTCCTCCGGTCGCCGGAACGCCCGCAGCTGCAGGACGTTGACCAGCACCAGCGCCCCGAGCACCAGCACCGACAGCGCGGCGGCGACGCCGAGGTCGTTCTGGCCCTGGAACGCGACGCTGTAGACGAGCTGGACCACCGAGATCGTGCTGTTGTCCGGCCCGCCCTTGGTCAGGATGTAGAACTGCTCGAACGCCAGCAGCGACCCGGTCACGCACAGCACGGTCGTCAGCGCGAGCGTGGGGCGCAGCAGCGGCAGCGTGACGTGGCGGAACAGCTGCCAGCGCGACGCCCCGTCCATCCGGGCCGCCTCGTAGACCTCCACCGGGATGCCCTGCAGGCCGACCAGCATCAGCAGCATGTAGAAGCCCGCGTACCGCCACACGATCAGGAACAGCGTCGACCACAGCGCCGCGTTCGGCGTGCCCAGGAACGTCGCCCCCAGCTCGGCCATCAGCGGCGACAGCGGCCCGGCCAGCGGCGAGTACAGCACGTAGAACAGCAGCGACGCCGAGGCCAGTCCGAGCGCGCTGGGCACCAGGATCGACGTGCGCAGCAGGCCCTTCCACCGGGTCGACTCCTGCACCAGCAGGGCCAGCCCCAGGCCCAGCCCGATCAGCAGCACCGTCGCCAGCACCGTGTACTTCACGGTGAAGACGACCGAGTCGAGGAAGAACCGGTTGTCGACGGCCTTGGCGTAGTTGTCGGGGAAGTTCCAGCCCCGGAACCCGCTGAGCAGCGGCCAGCGCGCCGCCGACATCACCAGCACCAGCCCGAGCGGCGCGACGAACAGCGCCACCACGAACACCGCGGTCGGCGTCGCGTAGAGCCACCCGCTCAGCGCCCGCCGCCCGCGCCGGCGGGGCGCAGCCGGCGGCGCGGGTGGCGTCGACGGCGGGCGCGTGGGGACGTCCAGGCTCACTGCCCGAGCACCGCCGTGATCTCCTCGTTGTTCTGCTCCAGCGCCGTCCCCGGGCCCAGCACCGCCTCGCGCACCAGCGTGAGCCACGGCCCGGTCGGGGCGTTGAAGGCCTGCTGGAAGTTGCGCGCGACCGGGGTGACGCCCTCGGCGGCGACCTCGTTGATGGTGACCAGCCGCGGGTCGCTCGTGGCGTACCTGTTGGTCGCGAGGTCCGAGCGGGAGACCACGTCGTTGTTCTTGGCCAGCACCTCGACCTGGGCGTCCTCGGTCATCAGCCAGGCCAGGAAGTTCCACGCCTGGGCGGCCTTGGTGGAGTCCTTGGACACGCCGATCCCGTCGCCGCCGACGAACGTCGACGCGCCGCCGCCCGGGCCGGGGATGCCGGCCACGCCGACGTCGACCGTCTGCTGGACCGAGGCCAGCAGCGTGGCCGGGTAGGGCTGCAGGCCGACCTTGCCCGAGTTGAAGCCGGCGGTCCATGTGGGACCGGCCTCGTCCTGCGAGGACGGCAGCACCGCGCCGGAGGCCCACAGGTCGCGCCAGGTGTCGTAGACCTCGGTGGCGGTGTCCGAGGCCAGCAGGGACTCGGTGCCCTCCGGGTTCATCACCTGCTCGCCCGCGGCCCACATCGACGGGAACCAGGTGAAGACCAGGCAGCCCCCGCAGTTGAGGCCGGTCGCGGTGCCGTAGGTGTCGGGCTTGCCCAGCGCCTGGATCTTCTTGGCCGCGTCGGCGAACTCCTCCAGCGTGGCCGGCGCCTTCTCCGGGTCGAGCCCGGCCTCGGCGAACAGCGTCTTGTTCCAGAACAGCATCGACAGGTCGAGCACGAACGGCAGCACGTACGAGCTGCCGTCGAGGGTGCCCGCGCTCATGTGCCCCTTGTTGAGGGTGTCCTTGAACGGCAGGCCGTCGATGTTGGCGGTGAGGTCCTGGAAGAGCCCCTGCTCGGCCCAGTTGGGCACGTAGACGATGTCGGCGGCGAACAGGTCGGGCAGCCCGCCGGCGCCGGCCGCCGCGCCGACCTTGGCCACGTAGTCGTCGTTGGGGACGATCGTGACCTCGATCTTGTTCTGGTGGGTCGCGTTGTAGGCGTCGACCAGCAGGTTGGTCTGGGTCTCCAGCGAGTCGCGGGCCCACAGGGTGAGCGTGGCGCCGTCGTCGACGCCGTCCGGCCCGACCTGCGCCACCTCTCCGCCGCCCGGCGCGGCGCCCCCGCCACCGCACGCGCTGACCGCCAGCAGCAGCGCGGCGACGGCGCCGGCCGCGGCGCGGGAGCGGGCCGAGCGCCCTCGAACGCCTCTCATGCTGTCTCCTCGAGCTCGTCGTTGAGCGGTGCCGCCGCGGTGGGCGGCCCGGGAAAACGCTGTCCTCGTGCTTATCGCGCTTTTCGCAGCCGGGTTCGGCCGGCGTGCGGTTGATCGACTGTTCGTCCTGGTGGAAGCAGGTGTTGTGAGCGCTCACACGGAGGTCGTACCGTGGTCGAGCAAGGCGAAAAGGTTTTCGGAAAGGTAGCCCCGTCCGGGATGCCGGTCAAGGGGTCGACCGTTGTTAGGGTTCGAGGGCGAGGAGGTCGGATGACGGGTACGGAACCGGCGCGCGCGGGCCGACCGGTGACGCTCACCGAGGTCGCCCGCCTGGCCGGCGTGTCGGTGGCCACCGCGTCCAAGGCGCTCAACGGGCGCGACCGGGTCGCCCCGGCCACCCGCCAGCGCGTCATCGACGCAGCCGACCGGCTCGCCTTCAGCCCGAACCCGCTGGCCCGCGGCCTGCTCGCCGGCCGAACCGGCACCGTCGGCCTGCTCACCAGTGACCTCGACGGCCGGTTCGTCATCCCGATCCTGATGGGCGCCGAGGACGCCTTCGGCGCCGGCCAGGTCAACGTGTTCCTGTGCGACGCCCGCGGCGACGCCATCCGCGAGCAGCACCACCTGCGCGCCCTGCTCAGCCGCCGGGTCGACGGGCTGATCGTGGTGGGCGAGAAGACCAACCCCCGCGCCTCGCTCGGCCACGCGATCCCGGTCCCGGTCGTCTACGTCTACGCGCCCTCCGACGACCCGTCCGACCTCTCCCTCACCCCCGACAACGTCGGCGCCGGGCGCACCGCCGTCGAGCACCTGGTCGCCGGCGGCCGCACCCGCATCGCCCACATCTCCGGCGACCCCACCTACGCCGCCGCCCAGGACCGCGCGATCGGCGTCCGGGAGGGCCTCGCCGCCGCCGGCATCGACCTGGTCGGCGAGATCATGTTCGCGGAGTGGTCGGAGCGCTGGGGCCGCGACGCCGCCGCCGTCCTGCTGACCCGCCACCCCGACATCGACGCCGTCCTCTGCGGCTCCGACCAGATCGCCCGCGGCGTCCTGGACACCGCCCGCGACCTCGGCCGCGCCGTCCCCGAGGACGTCGCGGTGATCGGCTTCGACAACTGGGAGGTGCTCACCCTCAACGCCCGCCCCGAGCTGACCAGCATCGACGCCAACCTCCAGCAGTTGGGCCGGCTCGCCGCCCAACGCGTCTTCGCCGCGCTGGACGGCGTCGACATCGGCAGCGGCACCCAGTTCCTGCCCGGCCGCCTGGTGATCCGCGGCTCCACCGTCCCCCGCCGCGGACGCGCGCCGCCCCCCCCGTCGAGAACGAAGTTGTCGTGATCAACCGGGCCTGTCGATCACGACAACTTCGTTCTCGACGGGAGCGGGTCAGGTGCGGGGGCGCAGGCGGAGGCCTTCCATACCGCCGTCCACGGCGAGGGAGGTGCCCGTCGTGGAGCCCGACAGCGGGGACGCCAGGTAGAGCACCGCGCGGGCGACCTCGTCGGCGGAGACGAGCCGGCCGTGCGGCTGGCGGGCCTCCAGGGCGGCGCGCTCGGCGGCCGGGTCGGGGGCGGAGTCGAGCAGCCGGCCGACCCAGGGGGTGTCGGCGGTGCCGGGGTTGACGGCGTTGACGCGGACGCCGTCGGGCATGCCGTCGGCGGCCATGGCGCGGGTCAGCGCGAGCACGGCGCCCTTGGACGCCGAGTAGACCGCGCGCTGCGGCAGGCCGGCGGTGGCGGCGATGGAGGACGTGTTGACCACCGCCGCGTTCGCCGACGCCCGCAGGTGCGGCCAGGCGGCCCGGCTGACCCGGGCCGTGCCGACGACGTTGACGTCCAGGACGCGCGTCCACTCGTCGTCGGTGGCGGTCTCCACGGTGCCCTGGGCGCCGATGCCGGCGTTGTTGACCAGGATGTCGAGCCCGCCGAGCGCGGCAACGGCCTGCTCGACGGCGGCCAGCACGGCGGCGTCGTCGCGGATGTCGGCCCGCACCGCGACGGTGCCCGGCGAGGTGG
The DNA here is from genome assembly GCF_018531445.1 of Pseudonocardia lacus. Lineage (GTDB taxonomy): Bacteria > Actinomycetota > Actinomycetes > Mycobacteriales > Pseudonocardiaceae > Pseudonocardia > Pseudonocardia lacus. The sequence continues at coordinate 9,552 of NZ_JAHDTH010000053.1, forward strand.
GCGCCTCCCGGTCGAGCACCGCGACGGCGGCCCCCTCCGCGGCGAACAGCGACGCGATGGCCGCGCCGATCCCGGAGGCGCCGCCGGTGACCAGGGCGCGCAGGCCGTCCAGCGCGCCCATCACGCGGCCCCGGACGTCGGTTCGGCGCCGGTCTCGGTCGAGACGGCGGGCATCTCGGCCCCGGGGGCCCCGATGTGGGCGAATCTCACGAACTCTCCTCCGGTCTGTGCGTGCGGATCGTCATGCGCCTCATGTTTCGCGCCACCCGGGGGTGCCGTCGAGAACGACGTTGTCGTGATCGACAGGCCGGAACGATCACGACACGTTCGTTCTCGACGGGCCGGGCAGGCCGTGGGTGAGGAGGTCGGCGACGACGGCCGGGTCGAGGCCGTGGCCGCCGTCGCCGTGGGTGATCGAGGCGACCGAGGCGGCGACGGTGAGCAGCCGGGCCGCCGCGAGGTGGTCGGGCGCGGGCGGGCCGTCGTGCGCGCAGGCGGCGGCCAGGTAGCCGGCGACCCGCTCGATCGTGTCGCGCTCGAACTGCAGGGCGTGCTCGCGCAGCTCCGGGTGCGTGTCCAGCTCGCGGAAGACGATCCGGTGCAGCCGGGTGGGCGTGCCGAGCTGGTCGCGCAGCCGCCGCCACAGCTCCGCCACCGCCTCGCGCCGGTCGGTCGGGGGCGGGTCGGGCAGCAGGCCGGTCAGTGCGGTGTCCGAGCGCTCCCGGACCAGCACCAGCAGGAGGTTCTGCTTGGTGCCGAAGTGGTAGAAGATCAGCCCCTGCGGCACCGCGGCGGCGCGCGCCAACCGGGCGGCCGAGGTGCCGTCGAAGCCGTGCTCGGCGAACAGCTCCTCGGCCGCGACCAGGATGCGCTCCCGGCCGGTGCCGTCGCGCCCGTCGGTCATCGCCCCCCGCGCCGTCCCGGCCTCACCTCTTGGGCGAGGACCGGGTGAAGTCGGCCGGGATGACCAGGTCGTCCGGGCCGAGCTGGTGGATCGAGGACTTGGCCAGGCCGAACAGCGTCTCCTCGACCCCGCTGCGCAGGATGGCCAGCACGTTGTTGACGCCCTTCTCGCCGTTGGCCGCCATGCCCCACAGGTAGGCGCGCCCGATCAGCACCGCGCGGGCGCCCAGCGCGAGCGCCTTGACCACGTCCGAGCCGCGCCGGATGCCGCCGTCGAGCAGGATCTCGACCTGGTCGCCGACGGCGTCGACGACGTCGGGCAGCAGCCGGATGCTGGCCGGGGTGGAGTCGAGGTTGTTGCCGCCGTGGTTGGACACCGAGATCGCGGTGGCGCCGATGTCGACGGCGCGCCGGGCGTCGTCGGGGTGGGTGATGCCCTTGACCATGAACGGGCCGCCCCACTGCTCGCGCAGCCACTGCAGGTCGTCCCAGGTGACCGGCGGGGTCATCATCCACTGGCCGTAGGCGCCGAAGAACGACGGCACGTCCTGGCCCTCGGTGACCAGGTTCGGCACGCCCAGGTCGGGCAGCTTGCCGTGCTTGAGCCAGCGCAGCAGGTAGCCGGGCCGGACCGCGACCTGGGGCGCGTACTTCGCCATCGCCTTGAGGTCGAGCTTCTCCGGGATGAACGGGCTGCCCCAGTCGCGGCGGGAGTCGAACACCCAGTCCAGGGTGACGATCAGGCCCTTGGCGCCGGCCTTGCGGGCCCGCTCGGCGCGGGCCAGCATCGCCTCCCGGTCGCCCACCCAGTAGGACTGGAAGAAGAACTTCGGGTTGGCCTCGGCGACCTCCTCCACCGGCTTGGAGGCGAACGACGACAGCCCCATCACGGTGCCGGCCGCCGCCGACGCCCTGGCCACGGCGACCTCGCCGTCGGGGTCGACGGCCTGCACCCCGGTCGGGGAGATGATCACCGGGAACGAGATGTCCTGGCCCATGACCGTGGTGGCGACGTCGCGCTCCTTCGGCAGGTCGGCGACCCGCGGGCGGAAGCCGAGCTCGGCGAAGGCGGCGGTGTTGTCGTCCATCGTCGTACCGGCCTCGGCGCCGCCCACGAGGGCGAGGTAGACGCCCTTGGGCAGCCGTCGCTTGGCCCGGCGCTGGGCCTCGGCGACCGTCTCGAACCAGTCCCTGGTGCTTGCCATGGGTGGACCCTAATTCCTTTCCCGGCCCACCGGACCAGCCGGAAGGGCACACATACCTGCCCGTACGTCGGGGGCGGGTTCAGAACTCGGTGACGCCGGCGTCCGGAGCGATCTCGTGCGCGGTGATGTACCTGGACTCGTCGGAGGCCAGGAACAGCACCGTGTCGGCGACGTCCTCGGGCTCGGTGATGTCGACCGGCAGCAGGTTGGTGAACATCGGGGCCAGCCGCGGGTAGCTCCCGATGGCCTCGCCCAGCACGGCCTGCATGTCGCCGGAGCCCATCGGGGTGTTGACGCCCGTCGGGTGCACGGTGTTGACACGGACGTGGTGCTGACCGAGCTCGGCGGCGAACGCCTTGCTCATCCCGCGCACGGCCCACTTGCTGGTCGTGTAGGGGACCATGAACGGCTGCACCTTCAGTCCGGCCGCCGAGCTGATGATGATCACCGACCCGCCGCCCGCGGCGACCAGGTGCGGCGCGCCGGCCATCACGGTGTTCCAGACGCCGGTGACGTTGGTGCTGATGGTGTCGTCGAAGATCTGCGGGGTCACCTCGTCCCACGCCCGGGGCACGCAGATCCCGGCGTTGGCCACCACGACGTCGAGCCGGCCCAGTTCGGCGACGCCGTCGTCGACGGCGGCCCGGAGCGCGTCGAGATCGCGGACGTCGACCCGGGCGGTGACGATCCGCCGGTCGAGCTTCTCCACCATGGCCGCGGTCTCGGCGAGCTCCTCCGGGGTCGCCGACTCGTAGGCGACGCTGGGCAGCGGCGCGGCCACGTCCACGGCGATGACGTCGGCGCCCTCCCGGGCCAGCCGCACGGCGTGCGCCCTGCCCTGCCCGCGCGCCGCCCCGGTGATCAGCGCGACCTTGCCCTGCACACGTCCGGCCACTTCGTCCGCTCCTTCGTCCGACTGTCCTCGATCTCGACGGTCCTCCTGACTGAACACTCAGTCAACGACAGTGATCGTCTGATCGGACACAGTGCGAGCGTCAGGCCGGCACGGTGGCCGTGCGGGCGCCGTTGAGGACGCCGAGCACGTCGCGGTAGCTGCGGCTGTAGGGGCTGTCGGGCAGTCGCCCGTGCAGCGGCGTCGGCGGCGCGGCGACGGGGCGGGCCGCCGTGCCGACGCGGGCCGCGGCGGTCCGCGTGAGGTCGGCGGCGCGACCGGTGCCGATCGCCAGTGCGATGCCGGCGCCGACCAGGGACAGCACCGCGACGGTGGACAGCGCGGTCGCGATGCCGGCGCCACCGGCGAGCAGCCCGATGACGGGCGGTCCGCCGAGCAGGCCGGTGTAGCCGACGGTGGAGGCCAGCGCCACCCCGCCGGAGCCGCCCAGCGCCCCGGCCCGGGCGACGGCCAGCGGGAACACGTTGGCCAGGCCGAGCCCGACCAGCGCGAACCCGGCCAGCGCCACCGGCACCGACGGCGTCGCGACCGCGGCGACCACGCCGAGCGCGGCCACCAGCGAGCCGCCGGCCAGCAGTTGGGTGTCGCCGAGCGCGCGGGCGAGGCGCCCGCCGGTGAGCCGCCCCACGGCCATCGCGGCGGAGAACGTGGCGTAGCCGGCGGCCGCGGCGGCGGGGGAGGCGCCGAGCGTGTCGCGCAGGTGCAGCGCGCCCCAGTCGGTGAACGCGCCCTCGCCGAAGGCGGTGCAGCCGGCGATCAGGCCGAGCGCGACGAGCAGCGGCCGCGGGCCCCGGGCCGGGGCCGACCGCTGGGACGCGGGCCGGCGGGGTGCGTCGCCCGCCAGCAGGGTGGGGGCGATGGCGGCCGCGACGAGCAGTCCGACCGCGCCGACCGCGATCAGGTGCGGGGCCGGTGCGGTGCCCGCGACCAGCCCACCGACGGCGGCCCCGGCCAGTCCGCCGAGGCTGAACGCGGCGTGCATCGGGGCCAGCACGGGGCGGGCGGCCCGCCGTTCGACCTCGACGCCGAGGCTGTTGGCGGCGACGTTGACGCAGCCGGTGGCCGCGCCGAAGACGACGAGCGCGACGGCGAGTTCGGGCACGGTGGTGCTGAGCCCGGGCAGCGCCGCGGTGAGGCCGAGCAGGACCGCCGACGCGGCGCCGACCAACCCGGCGCCCAACCGCGCGCACAGCGCCCCGGTGAGCTGCATGCTGGCCAGGGCGCCGAGCGAGACGCACAGCAGCGCGAGGCCGAGCGCGGTCGCGTCGGCGCCGGTGCGGGCGGCGACGTCCGGGATGCGGGCCGCCCAGCTGCCGAAGACGGCGCCGTCGAGCGCGAACAGGACGGTGACGGCGACTCGCAGCCGGTGCGCAGGCGGACCGGTGGCGCGGGCGGCGCGCAGGAGGCGCGCGGGGTCCAGGGGGAAGGGCATGGGGTACCTCGTCGGTGCGTCGGATCGGGGGAGCGCTGCGTCGAGCACTCCCTCCAGGGTGGTCAGAATCGATCCAGACGTCACCGTGAACCGACTCACGGGCACCGCGAGGCGTGCCTCAGGCGTCGGCTTCGATCAGCAGGTCGCGGCCCCGCGTCTCCGGCATCCGCACGGCCGTCAGCAGGCTGACCATCATGATCGCCATCATGTAGAGCACCACCCCGAGCCACCCGGCGAAGACCTGCACCAGCGCGCCGGACAGCAGCGGGGCGATGCCCCCGCCGAGCACCGCGGAGAACTCCCGGCCGAGCGCGACGCCGGCGTAGCGGTGGCGCGAGCCGGACAGCTCGGCGAAGGCGGCGGCCTGCGAGCCCACCGTGCCGTAGGCGGCGAACACGAAGCCGAGCACGATGACCAGCACGACCAGCGCGCTGTTGCCCGTGTCGAGCAGCAGGAACGCGGGGGCCGGGAACACCACCAGGAACGCGGCCACCGCGATGATCACTGGTCGGCGGCCGAAGCGGTCGGTGAGCAGCCCGGCCGTGAACGCCGACGCGCACCCGAACAGCGCGCCGACCAGCAGCGCCTGCGGCACCAGTCGGGGGTCGACGCCGACGGTCTGGATCAGGTAGCTGCCGATGAACACCTGGAAGACGTAGGACTGGGTGTTGCCCCCGATGTTCAGCGCGAACGTGCGCAGGAACGCCCGGCGGCCGGTGGTGAACACGCTGCGGACGGGCGAGCCCTCGGCCCGCTGCTCGGCGGCCTGCTCGCGCTTGGCCTGCTCGAACACCGGCGCGTCGCGCAGCTTGCGGCGCAGCACGTACGCCGCGACGGTGACGAACGCGCTGGAGAAGAACACCAGCCGCCAGCCCCACGACAGCAGCTGGTCGTCGGGCAGCAGCTGCACCAGGATCCACACGACGGCGCCGAGCGCGGTGCCCGCCGACGCCCCGACGAACACCAGCGAGGCGTAGCGGCCGCGCTTGTCGCGCGGGGCGATCTCGGTGAGCAGCACGACGCCGCCGGCCTGCTCGGCGCCGGCCCCGAAGCCCTGCAGCAGCCGCAGCACCACCAGCAGCGCCGGGGCCAGCATCCCGACGGTGCGGTAGTCGGGCAGCAGGCCGATCAGGAACGTCGAGATGCCCATCAGGAACAGCGTCGCGACGAGCACGAACTTGCGGCCGAGGCGGTCGCCGTAGCGGGAGAAGAACAGCCCGCCCAGCGGCCGGGCCAGGAAGCCGACGGCGTAGGTGGCGAACCCGGCCAGGATGCCGACCGCGGGGTCGGCGTCCGGGAAGAAGATCTCGTTGAACACGATCGCGGTGGCGGTGCCGTAGATGACGAAGTCGTACTGCTCCAGCGCGGTGCCGATCAGCCCGCCCCATGCCGCGGTGCGCAGGGCGGACCGGTCGACCTCGTTGCCCGAGCCGTCGTCGACGGTGGCCGTCGTCCGTGGCCGGTCCGCGCCGTTCTCCCCGCCGCTCGCCTCCGCCATCACCGTCTCCCCGCCGAGTCCCGGTCCGCAGGCGTCGACCATGCAACACGGTCGGGTGGTCGACAACTCGTGGTCGCGGGGTACCGGTTCAGAAGCGCCGGGGCCGGGTGATCGCGCGGGGCCCCCGCCCAGTGTGATCATCAGCGGACCGGGTACACCGTGTCCCATGGCCTTCCGCCTGACCCCGCACGAGCGCGGCTTCTACCCGCTGTTCACCCGGGCCGCCGAGAACATCGCCGCGGCGGCCGACGAGCTCGCGAAGCTGGTGGCGGCCGAGCCCGCGCACCGGGCCGGGTCCGCGGCTGCGGTCAGCGACTGCGAGCACCGCGGCGACGAGCTGACCCACGAGATCATGGTCCTGCTCAACCGGACCTTCGTGACGCCGTTCGACCGCGAGGACATCTACCGGCTGGCCTCCGCGCTCGACGACGTCATCGACGCCATGGAGGAGGCCGCCGACCGGATCGTGCTCTACCGGCTCGGGGAGCTGCCGACCGGGATCGCCGAGCAGGTCGAGGTGCTGCGCCGGTCCGCGGCGTGCACGACCGAGGCGATGCCGAAGCTGGAGAACCTCGCCGACCTGGAGAGCTACTGGATCGAGGTCAACTCGCTGGAGGAGGAGGGCGACGGGATCTACCGCTCCCTGCTCGGCGCGCTGCTCGCCCCGCCGGACGGCGGGCCGCCCACCGACGTGCTGACCGTGCTCAAGGTCAAGGAGGTGGTGGAGACCCTGGAGGAGGCCGCGGACGCGTTCGAGACGGTCGCCAACACCGTGCAGAGCATCGCCGTCAAGGAAGCCTGACCGTGGAGCTCGCGGCGATCATCGTCGTGATCGTGGTCGCGCTCGGCTTCGACTACACCAACGGCTTCCACGACGCCGCCAACGCGATCGCCACCTCGGTGTCCACCCGGGCGCTCACCCCGAGGGCCGCGCTGCTGATGGCCGCGGTGATGAACGTGGTCGGCGCGCTGCTGGGCACCTCGGTGGCCAGCACCGTGGGCAGCGGCATCATCGAGGCGCCGGTCGGGATCTCCGGCCTGGTCGTCGTGCTCAGCGCGCTGATCGGGGCCATCGTGTGGAACCTCGTCACCTGGTACTTCGGGATGCCGTCCTCCTCGTCGCACGCGCTGATCGGCGGCCTGGTCGGGGCGGCGCTGGCCTCGGCGGGCACGGTGAAGTGGTCCGGGGTGCTGGAGAAGGTCGTCATCCCGATGGTCGTCTCGCCGGTCGTCGGGTTCGTGCTGGCCGGGCTGGTGATGCTGGCGCTGCTGTGGATCTTCCGGCGGGGCCGGCCGACCAGGCTGACCCGCGGCTTCCGGCACGCCCAGACGGTCACCGCGGCGGCGATGGCGCTGGGGCACGGCCTGCAGGACGCGCAGAAGACGATGGGCGTGATCGTCCTCGCGCTCGTCGTCGGCGGCTACCACCAGGGCTTCGAGGTGCCGCTGTGGGTGATCCTGGTGTCGGCCGGGGCGCTGTCGCTGGGCACCTACGCCGGCGGCTGGCGGATCATGCGCACGCTCGGCCGGCGGATCATCGACCTCGACCCGCCGCGCGGCTTCGCCGCCGAGGCCACGGCGTCCGCGGTGCTCTACACGACGGCGTTCGCCTTCGCCGCGCCGATCTCCACCACCCAGACGATCACCTCGTCGATCCTCGGGGTGGGGGCGACCAAACGGCTCTCGGCGGTGCGCTGGGGGGTGGCCGGGAACATCGTGGTCGCCTGGGTGCTGACGATCCCGATGGCGGCCCTGGTCGGCGCGGTGGCGTTCTGGCTGCTGCACGCGCTCGTCTGACCCCGGCCCGCTCGCCCGGCGTCCCGGGCCACCGACTGGCAGCATGGGGCGGTGGGGACCGGGGGTACGGCGTTCGTCCTGGGCGGGGGCGGCGTGCTGGGCGCGGTGCAGATCGGCATGCTGCGCGCGCTGGTCGAGGCGGGCGTCCGACCCGACCTGGTGCTCGGCACGTCGGTCGGGGCGCTGAACGGTGCCGTGCTCGCCGCGCTGCCCGCCGACGAGGTGGCCGACCGGTTGGAGCGGGTCTGGCGCTCGCCGGGCGCCCGGGAGCTGTTCGCGGGCGGCAGCGTCGCGCGGCTGCGGCACTTCGCGCGCAGCGGGGTGGCCGCGCACTCGGCGGCGCCGCTGCGCCGGATGATCTCCGAGATCGTCGGCGAGCGCCGCATCGAGGACCTCCCGGTGCCGTTCAGCTGCTGCGCCGCCCGCATCGAGGACGCCGCCGAACACTGGTTCGACAGCGGCCCGGTGGCCGACGCCGTGATCGCGTCCGCCGCGGTGCCCGGCCTGCTGCCGCCCGCCGAGGTCGCCGGGCAGCACTACCTGGACGGCGGCCTGGTCAACAGCATCCCGCTGGGCCGGGCGGTCGAGCTGGGGGCGCGGCGGGTCTACGTGCTGCAGGTGGGGCGGGTCGACCAGCCGCTGCGCCCGCCGCGGCGGCCCTGGGAGGTGGCGATGGTCGCCTTCGAGATCGCCCGCCGGCACCGCTACGCGCGCGACCTGGCCGCCGTGCCGCCCGGCGTCGAGGTGCACGTGCTGCCGACCGGCGGCGGCACCCCGCGCTGGGACAGCCGCGCCGCCCTGCGCTACCGGGCGACCGGGGCCACCGGCCACCGGGTCGCGGCCGCCTACGAGGCGTCGGCGAAGTACCTGGGCGTCTACGCCGACGACGGGAGCCGCGCGTGAGGCCACCACCGCGGTGGGCGCGGCGAGGTCTGCTCGCCCCGGCCATCGTGCTGCTGACGGTCGCCGTGCTCGTGACGCTGCCGGGCTGGCTGGTGCTGGCGGCCGCGGTGTCGCCGCTGCTGCCCGGCAAGTTCCGGCCGCTGCGGGTGCTGTGGGTCGTGGTGGTCGCGCTGGTGCTGGAGAGCACCGTGCTGGTGGTCCTGTACTGGTACTGGGTGCTGTCGGGGTTCGGGGCGGCGCTGCGCACGCCGTTCTTCCAGCGCCGGCACTACCAGCTGGTCGGCTGGTACCTGGGCGTGCTGTACCGCGAGGCCGTGCGGGTGCTGCGGCTGCGGATCGAGATCGAGGGCCCGCACCCCGACGAGTACCTCAACCGCCCGCTGGTGGTCTGCAGCCGCCACGCCGGCCCGGGCGACTCGTTCATGCTGGTCCACGCGCTGGTCAACTGGTACGCGCGCGAGCCGAGGATCGTGCTGGCCGAGAAGCTGCAGTGGGACCCGGCCCTGGACGTCGTGCTCAACCGGCTGCCCAACCGGTTCATCCGCGGCGGGGGAGCGGTGCTGCAGCGCCGGATCGCCGAGCTGGCCAACGCGCTCGACCACGACGACGCGTTCCTGATCTTCCCCGAGGGCGGCAACTTCACCGAGCGGCGCAGGCTCGCGGCCATCGAGCGGCTGCGCAGGCGCGGCATGGAGGACATGGCCCGCCGCTCCGAGGCCATGCGCAACGTGCTGGCCCCGCGCCCCGGCGGGCTGACCGCGGCGCTGGCCGCGGCCCCCGAGGCCGACGTCGTGTGGGTCGCGCACTCCGGGCTCGACCAGCTCTACACCCTCGCCGACGTGTGGTGGGCGCTGCCGCTCGACCAGACGGTGCGGATGCGCTGGTGGCGGGTGCCGGTCGACGAGGTGCCCCGCACCGAGGACGAGCAGGTCGAGTGGCTCTACCAGTGGTGGGAGCGCATCGACGGCTGGATCGACGACGTCCGGCGGGCCGGCTGAGCGGGCCGGTCAGCGCGGGTCGACGGGTCCGGGCGGGGGCTGCGGCACCGGCGGACCGGGCTCGGGCGCCGGGACCGGGGGCGCCGGGTCGGGCCCCGGGACGGGTCCCGGGTCGGGACCGGGCACCGGCGGCGCGGGCTCCGGGCCGGGCGGCGGTGTCGGCGGCACCGGCGGCGGTGGGACCGGCGGATCGACGGGTGGGATCGTCATGCCGGCGCGTACCCGGTGACGCGCGCCACCATGCCGCCGCTCATCCCCGGTCGAACCGCTCCCGGCGGTTCTCCGCCCTGGCCGCCTCGACGGTGGCCTCGGAGTAGCCGGCCTTGATCGCCCGGTGCGCCGTGGAGCCCCAGGCGAACGCGCCGGCGTAGAACAGCCCGATCGCGGCTCCGGCGATGATTGCCATCACCGCGATCTGCGGGCCGAAGCCCAGCACCGGGACGAGCAGCACGTAGAGCAGGACGGCGACCGGCACGATCTGCACGACCCCCCGCGCCAGCTGGCGCAGGAACCAGGTGCGGGTGGTGACGTCGTGCAGCACCCACTCGCGGTTCCGTTCGGGCAGCCGGGCGCCGAAGGCGTAGAGGACCCAGTGGAACGGGTCGGGGCGGACGATGGCGGGCATCCGACGGGGTACCCGGGGAGCCGGGATCCATCCGACGCCTCAGACCCGCACCTCCAGCCCGTCGACGGCCACCTCCACCCCCCGCTCGTCCAGCTCGCGCCGCTGCGGGGAGTCCTCCAGCAGGATCGGGTTGGTGTTGTTGACGTGCAGGTAGATCGTCCGCTCGAGGGGCAGCGCGGCCAGCCGGGCCAGGCTGCCGTCCGGGCCGGCGATCGGCACGTGCCCCATCGACCGCGACGTCTTCGCGGCCAGCCCGAGCCGCAGCATCTCGTCGTCGTCCCAGCAGGTGCCGTCGATGAGCAGGCAGGCGCACCCGTCGAGCTGCGCGAGGACCTGCGGGAGCAGTTCCTGCACGCCGGGCAGGTACACCGCGGACCGGCCGCCGGCTCCGTCGGTGAACCGGTAGCCGACCACCCGCCCCGGGCCCGACCCGGTGCCGAACCGGTCGCGCTTGGTCGTCGGGACGTCGAAGGCCCGGTAGGACAGGCCGTCGCCGAGGTCGACGTCGACGCCGGGGACGACCTCGTGCCACTCGACGGGGCAGTACATCTGCAGGGTGCCCAGGAGCCCGGTGCCCGAGCGGAGCACCTCGTGCACGGCCGCGGTGGCGTGGACGTGCACGGTGCGGCCCTCGCGCAGCAGGAGCAGCCCGAGGGTGTGGTCGAGCTCGCCGTCGGTGAGCAGCACCGCCCGCAGCGGCGTCGACCGGTCGTCGCGCGGGTGCAGGGCGGGCGTCGCCTCGATCTGGGTGAGCACGTCGGGGGAGGCGTTCACGAGGAACCAGCGCCGCCCGTCCGCGCTCACCGCGATCGACGACTGGGTGCGGGGGCGGGCCGGGCGGGTGCCCTCGCGGACGGCGCGGCAGGTGGGGCAGCCGCAGTTCCACTGCGGGTAGCCGCCGCCGGCGGCGGAGCCGAGCACGCGCAGCAACATCGTCGTCCTCCCCCGGAGCCCGGGCGGGCCCACGTCGCAGAGTCTGCCTACCCGTCGCAGGGGCCGGGGCCTCTGCGACGGGTAGGGAAACTCTGCGAGGAGGCCGTCAGGCGTGCTCGACGCGGACCCCGCCCGAGCAGGCCGTCGAGCCCGGCGGGTCGCCGGGCAGAACGTACGGAGCGGGGCCGGCGCGATCAACGCGATTGCGCCGAGTAAGGGTCGACGTGACCAGAACCTGTCGCTACAGTTCTGGTCATGTCGACCAGAACCCCCGGCGACGTGCCGGCGGGCTACGACCCGGCCGACTACCCCGCCTTCGCGGTCACCGTCGACGTGGTCATCCTGACCATGGTCGACGGGGCGCTGCACGTGCTGCTGGTGCGCCGCGGCCAGGCCCCGTTCGCCGGCGACTGGGCGGTCCCGGGCGGCTTCAAGCGCCCCGACGAGACGCTGGACGAGGCCGCCCGCCGCGAGCTGGCCGAGGAGACCGGCGTCGACGCGGCGAGCCTGCTCACCCAGTTCGGCGCCTACGGCGACCCCGGCCGCGACCCCCGGATGAACGTCGTCACGATCGCCTACCTGGCGGTGCTGCGCGACGTGGGTGCACCCGTCGCCGGCACCGACGCCGCCGAGGCCGCGCTCGTCCCGATCGAGGACGCGCTGGGCGGCGGGGTCGAGCTCGCGTTCGACCACCGCGCGATCCTGGCCGACGCGGTCGCCCGGGTCCGCCGCGACCTGGAGGTCACCGGCCTGGCCACGGCCTTCGTCGGCGCGACCTTCACCCTGGCCGAGCTGCGCGCGGTCTACGAGGCGGTGTGGGGGGTGCGCCTGGACTCGGCCAACTTCCGCCGGCGCGTCGCCGCCGACGACGATTGGGTGGTCCCGACGGGGCGGCGCAGCCGGCCGGGAGCGGCGGGGGGCAAGCCGGCCGAGCTGTTCAGCGCGGGCCGGGCCTGGCAGGAGGGCGGGCCCATCCGGCGCCCGCGGCGTGCGCAGAGGGGGATGTGAGCCATGCGAGCAGTCGTGCACACCCGGTACGGGACACCGGACGTGCTGCGGGTCGAGGAGGTCGAGCGGCCGAACCCGGCCGCCGACGAGGTGCTGGTCGCGGTGGGCACGGCCACGGTCAATCGCACCGACTGCGCGTTCCGGGTGCCGACGCCGGCCTTCGTCCGGCCGATGACCGGGATCGTGCGCCCGCGCCGCCCGATCCTGGGCACGGAGTTCGCCGGCGAGGTGGTCGCCGTCGGGCCCGCGGTCACCCGGTTCGCGGTGGGGGAGCGGGTCTTCGGGGTCAACACGGGGCGGTTCGGCACGCACGCCGAGTACGTGTGCGTCCGGCAGGACGCGCCGATCGCGCACGTGCCGGAGGGCGTCGACCTCGACGTGGCCGCGGCCATCGCCGACGGCGCCATCCTCGCGCTGACCTGCCTGCGCTGGGGCCGGGTGGGGGCGGGGCAGCGGGTGCTGGTCTACGGCGCCTCCGGGGCGATCGGCACGGCGGCCGTGCAGTTGGCCAAGCACCTGGGCGCGCACGTCACCGCGGTCTGCAACACGCCCAACGTGGACACGGTGCGCGGCATCGGGGCCGACGAGGTGATCGACTACACGGTCGAGGACTTCACCGGCAACGGGCTGACCTACGACGTCGTCCTGGACGCCGTCGGCAAGCACTCGTACCGGAAGTGCCGGCGCTCCGTCGCCCCCGGCGGCCGGTACGTGACCACCGACCTGGGGTTCCTGGCCCAGAACCCGCTGCTGGCGGTGCTGACCCGGTGGTCGCGCCGGCGGGTGTTGCTGCCGATCCCGCGCTACACCCGGGCGGACGTGGAGATGCTCGGGCAGCTGGCGGAGTCCGGGCGCTACCGACCGGTCATCGACCGCCGCTACCCGCTGGAGGAGGTCGTGGCGGCCACCCGGTACGTCGAGACCGAGCAGAAGACCGGCAACGTCCTGCTCACGGTGCGTGCCGACGCGGGCTGAACGCGTGCATTCCTTCGCCGGGTGCGGCGCTCCTGCTCCGAACGCCCTCAGCAAAGCGCGGAGGACGGGTGCACCGATAGTTCGCGGTGTTGACCCTGCGTTGCTCCGTGTGCCGCAGATGGGGACGGCGTCCCGGCGCGCCGACCGGGGTCGTCGCTGGTCGGCTGGTCGGCCGGGCGCCCGGTAGTTGTCATAGCAATGCTTCTGTCTCCGGGCGGCCGGCGCCGGTCGACCATTTCGCGTTGATCCTCGTCGTCGGTCGACCGCAGCCCGATCGCTTTCCCGGTCGAGCTCCGCGGTCGGTGCGAAATCGCCCGAGGAATGGCTGCCGGTGCATTGCTGTCGGTATCCGCCCGATGCGGTTCGCCGCTCGGCGTGCGTCCGGGAACCGGTCGGGCTCGCCCGGTGGCCGGCACGTCCGACGGGCGGCCGTCGACCGTCGCCGTCCGGTGCGGGCGCGCGTCCCGGGGAGGGCGGTACGAGCGCGACGGCATCGCTCGAACGGACGCACGGCACGCTCGCTGTGCGCATTCCGTTGCTATTCGGTCCGTGATACCGTCCCGCGCCATCGCTCCCCTGGCGTATGTCCGCGTTCATTCGGTGCACGCATTATCACTCTCGGTGCGCAGAACGCCGCCGCCGTGACCGGAAGGTGTGTTGATGCGGTTCAGACCGGGCCCCCGGACCGGGGCGCCGTCCCTTCGCACGCGCCTGCTCGCCGGCGTCATGATCCCGTCGACGCTCGTGCTGGTCGCCGGCGCCGTGGTCGGCGTCAACCTGATCAGTACCGCGGTGACCGAGGAGAAGGTCGCCGAGGCCAGCCGGATCGGCGCGACCGGCGGCGCCGAGTTCTTCCCGAGCCTGATCGTCGAGCGCGGCGCGAGCCTGCTCTTCCTGGCCGCGCCGACGCCGGGCAACCGGGCGATCCTGGACGAGGCCCGCACCGCCGTCGACGACAACTTCTCCGAGCTGCGCGAGTCGTCCCAGCGGATCTACGAGCTGCTGCCGCCCGAGCTGCGCTCGCCGAGCACCCTCGGCGGGCTGGTCGACGCGCTCCCCGCGCTGCGCTCCCAGGTCGACGCCAGGTCGATCCCGCGCGCCGAGGTCACCACGGCCTACAGCCGGCTGACCGACGTCATCTCCATCGGCACCGACGTGCAGGCCGGTCTCGCCCAGTCCGCGGCCAGCTCCAACTCGATGAACCGCTCCGGCGACCTGCACGGGATCGCCGACCGGATCGACAAGGCCAACTCGGTGCTGATCGCCGGTCTGCTGACCGGCGACCTGGCCCGCCAGGAGTTCGACGACTTCGTCACCGACACCGGCGCCTACCGCGGCGCGCTGCAGGTGCTGATCCCCCGGCTCACCCCGGCCGAGCGGGAGCGGATCGCGGCCATCCAGGCCGGACCGGAGTGGCAGCTGGTGTCCGACCTGGCCGACGCGGTGATCGCCCGCGGCTTCGCCGCCGGCGCGGCGGAGGCCGAGGAGGCCGGCCCGCTGCCCGACCTGGTGGCGACCGAGGCGGCGGCGCGCAGCCTGGCCCGGCAGTTCATGGAGATCGGCTTCGAGCGCCGCACCGCCCTGGCCGTCGGCGACGCCGAGCAGGCCCAGGGCGTGGTGCGCACGACCGTGATCATCGCCGTGGTGTCGCTCGTCGCGCTGGTCGCGGCGTTCCTGATCGCGCTGTCGGTCACCACCAGGGTGGTGCGCAGGCTGACCACGCTGCGCCGGGAGACCCTGGAGCTGGCCGAGACGTCGCTTCCCGACACCGTGGCCCGGCTGCGCAAGGGCGAGCGGCTCGACCTCGACGAGGACATCCCGACCCTCGACCACGGCGACGACGAGATCGGCCAGGTCGCCGCGGCGTTCAACAAGGCCCAACGCACCGCGGTCGAGGCGGCCGTCGAGGAGGCCCACACCCGGGAGGGCTTCAACGCGGCGTTCCTCAACATCGCCCGGCGCAGCCAGGCGATCCTGCACCAGCAGATGCAGGTGCTCGACCGGCTGGAGCGCGCCGAGCCCGACCCCGACCAGCTGGAGATGCTGTTCTCGCTGGACCACCTGGCCACCCGGGAGCGGCGCAACGCCGAGAACCTGATCATCCTCGGTGGCGAGCAGCCCCGCCGGCAGTGGCGCAACCCGGTCGCGCTGGGCGAGCTGGTGCGCGCCGCGGTCGGCGAGTCCGAGCACTACCAGCGGGTCACGGTCGGCGGCCTGCCGCAGGTGATGGTCGACGGGTCGGCCGTCGGCGACCTCGTGCACCTCATCGCCGAGCTGGTCGACAACGCCACCGCGTTCTCCCCGCCCGGCGCGCCGATCGAGGTGCACGGCACGATCGTCGGCCGGGGGGTCGTCGTCGAGGTCGAGGACCAGGGCCTGGGCATCGCCGAGGACGAGCTCGTGCAGCTCAACGACATGCTGCGCAACCCGCCCGACTTCGGCCTGTTCACGCTGTCGCGCGACTCCCGCATCGGGCTGTTCGTGGTCGCGCGCCTGGCGCGGCGGCACAACGTCACGGTCACCTTGCGCTCCTCGGCGTTCGGCGGGATCCGCGCCGGGCTGCTCGTGCCGACGGCCATCCTGGCCGGCGACGCCGCCGGGTCCGAGGTCCCCGCGCTGACCGGCGTCGGGGCGACGGGGCGCACGCGGGCGTCCCAGGTGCACCTGGTCGACGGGCCCGACCCGGGCGCGCACCGCACCGAGGACGCCCCGACGTCCGGTACCGGGGTGCGCGTGCCGGCGTGGGCCGCCGAGGACCCCGGTGCGCTCCCCCCGAAGCCGGTGCGGCGACCGTCGCCCGACCGCGTGCCCGACAGCCGCGAGCTCGTCCCCGAGACGGTCACCCCCACCGAGGACGGCGGCCTGCCCCGGCTGCCGCGCCGGCGGCGCCAGGCGCACATGGACTCGCGGCTGCTGGCCCACGTCGGCTTGGCCGAGTCGGGGGCCGCGACGGCCGAGCACGACGACCCCGCCCTGTTCGCCCCCACGAACTACAGCCCGGAGACGGCGCGCAGCCGCATGTCGGCGCTGCGCCGGGGCACCGCGCAGGCCCGCGCCCACGACCCGGGCCCCGATGACCGCACGGAAGGAAGGCGCACGTGACCGGAACGCGCACCCCCCGGCAGGACCTCACCTGGTTGCTCGACGACACGAGCAACCGGGTGGGCGGCGTCAACGGGATCGTGGTGCTGTCCTCCGACGGGCTGCTCATCGCCTCGTCGTCGTCGGTCGTCGACAGCGACGCCGAGCACATGTCGGCGGTCGCCTCCGCGTTCCACAGCCTGGCCCGCAGCGCGTCCGCGCAGTTCAAGGGCGGGAACGTGCAGCAGACGGTGGTGGAGATGGACGACGCGGTGCTGCTGGTGACCGCGGCGGGCCCGGGCGCCTGCCTCGCCGTGCTCGCCACCGCGGAGGCCGACCTCGGCGCGATCGCGTTCGAGACGGGCCTGCTGGTCAGGCGGGTCGGTCCCACGCTGTCCGCCGCACCCCGCGTCGCCGCCCTCGGCGCCGACCGAGGGTGAGCCCGGATGGCAGAGGACTCGTGGTTCGACGAGGACGCCGGCCCGCTGGTGCGCCCGTTCGCCCTCACCCGGGGGCGCACGCGGCCGGGCCGCTACGACCTCGACATGATCACGCTGGTGGTCGCGATCGGCTCGCCCCGTGAGTCCGGCCGCGAGCCCGAGTACGCCCGCATCCTCGCGGCGTGCCAGCACCCCGTGTCGGTCGCCGAGGTGTCGGCGACCGTCGACCTGCCGCTGGTGGTGGTCAAGGTGCTGCTGAGCGACCTCATCGAGCGCGGCGAGCTGCTGTTCCGCTCCCCGCCGCGCGACGTCTCCCCGCAAACCGATCGCGTAGTCCTGCAGGCGGTGCTCGATGGTGTCCGCAACCTCTGACGGGCTGGTCCTCGGCCAGTCCGCGCTCAAGCTGATCGTCGCGGGCGGCTTCGGCGTCGGCAAGACCACGATGGTCGGGGCGGTCAGCGAGATCCCGCCGCTGCGCACCGAGGAGCTGCTGACCGAGGCCGGGGCCGGGATCGACGACATCACCGGCGTCGACCGCAAGACCACGACGACGGTGGCGCTGGACTTCGGCCGCATCACCGTCAACCCCGAGCTGGTGCTGTACCTGTTCGGCACGCCCGGCCAGGAGCGGTTCTGGTTCATGTGGGACGAGCTGGCCGCCGGCGCGCTCGGCGCGGTCGTGCTGGCCGACACCCGCAGGCTCGACTCGTGCTTCCCCGCGGTCGACTTCTTCGAGCACCGCGACATCCCGTTCGTGCTCGCCGTGAACTGCTTCGACGGCTCGCCGAGGTACCCGGTGGAGCAGGTGCGCGACGCTCTCGACATCGGCGCCCGGGTGCCGATCATGCACTGCGACGTGCGGTCGCGGGAGTCGAGCAAGGAGGTGCTGGTGACCCTGCTGGAGCACCTGGTGCACCGGGCGGAGGTCTCCGCGCTCACCTGACGAGCGGCGGTCGCGGGGCTACGCTGCGCCCCATGGCGCGCGTCAACGATGTCGGCGGGCAGTCCGGGTTCGGCCCGGTCACGGTCGAGCCCGACGAGCCGCCCTTCCACGCCGACTGGGAGGCGCGGGTCTACGCGCTCAACGTCGCGATGCTGCGCCGGGGCGCCTACAACCTCGACCAGTTCCGCGACGCGATCGAGCGCATGCCGCCCGCGGAGTACCTGGCGGCGTCGTACTACGAGCGCTGGCTGCACGCCGTGGAGACGCTGACGGCGAAGGCCGATGGCTGAGCCGCGCTTCGCGGTCGGCGACCGCGTCCGCGCCCTGCCGGTGGACCCGCCGCACCACACGCGGGTGCCCCGCTACGCGCGCGGGCAGGTGGGGGAGGTGGTCGAGGTGCAGGGCAGCTGGCCGCTGGCCGACGACCGGGCCCGCGGGTTCACCGACCCGCGGGTCGAACCGGTCTACACCGTCCGGTTCCCGGCGGCGGCGCTGTGGGGCGCGGCCGACGGGCACTGGGTGCAGGTGGAGCTGTGGGAGTCCTACCTGGAGGGAGAGCGGTGAGCGAGCTTGCGAGCGAATCATCGGCACAGCGCCTCCGCGCAGCGCCGACCGAGCGCAGCGAGGGAGAGCGATGAGCGGTCAGCATTCGAGCTCGGAGACGGCCGTGCGGGTGCGTCGGCTGGAGGAGCGGCTCATCGGCGCCGGTCTGACCAGCGACGACGAGCTCGACGGCATCATCGGCCGGCTGCTGGCCGGCGCGTCGCCGGCGAACGGGGCGCGGGTGGTGGCCCGCGCCTGGGTCGACCCGGCGTACCGGGAGCGCCTGCTGGCCGACGCGAACGCCGCGCTGGAGGAGCTCGGGCTGTCGATGAGCACGGGGCCGCAGCCGCAGCGCTTCACGGTCGTGGCGAACACCCCCGACACCCACAACGTGCTGGTCTGCACGCTGTGCTCCTGCTACCCGATCGCGCTGCTCGGGCCCTCGCCGTCCTGGTACAAGAGCGAGGCCTACCGGTCGCGGGTGGTGCGGGAGCCGCGCGCGGTGCTGTCCGAGTTCGGGCTGGACCTGCCGGAGGGCACCGGGATCGTCGTGCACGACACGAGCGCCGAGAGCCGGCACATGGTGCTGCCGATGCGCCCGGACGGCACCGACGGGCTCGACGAGGACCGGCTGGCCGCGCTCGTCACCCGGGAAGGGCTGATCGGCACCGCGGCGGTGTGACCCGGCACACCGATGAGTCCGGGTGGCGGGCGAGGTCCAACCCGCAGAACGTCCCTCCCGAACCCAGGAGCCCGCGGATGACCGCCACCGTTTCCACCCACACGCTCGACGCCCCCGGCGCCACCATCACCTACGACGTGCGCGGCACCTTCGGCGAGGGCGTCCCGCTGCTGCTCATCGGCTCCCCGATGGACGCCGCCGGCTTCGCCACGCTCGCCGGTCACTTCCCCGACCGCCCGGTGATCACCTACGACCCCCGGGGCACCGCCCGCAGCACCCGCAGCGACGGCCACGGCGAGATCGGCCCCGACGACCACGCCGACGACCTGCGCCGCGTGGTCGAGGCCGTCGGGGCCGGCCCGGTGGACGTGCTGGCCAGCAGCGGCGGCGCGGTCAACGCGCTGGCCTGGGTGGCCCGCCACCCCGAGCAGGTCCGCACGCTCGTCGCCCACGAGCCGCCGCTGCTGACGATGGTGGCCGACAGCGAGCCGATGACCGCGGCCGTCGAGGACATGTACGCCACCTACCAGCGCGACGGGCTCGGCCCGGCGATGGCCAAGTTCATCTTCCTGGTCAGCTACGACGGACTGATGCCGGCGGACTTCGCGTTCCCGCCGCTCGACCCCGCCCAGTTCGGCCTGCCCACCGCCGACGACGGCAGCCGCGACGACGTCCTGCTGGGCCAGAACCTGCGCCGCTGCACCGGCTACCGCCCCGACCTGGAGGCCCTGAGGTCGGCCTCCACCCGCATCCTGCTGGCCCGCGGCGCCACCTCGGGCCGGACCGTCGCGGCCCGCGGCGCGGACGCCGTCGCCGCGGCCCTGGGCACCGAGCCCGTCGAGTTCCCCGGCGACCACGCCGGCTTCCTCGGCGGCGAGTACGGCCAGCAGGGCGAGCCGGACGCGTTCGCGAAGCGCCTGCGCGAGGTGCTCGACGAGGCGTGACACCCGGCCTCAGCCGGCCACACGACGCCGCAGGTGCTGCATTGGGCGGCGGCGCACAGCGGTCGGCCCACTTCGCAGAGTCCCTGTGCTCTTCACAGCGTCCGCGGAGGCTGTGAAGAGCACGCCGCCCCTGCGAAGACTGTCCCCAAGCCCCCCGGGCTGCCCACCAGGGCCCGAACGGGGAGCCGGGCGAGGGGTTCCTCGCAGGTCCGGGTGGGCGTCGCCGCCCTGGGCGGGTCGTCGCAGCTCGCCGGCGGGCTGCGACGGCACCGTCGGGTCTGCGAGGTGACCGAGATTCCGGGTGGAGTAGGCGCTGCGGGGCCGGCGAGGGCCGGACTCACCTGACGCTGCGAGGACTCACCTGACGCTGCGAGGAGAGCGTGAAGGGGCCCGCGACAGCGGTCAACTCGGCGGCAGCGTGCTCGCGTGCTCGCGCGTGGTGCTCCTAGGATCGTCGGGTGCGCGACGTGGTCCGCTCCGTGTGGCGCGAGCCCCGCGCGCCCGGCGCCCCGCCGCCGATGTGGCGCGACTGGGCGCTGGTCGGGGTGCTGGTCCCGGTCGTGGTCCTGGAAGGCGCGCTGCGCCCGGAGCTGCCAGTCCGCGGCCTGTGGGTGCCGCTCGCCGCCGCGATCCTGGCGAGCCTTCCGTGGCGGCGGACGCGGCCGCTGGCGGTGGCCGTGTTCGCCTTCGCGACGACGGCCGCGGCCACCCTGCTGACGGGCGGGGAGCAGCCCGGGCTGTACGCGCTGGGGGCGACGGTGCTGGTGCCCTACGCGCTGTTCCGGTGGGGGTCGGGTCGCGACGCGGTGCTCGGGGTGGCGGCGCTGCTGGCCGGGCTGGTCGTCGCGGTGCTCACGGCCGACCGCCTCGCCGACGCCGTCGGCGGGGCCACGGCGCTGACCACCAGCCTCGCGCTCGGCCTGGCGCTGCGCTTCCGGGCCGGCGCCCGGGCCCGCGAGCTCGACCAGGTCAAGCTGCTCGAACGCGAGCGGATCGCGCGCGACCTGCACGACACCGTCGCCCACCACGTCTCGGCGATGGCGATCCGCGCCCAGGCCGGCCTCGCGACGGCCGACGCCCGGCCGGGGGCCGCGGTGGAGGCGCTGCGCCTGATCGAGGCGGAAGCGGCGCGCACGCTCGCCGAGATGCGGGCCATCGTCCGCGCGCTGCGCGGCAGCCACGCGGCGGACCTGGGACCGACCCCGGGCATCACCGACGTCCGGGAGCTGGCCCGGCCGGGCGGGGACGGGCCGGCGGTCGAGGTGGAGGTGAGCGATGACGTCGGGGACGTGTCGCCCGCGGTCGGGGCCGCGGTCTACCGGCTGGCCCAGGAGTCGGTGACCAACGCCGTGCGCCACGCCCGCTCGGCGTCCCGCGTGCTGGTCAGCCTCAGCGCCGACGGGACCGCGGTGCGGCTGCGCGTCAGCGACGACGGCGACGTCGTGCGCGCCGGCGCGGGTGCGGGCGGCTTCGGCATCCCCGGGATGGTCGAGCGCGCCGCCATGCTCGGCGGCACCTGCGAGGCCGGCCCGGGCCGCGAACGCGGCTGGACCGTCACCGCCGTGCTGCCGAGGAACGGGGCCCTGAGGTGAGCGACGTGAGCGACGTGCGGGTGCTGGTGGCCGACGACCAGGAGATCGTGCGCACCGGCCTGGTCATGATCCTCGACGCGCAGCCGGGGATCGCGGTCGTCGGTGAGGCAGGCGACGGCAGGCGCGCCGTCGAACTGGCCCGCGAGCTGCGCCCGGACGTGTGCCTGCTCGACATCCGCATGCCCGGTCTCGACGGCATCGAGGCCACCCGGCTGCTGGCCGGGCCGGCCGTCGCCGACCCGGTCGCCGTCGTCGTCATCACCACGTTCGACCTCGACGAGTACGTCTACGCGGCGCTGCGGGCGGGCGCGCGGGGCTTCCTGCTGAAGGAGTCGGGGCCGGCGCTGCTCGCGCAGGCCGTGCACGCCGCCGCCGCGGGCGACGCGCTCATCGCGCCCAACATCACCGCCCGGCTGCTGGAGGCGTTCGCCGGGGCCGGGGCGGCCTCGTCACCGAACCGGCCCGCCGCGGCGCTGACCGAGCGCGAGGAGGAGATCCTGGCGACGGTGGCCCGCGGGCGCACGAACAGCGAGATCGCCGCGGAGCTGCACATCAGCCTGAGCACGGTGAAGTCGCACATCGCGAGCCTGATGGCCAAGCTGGGCGCTCGCAACCGCGTCGAGATCGCGATCTGGGCCTACGAGACCGACCGCGTGAAGCGCTGACCCGGCCGGAAGTACGACGACCCCGTCGCACCAACGGCCGGCGCGGGTCGAGCCTGTCTACCGATGTGCCGCGAGCGCCCGGCCGGCACGCTCACGGCATGACGAAAACCCCCGCTGAGCAGCGACGGAACGACTCCGCGGACACCGCGACGATGAAGGCGGTCGTCCAGCACCGCTACGGCCCGCCCGAGCAGGTCCTCGAAGCGCGCGACGTGCCCGTCCCGCGCCCGGGCCCGGGCGAGGTGCTGGTCCGCGTGCGGGTCACCGGCGTGAACACCCCGGACTGGCTGACCGTCGCCGGGCTGCCGCGCGTCCTGCGCCTGCAGGCCGGGCTGCGCCGGCCGAAGGTGCCGGTGCGCGGCAGCGACGTCGCCGGCGTCGTGGCGGAGGTCGGCCCCGGCGTGGCCGACCTGCGCCCGGGCGATGAGGTGTTCGGGTCGCTGTGGACGAAGTCCGTCTCGGCCGGGACGGGCACCTTCGCCGAGTTCGCCGTGGTGCCCGCCGGCCAGCTCGTCCGCAGGCCGGCCGGGCTCTCCGCCACCGAAGCCGGGGCGTCGGTCATGTCGGGCCTCACGGCGCTGCTCGCCATGCGCGACGTCGGACGGGTCGGGCCGGGCAGGCGGGTGCTGGTCAACGGGGCGTCCGGCGGGGTCGGGACGTTCGCCGTGCAGATCGCCGCGCGGCTCGGCGCGCACGTCACGGGCGTGTGCGGCCCCGGCAACGTCGAGATGGTCCGCTCGCTGGGAGCCGCCGACGTCATCGACCACACGGTCGAGGACTACACGCGCGGCGCCCGGCGCTACGACGTCGTCCTGGACAACGTGCTCAACCACCCGCCCACCGCGACGGCCGCGGTGCTGGCCCCCGGCGGCACGTTCATCCCCAACAGCATCGGCCGGGCCGAGGGCGTGTTCGGGGGCCTGACCCGGGTCGCCCGGGCGAAGCTGATGGAGCGGGGCCCGACCGACGTGCGCAGCGTCGAGTGCGACGTGACCCGCGAGAACCTGGACGCGCTCACCGCGCTCCTCGCCTCCGGCGAGGTCAAGGTGATCGTCGAGCGGACCTACCCGCTCGACGACGTGGCGGGGGCGGTCGCGCACATGATGAGCCACCGGACCCGGGGCAACATCGCGGTTGTGGTGCACACGGACGGGTGACCGCGACATCCGGCGTAGTCGGCGTACGTCGCGCGGCTGGCCGATGGCCGTCATCGGCCAGGTTCGCCGCCGCGGCCGCGCCCCATACGCTCGCACCGCCGTGTGAGATCGACCACGCGTCGACACGCGGATGGGGGTGTGTGGCGCCCCGCGGAACGGCTCGCGGGACGCGGTACGCAGCCCGTGGGACACGCAGTCCACTGACAAGGGAGTCGGGCATGGGCGCTTTGACGACACCGAGGCGGCACCGGTCGCGGCCGTTCGCGTTGGCGGCGGCGGGGCTGGCCGCCCTGCTCGTGGCCGGCTGCGGTGCCGCCCCGGGTATCAACGGTGCCGGCGGCGGTGGGTCCGGGGGCGGCGGCGAGAGCCTCATCCGGACCATCGACCCCTACGGCGGCGACCCGGCCGTCGAGGGCACCCCGAAGACCGGCGGGGTGCTGATCATGGGCACCGACCGCGAGGCCGCCGGCTTCGACCCGACCGTGCAGAACACCAACCAGGCCGCGACCGCGGTCTACGACTCGCTGCTCAAGCTCGCCCCGGGCGGGATCGCCGAGCCGTACCTGGCCGAGTCGATGGAGACCAGCGACGGCGGCACGACCTGGACGATGGGCCTGCGCGAGGGAGTGCAGTTCTCCGACGGCACGCCGCTGGACGCGAACGCCGTGATCGTCAACGTGCAGCGCCACATCGACAAGACGTCCTCGCCGGGGCACCGCTTCGCCGAGCCGATCGCGGCGATGCGCGCGGTCGACCCGTTGACCGTCGAGTTCTCCCTCAAGAAGCCGTTCGGGCAGTTCCCGGTGGCGTTCGCGCAGAGCTTCACCACCGGCGCCCTCGGCATGATCGTTTCGCCGGCGGCGCTGCAGCAGTACGGCGACCAGATCGTCTCCAACCCGGTCGGCGCCGGCCCGTTCGTGCTGTCGGACTGGGTGCGCGACTCCAAAATGACGCTGACCAAGAACCCGAACTACTGGCAGAAGGACAAGGGGCTGCCCCGGCTGGACGGGCTGGAGTTCCGCCCGCTGCCCGACACCGAGAGCCGCTACGCCTCGGTCGAGAACGGCGATGTCGACCTGATCTTCGGCGGCTACCACACCGAGCTGCTGCGCGGCGCCGAGAACCCGAACCTGCGCGTCTACTACGGCTCCGGCAGCGGCGCGGAGTGGAGCCACTTCAACGTCAACATCGCGCCGTTCAACGACCGCCGGATGCGCGAGGCGTGGATCCGCGCGATCGACCGCAACGCGATGGCCGCCACCCAGTACCGCGGCCAGATGGAGGCGGCCGACGGCTACTTCGGCGCCGACAGCCCGTACAACACCCCGGAGGCCACCGCCGCCTGGCCGACCTTCGACCCGGAGAAGGCCAAGCAGCTGGTCCAGGAGTACGTCGCCGAGGGCGGCAGCGCCACCGTGGTCTACAAGACGACGAACGCGCCGAACCGGGTGCAGTTCGCGGAGTTCCTGCAGGCGCAGATGGCCGCGGTGGGGATCACCGTCGAGCCGCAGTTCTACGACCTGGCGCAGTACTCCTCGCAGGTCGTGCAGAGCGGCGACTTCATGGTGGCGGGCAACGTCGGCGGCCCGGTCGACGCGCCGTACCCGGCCACGTCGAACGTGTTCCACACCGGCGGCAGCCAGAACTACGGCAAGTACTCCAACCCGCAGGTCGACGCGCTGCTGGACCAGGCGGCGGCCAGCATCGACGACGCCGAGCGCACGGAGCTGTACAAGCAGCTGCAGCTGATCACCAACCAGGAGCTGCCGCTGGCCTACTACAGCCGCGGCTACCTGTCCACGGTGGCCAAGCCCGAGGTGAAGGGCGTGGTGCGCTACATGACGCGCGACATGTTCTACGCGACCACCTGGCTGGACCGCTGATCCCCTGACACCCCCGTCGAGAACGAAGTTGTCGTCGCGGGGGCCCGTCCAAAAAAACCGGGAAAAAGGTGAAGGAGGGGCGGGGGGAGCCGCC
>NZ_JAHDTH010000054.1 GCF_018531445.1 Pseudonocardia lacus
GTACGGCTTATCCCCTCCCCCCCCGGTCTAGACCGAAGTTGCCGTCGCTTGGACCGGTCCAAATCGACGGTAACTTCGTTCTCGACGGGTAGGGGTCAGCCGCCGGCGGCGTCGGCGTAGCGGCGGGAGAGTCGGGCGAAGGCCCGGCGTAGCTCGGGTGGGCCGACGACCTCGATGTCGACGTCGAACCGGCCCAGGGCGGCGGCCAGCCCGACCCACGACCACGACCCGAGCAGCAGCCGGCAGTGGTCCGGGCCGAGGGGTTCGACGACGCCGTCGTGGACGAACGGAGACACGGCCCCGGCCGGCGCGGCCAGGACCACCTCGCCGGTGCAGGGCCACCCGTCAGAGCCGGACCCGCGGAACCGGCCGGCCACGAACCGGGCCAGGTCGCCGCCGGGCACCTCGCGCGGCGCGAACCGGGGGCCGGTGGGCGTGCGCGGGGTGATCCGGTCGGCCCGGAACGTGCGCCAGTCGGCGCGGTCGAGGTCCCAGGCGACGAGGTACCACCGCCCGCCCCGGGTGACGAGGTGGTGGGGCTCGGCCCGGCGCGCCGGCGCGCCACCCGCCGGGCCGTAGTCGAAGCGCAGCACCTCGCGGGCACGCACCGCGGCCCCGAGCGCGACCAGGACCGCGCTGTCGACCTGCGGCGCGCCGCCGCGCTCGACGGGGGTGACCCGCAGCGCGTCGACGCGGTGGCGCAGGCGCGCCGGCATGACCTGGCGGACCGTGGTCAGCGCCCGGGCCGCGGCCACCTCGATCCCGGCCCCGGACGTGACGGCGATCTGCAGCGCCACGGCCAGCGCCACGGCCTGCTCGTCGTCGAACAGCAGCGGCGGCAGGTCGGCGCCGGCGTCGAGCCGGTACCCGCCGTCCGGGCCCTTGATCGCCGTGACCGGGTAGCCGAGCTCGCGCAGGCGGTCGACGTCGCGGCGCACCGTGCGCGGGCTGACGTCGAGACGCTCGGCCAGCAGCTGCCCCGGCCAGTCGCGGCGCGCCTGCAGCAGCGACAGCAGCGACAGCAGGCGCGCGGACGTGTGCGGCATCCCCTGATCTTGTCCGCGGATCAGGTCAGGATGTGACCGCTTCTCGCGAGAACCTGGGCACACCACGACAGAGGGGGACCACCGTGAGGATGGGGTTGCGGGCGCTGAACCGGGCGACGCTGGCCAGGCAGCTGCTGCTCGCGCGGGCCGAACTGCCGGCCGTCGACGCGGTGGCGCACCTGTGCGGCCTGCAGGCCCAGGAGCCGCAGGAACCGTTCGTCGGGCTCTGGTCGCGGTTGCCGGCGTTCGACCCGGCGTCGCTGTCCGAGCCGCTGGTCGAGCGCGAGGTGGTGCGGACCCACCTCATGCGCCGCACGATGCACCTGGTCACCGCGCGGGACGCGCTGGCCTGGCGGGCCCGCCACGGCGCGATGCTGCGCCAGAGGGTGACCGGCGTGTACCGCCGCGAGCTGGCCGGCGTCGACCCCGACGAGCTCGCGGCGGCGGGCGAGGCCCTGCTGGCCGACCGCGAACCGCGCACGATGTCCGAGATCGGCCGCGCGCTCGTCGAGCGCTGGCCCGACGCCGGGGCGCGCCCGCTGGGCGAGGCGGTGATCGGTGCCCTGGTCCCCGTGGTGCAGGTGCCGCCCCGCGGGGTGTGGCGCGCGACCGGGGGCGCGCGCTACGTCCGGCTGGCGGCGTGGCTCGACCGCGAGATCGACCCGCCCGCCCCCGACGGCGCCGATCCGGTGGGGGAGGCGCTCGTGCGGCGCTACCTCGCCGCCTACGGCCCCGCCGCCTCGGCCGACCTGCGGGCCTGGTGCGGGCTGGCCGGGCTGCCCCGCGCGGTCGCCGCGGTCCGGGACGAGCTGGTCTGCTTCCGCGACGAGCGCGGCCGCGAGCTGCTCGACCTGCCCGACGCGCCCCGCCCCGACCCCGACACCCCGGCGCCGGTGCGGTTCCTGCCGGCGTTCGACAACGCGATCCTCGGCTACGACGACCGCAGCCGGATCATCGACGACGCCCACCGCAACCTGTCGGTCGCCGGCGAGCGCGTCGTGCTCGTCGACGGCCGGGTCGCCGCGACCTGGACCGTCGACGCGGGCACCGTGGCCGTCACCCCGCTGCACCACCTCTCCCCGGACGACCGCGAAGCCGTCGCGGAGGAGGGTCTGGAGGTGTCGGCCTTCCTGTCCGAGGGCGCGCACCGGCGGGTGCGGGTGGCGGACTCACCCGGCTGACCCGCGCGTCGACGGCGGGACCGGGCGGCGCGACCGGGCCAGCGCCAGCCCGCCGAGCACCACCCCGACCAACCCCACCACCACGGCGATGACGGCCCCGGCCAACCCGTTGCCGGTGCCCAGGCCGCCCGCGGCGGTGGCCGCGTGCACCCCGCCGACGGCGGCGCCGAGCAGGCCCGCCACCACGGCCGCGCCGGCGACGCGCCGCCGGTTCCCGACGCGGCCGGGCCGGGCCAGCGCCAGCCAGCCGCCGACCGCGCTGATCAGCCCGACCACGGCGGCCACGGAGGGCACGGTCCGCCCGGTCCCGAGGGTGTAGCCGCCGGCGGCGGCCCAGTGGTGCACGGCGTCGGTCGCGGCGAGCAGCGAAGCGGACATGGCGGATCCCTCCGGTCGGACGGCGCCGGTGGCGTTCGCACCGGACCCGACCGATGCTCCTCACGGCGCCGGGGCGGCGCATCGAGCAGCGGATGCGTCTCGGTCCTGGCACCCACGGCGTACGGACCGCCACCGGCGGCACGCGCATGCGACCGGGGGAGTACGGCCGTGGGTGGATGCGCGCCCGGTGCCTGGCGCGCACCATGGGACCGTGCTCCGCGGCGAGGGCGACGGGACGGTCCACATGATGCGTGCGCGCCGCGGTCCGCTGCCACCGGTCCTGGTCGACGCGGGTCTGGGCGCCTGCGTGGCGGCGGCGGTGCTCGTCGTCGCCTTCGCCGGGCTCGACCCGCGTGCGCCGGCGATCCCGCGCTTCCCCGATGCCGCCGCGTTCGCCCTGGCCGCTGCGGTCATCGGGGGGCTCGCGGTGCGCCGCAGCCACCCGGTCGCGGCGCTCGCCCTGCTCAACGCCGTCACCCTCGGCTGGTTCGCCGCCGGCCTGCCCGGCCAGCTGGTCGTGCTGGCCCCGCTGGTCGGCTGCTACACGGTCGCCGCCCACCGGGGCTGGCGCTGGGGCCTCGCCGCCGCGGTGCCCACCGCGCTCGTCCAGGTCGTCGCGATCCGGGTGGTGCTCGGCGACGTCGAGACCGTCGGCGTGGTCCCCGACGCGGTGCTGCTCGTGGCCACCGCGACCAGCGCGGGCGCGGCCGTCGGCTACCACCGGGCGGTGCTCGCCGCCACCC
>NZ_JAHDTH010000055.1 GCF_018531445.1 Pseudonocardia lacus
CGAGATCGGCGACGCCGGCAAGTTCCTGGTCGAGAAGGGCGTCGGCCCGGGCGGCGCGATCCCCACCAACACCTCCGGCGGCCACCTCTCGGAGAGCTACAGGCCGGCGTGAACCCGCCGCGCTCGCCCCGGGCACTGGTCGCGGTGTGCGCGGCGCTGGCGCTGGCCGCGGCGGCCCTGGCCGGCTCCACGGCGCTGACCTGGGCGGAGGTCACCCCGCCCGGCCGGGCGCCGGTGCCGCTGTCCGGGGCCGCGCTGGCCCCGTCGCTCACCGGGATGGCGCTGCTGGCGCTGAGCGGCGTCGCCGGCGCGGTGGCGATGTCGGGGCTCCTGCGCCGGTTCCTCGGCATCGTGCTGGTCGCGGTGGCCGCCGTCGTCGCGTGGGAGGTGGTGCCGGTGTTCGTCGATCCGGTGGCGGCGGCCGGCGGGGCGGACCAGCCGAGCGGTGCGCCGGTCGCGGCCCTGGCCGGGCTGCCGGTGGCGCTCACCGCGGCGCCCGCGCTGGCCCTGGCCGGCGCCGCGGTGCTGGTGGCGGTGGGGACCTTCGTGCTGCTGCGCGAGCCGCGGCTGCCGCGCTTCGGCGCGCGGTACGCCACCGGACGGCGCCCGGGCTCGGCGGGCGATCCCGATCGGCGCGCCTGGGACGACCTCGACGAGGGCCGCGACCCCACCGTCGGGGGCGGCCCCGCGGCGGGGTCGGGCAGGGTGGACGATTCCTGACGTCGGTGGACGTCTAGCATTGCTGCGGCCCAGGCCAATCCGATAAGGGGGACCGGCTGCCATGGAGAACGGCAGGGGCAGCGTCCTCGACTCGATCGTCGACGGTGTCAGGGCGGACCTCGCGGTCCGCGAGGCGGAGGTCGACTTCGCGGAGATCAAGCGCCGCGCGGCCGCGGCGGCTCCGCCGAAGGACGTGATGGCGGCCCTGCGCGCCCCCGGCATCGGGGTGATCGCGGAGGTCAAGCGGCGCAGTCCGTCCAAGGGCGACCTGGCGCCGATCGCCGACCCGGCCCAGCTGGCGGCCACCTACGCCGAGGGCGGCGCCCGGGTCATCAGCGTGCTCACCGAGCAGCGCCGCTTCGGCGGCTCGCTGGCCGACCTGGCCGCCGTGCGCGCCGCGGTCGACGTCCCGGTGCTGCGCAAGGACTTCGTGGTCACGCCCTACCAGGTCCACGAGGCGCGGGCCTACGGAGCCGACCTGGTGCTGCTGATCGTGGCGGCCCTGGAGCAGAACGTGCTGCTGGCGCTGCTGGACCGGGTGGAGTCGCTGGGGATGACGGCGCTCATCGAGGTGCACACCGAGGAGGAGTGCGACCGCGCCCTGGAGGCCGGCGCCAAGCTCATCGGGATCAACGCCCGCAACCTGCACACCCTCGAGGTCGACCGGAGCATCTTCGGGCGGATGGCGCCCGGCCTGCCCACCGACGTGCTGCGGGTGGCCGAGTCGGGCGTGCGCGGCCCGGGCGACCTGCTCACCTACGCCGGCTGGGGCGCCGACGCCGTGCTGGTCGGCGAGGGCCTGGTCACCAGCGGCGACCCGAAGGCCGCGGTGCGCAGCCTCGTCGCGGCCGGTTTCCACCCGTCCTGCTCGCGGGCCGTCCGCTAGCACGAGCAGAACCCGCGGCCGCCGAATCCGATGGCGACCCGCACGCGCACTACCCAGGATGGACTTGTGGACGTCAAGGCGAGCGACGGTGTCGCGCACCCCTCCGAGCACGACCCCGACGAGCGCGGCCACTTCGGCCGCTACGGGGGCCGGTTCGTCCCGGAGGCCCTGATCGCGGCCCTGGACGAGCTGTCGGTCTTCTACCAGAAGGCGCGCGCCGACCCGGACTTCCTCGACGAGCTCGACCGGCTCCAGCGCGACTACACCGGTCGCCCGTCCCCGCTGACCGACGTGCCGAAGCTCGGCGAGCACGCCGGTGGCGCGCGCATCCTGCTCAAGCGCGAGGACCTCAACCACACCGGCTCGCACAAGATCAACAATGTGCTGGGCCAGGCGCTGCTCACCAAGCGCATGGGCAAGAAGCGGGTCATCGCCGAGACCGGCGCCGGCCAGCACGGCGTGGCCACGGCGACGGCGTGCGCGCTGCTCGGCCTGGAGTGCGTGGTCTACATGGGTGAGGTCGACACCGAGCGGCAGGCCCTCAACGTGGCCCGCATGCGGCTGCTCGGGGCCACCGTCATCCCGGTCAAGACCGGCTCGCGCACCCTCAAGGACGCCATCAACGAGGCCCTGCGCGACTGGGTCACCAACGTCGACGAGACGCACTACCTGCTCGGCACGGTCGCCGGGCCGCACCCGTTCCCGGCCATGGTCCGCGACTTCCACCGCGTCATCGGGATGGAGGCCCGCGCCCAGGTGCTCGAGCGCGTCGGCCGGCTGCCCGACGCGGTCGCGGCCTGCGTCGGCGGCGGCTCCAACGCCATCGGCATCTTCCACGCCTTCATCGACGACCCGGGTGTGCGGCTGGTCGGCTTCGAGCCCGGCGGCGACGGCGTCGAGACCGGCCGCCACGGCGCCACCCTGTCGGAGGGCTCGCCCGGCGCCCTGCACGGCGCCATGTCCTACCTCCTGCAGGACGAGGACGGCCAGACCGCCGAGTCGCACTCGATCTCCGCCGGGCTCGACTACCCGGGCGTCGGACCCGAGCACGCGCTGCTCAAGGACCTGGGCCGGGCCGAGTACACGCCGGTCACCGACGCCGAGGCGATGGAGGCGTTCGCGCTGCTCTGCCGCACCGAGGGGATCATCCCGGCGATCGAGTCGGCGCACGCGATCGCCGGCGCGCTGCGGCTGGGCCGCGAGCTGGGGCCCGACGCGGTCATCCTGGTGAACCTGTCCGGGCGCGGCGACAAGGACGTCGACACCGCGGCCCGCTGGTTCGGGATGATCGAGGGGGAGAGCGCGGCGGAGGCCAGCGGCACGGCGATCGCCGAGTCCGACCTCTCCCGCGGACCGACGCAGGACGAGCCGTCGCCGGCCGGCGCCGACACCGGGGCGGTGCAGCGGTGAGCGCCGTCGAGGATCTCTTCGCCGGAACCCGGGCGGAGGGCCGCGCCGCCCTGGTCGGCTACCTGCCCGCCGGCTACCCGAGCGTCGACGGCTCGGTCGAGCTGCTCTCGGCGATGGTCGAGGGCGGCTGCGACCTGCTGGAGATCGGCGTCCCGTACTCCGACCCGGTCATGGACGGCCCGACGATCCAGGCCGCTGCCGACACCGCGCTGCGCGCCGGCTTCCGGCTGCGCGACGTGTTCACCGTGGTCGAGCGGGTCGCCGCGGCCGGGGGTCGGGCCATGGTGATGACCTACTACAACCCGGTGCTGCGCTACGGCGTCGACGCCTTCGCCCGCGACTTCGCCTCCGCCGGCGGTCTCGGCCTGATCACCCCCGACCTCATCCCGGACGAGGCCGACGAGTGGCTGGCCGCCTCCGACGCGCACGGCCTCGACCGGACGTTCCTGGTCGCGCCCTCGTCGTCGGAGGAGCGGATCGAGTCCACCGCGCGGGCGAGCCGCGGGTTCCTCTACGCCACCTCCACCATGGGGGTCACCGGCGCCCGCGACGCGGTCGCCTCCGCGGCGCCGGAGCTGGTCGAGCGCTGCCGCCGGCACACCGCGCTCGCGATCGGTGTCGGTCTGGGCGTGCGGTCGGCCGCACAGGCCGCCGAGGTGGCCTCGTTCGCCGACGGCGTCATCGTCGGGTCGGCGTTCGTGACGGCGGCGGAGCGGGCCGGCGCGCGGGGTGTGCGCGACCTGGCGGCCGAGCTGGCCGCCGGGGCGAGGGGCGGCGCCACCGTCGGGGCCTGAGCCCCGCGATACCGTGGCCCGGTGAGCACAGCACTGGCCGCCAGCACCGTCCTGGCGTACCTGCCGAGTCCGGACCGCGGCGTCTGGTACATCGGCCCGGTCCCCATCAGGGCGTACGCGCTGTGCATCATCGCCGGGATCGTGATCGCGGTGGTCTGGGGCGAGCGGCGGTTGGTCGCGCGCGGCGGACCGGCCGGCACGGTCACCGACGTCGCGGTGTACGCGGTGCCGTTCGGGCTGGTCGGCGGCCGGCTCTACCACGTGGCCACCGACTGGCCGAAGTACTTCGGCCCGAACGGCGACCCGGTGGCCGCGCTCAAGATCTGGGAAGGCGGCCTGGGCATCTGGGGCGCCATCGCGCTGGGCGCGGTCGGGGCCTGGATCGGCTGCCGGCGCCGCGGCGTCCCGCTGCCGTTCTTCGCCGACGCCGTCGCCCCCGGCATCGTCGTCGCGCAGGCCGTCGGGCGGCTGGGCAACTACTTCAACCAGGAGCTCTACGGCGCCCCGACCGACGTGCCGTGGGGCCTGGAGATCTACCGCCGGGTCGACCCGGCCACCGGCGCCCCCGACCCGCTCGGCGGCGTCGCGCTCGACCACACCCCCATCGAGGTCGTGCACCCCACGTTCCTGTACGAGCTGCTGCTCAACCTGCTCGTCGCGGCGATCGTGGTGTGGGCCGACCGCCGGTTCCGGCTCGGGCACGGCCGGGCGTTCGCGATCTACGTCGCCGGCTACACCGCCGGGCGGTTCTTCATCGAGCAGATGCGCACCGACGAGGCCACCCGGGTCTTCGGCGACATCCGCATCAACGTCGTGGTGTCCGCCGTCGTGTTCGTCGGCGCCGTGCTCTACGTGGCGCTGGTCCGCAGGCCCCGCGAGGTGCTGGAATTCGCCGAGGAGGCGACCCCGGACGAGCCGACCGACGCCGCGCCGAGCCTGCGCAAGGGCGGCACCGCGCGCACGACCGGGTCCGGGGGCGGTGTCGCGGTCGCCGAGCCGACGACCGAGGTCGCCACCCGCACCGACGAGCCCGCCGCCGACGGGGCGAGCGCCGCGGAGCCCGCCGACGCGGCCGAGTCGTCCGCTGAGTCGACCGCGGAGCCCGCCGCCACCGAGACCGCCGAGGACGCCCCGGGCGACAAGCGGGAGCGCGAGGGGTGAGGTTCACCGGCTTCGGCGAGGACGCCGTCGAGTTCTACGACGGCCTGGCCGCGGACAACTCGAAGGCCTACTGGACCGACCGCCGGGCCGTCTACGAGGAGCACGTGCGGGCGCCGATGCGGGCCCTGCTGGACGACCTGGAGGCCGAGTTCGGCTCCGGGAAGATCTTCCGGCCGTACCGCGACCTGCGCTTCGCCAAGGACAAGACCCCGTACAAGGACCACTGCGGCGCCACCGCCGGCCCGTTCTACGTGCAGGTCGGCCCGGACGGGCTGATGGCCGCCGGCGGCTACTACGCGATGGCCTCCGACCAGGTGGCCCGCTTCCGCACCGCGGTCGCCGACGACCGCCGCGGCGAGGACCTGGTCAAGCGCCTCGACGCGCTGCGCGCCGACGGGATCGAGATCGCCGGGGAGACCCTGCGCACCCGTCCGCGCGGCGTCGACCCCGAGCACCCCCGCATCGACCTGCTGCGGCACAAGGGGCTCTACGGCCGGCGCGGCTGGGAGCCCGACGACGCGCTGCACGAGCCGGGAGCGCGCGATCGCGTGATCGCGGCGTGGCGCGCCGTGACGCCGCTGGTCGAGTGGCTGGGTGACCACGTCGGACCATCCGAGCAGCCGCGTCGCTGACTCCTCCGATCGCCCCATCGGGTGATCTGTTCGGACGATCCATACGCCGGGTCGTCGTACGCCCATCGACCGGTCGCCCGATCAGCGGTGCCGTCCACCGGGTTTTGTGGAGCCCTTAAGGATCTGCTTCCTGATCGTTCCAGTACGCGCGCTAGACTCCCGAACGTGAGCCGTCGCACAAAAATCGTCTGCACCATCGGCCCGGCGACCGCCAGCCCGGACCGCATCAAGGAGCTCGTGCAGGCCGGCATGGACGTCGCGCGGCTGAACTTCAGCCACGGCAACCGCGACGACCACAAGCGCGTCTACGAGATGGTCCGCACCACGGCCGACGCCGAGGGCCGTGCCGTCGGCATCCTGGCCGACCTGCAGGGACCCAAGATCCGCCTCGGGCGTTTCGCCACCGGGCCGGTCGAGTGGCGCACCGGCGAGGAGGTGCGGATCACCGTCGAGGACGTGGCCGGCACCCACGACCGGGTCTCCACCACCTACTCCGGCCTCGCCGACGACGCCCGCCCCGACGACCGTCTCCTCGTCGACGACGGCAAGGTCGGGCTGCGGGTCATCGGCGTCGACGGCCTCGACGTCATCTGCCGGGTCACCGAGGGCGGCCCGGTCAGCGACAACAAGGGCCTCTCGCTGCCCGGCATGAACGTCTCGGTGCCGGCGCTGAGCGAGAAGGACATCGCCGACCTGGAGTTCGCGCTCGACCTGCGCGTCGACACGATCGCCCTGTCGTTCGTGCGCAGCCCGGCCGACATCGACCTCGTCCACAAGATCATGGACGGCAAGGGCGCCCGGCTGCCGGTGATCGCCAAGCTGGAGAAGCCGGAGGCCGTCGACAACCTCGAGGCCATCGTGCTCGCCTTCGACGGCGTCATGGTCGCCCGCGGCGACCTCGGCGTCGAACTGCCGCTGGAGCACGTGCCGCTGGTGCAGAAGCGGGCCATCCAGATCGCCCGCGAGAACGCCAAGCCGGTCATCGTGGCCACCCAGATGCTCGAGTCGATGATCACCAACTCGCGGCCGACCCGGGCCGAGGCCTCCGACGTCGCCAACGCCGTGCTCGACGGCGCCGACGCGGTCATGCTCTCCGGGGAGACCGGCGTCGGCCGCTACCCGATCAAGACCGTGCGGACGATGGCGCAGATCGTGGAGGCCGTCGAGGCCGGACCGGTCAACGTGCCGCCGCTCAACCACGTGCCGCGCACCAAGCGCGGGGTGCTGTCCTACGCCGCCCGCGACATCGGCGAGCGGCTCTCGGCCCGGGCGATCGTCACGTTCACCCAGTCCGGCGACACCGCGCGCCGCCTCGCCCGGCTGCACACCCGGCTGCCGCTGCTGGCCTTCACCCCCGTGCCCGACGTGCGCAGCCAGCTCGCGCTCACCTGGGGCGTGGAGACGTTCCTGGTCGACTACGTCGACAGCACCGACGCCATGGTCCGCCAGGTCGACCACTCGATGCTGTCGATCGAGCGCTTCAACCGGGGCGACCTCGTCGTCATCGTGGCGGGCTCGCCGCCCGGCACCGCGGGCTCCACCAACCTCATCCGGGTGCACCGCCTCGGCGAGGACGACCTGGGCTGACGCCCGCGCGGTCCGCCGCCCGGAGCCTGACAGGATGACCGGGTGACAGGTTCCCCCACCACGAGCCCCGTGCCCGGCGCCGAGTCGCCCCAGCCGGAACTGGATGCGCTCATCGAGCTGCTCGACCTGGAGCAGCTCGACGTGAACCTGTTCCGCGGGTTCAGCCCGCCGAACAGCCCGACCCGGGTGTTCGGCGGGCAGGTGGCCGGCCAGGCGCTGGTCGCGGCCGCCCGCACGGTGGCCGCCGACCGCGTCGTGCACTCGCTGCACGCGTACTTCATCCGCGCGGGCGACCCGAGCGTGCCGATCATCTACACCACCGAGCCGGTGCGCGACGGCCGCTCGTTCACCACCCGCCGGGTGCTCGCGGTGCAGCGCGGCGAGGCGATCTTCTCGCTGTCCGCGTCGTTCCAGGAGGAGCAGGAGGGACTGGAGCACACCGAGCCCGCGCCCGAGGGCGTCCCCGACCCGGAGAGCCTGCCGTCGCTGGAGCAGTTGCGCCGCGAGGGCAGGCTGAGCTCCTGGTACACCGCGCAGCACCCGATCGACATGCGCTTCGTCGGGGTGCCCACCTGGTCGCAGGAGCGCACCGAGCCGACCGACGAGCCGATCCGCGTCTGGATGCGCGCCGCCGGCGCCCTGCCCGACGACCCGCAGCTGCACGCCTGCATGCTGACCTACGCCAGCGACCTCACCCTGCTCGGCTCGGTGTTCACCCGGCACGCCCCCGTGCCCGGGCTGAACTCGGCGAGCCTGGACCACGCGGTGTGGTTCCACCGCCGGTTCCGCGCCGACGAGTGGCTGCTCTACACCTGCTACTCGCCGACGGCGTCGGGCTCGCGCGGGCTGGCCACCGGCCGGTTCACCGACCGCGACGGCCGGATGATCGCCACCGTGGTCCAGGAGGGCCTGGTCCGGCTGCCCCGCTCCTGACCGGCCGCGCCGTGCCCGATCGGCGGTAGCGTGCCCGGATGCAGACCGAGGTCACCCTCACCGGCGCCGGCGGCGTCCGCTACCCCGGCGTCCTGACCGTCCCCGACGACCGTGCCCCCGACGGGGACGGCGCCCGCCCGGCGCTGCTGATGATCTACGAGGCGTTCGGGATGACCGACGAGATGAAGCGCGTCGCACGCGACCTCGCCGCCGAGGGCTACGTCGTGCTCATCCCCGACCTGTTCGCCGCCGCCGGCCCCAAGCCGCTGTGCGTCATGCGGACGATGCGCACCATGCTGCGGGGGGAGGGCCGCGCGCTGCACGACCTGGAGACCGCCCGCCGCTGGCTGGCCGCCCGCCCCGAGGTCGACGCCGACCGCATCGGCACCATCGGCTTCTGCATGGGCGGCAGCTTCGCGCTGCTGCTGGCCCGCACCGGGCTGTACAAGGTCAGCGCACCGTTCTACCCACAGGCCGTCGACCTGCCCCGGGCGTGCCCGGTCGTGGCCAGCTTCGGCGGGCGCGACCGCACGACCAAGGCGTTCGCGGGCAAGCTCGACGAGCGCCTCGACGAACTCGGCGAGCCGCACGACGTGAAGGTCTACCCCGAGGCGGGGCACTCGTTCTACACGCGGACCGACGGACTCATGGGTCGGCTGGGGCCGCGTCTCCCGCTGCGGGCGGAGTACCACGAGGCGAGTGCCCGGGATGCCCACCGGAGGATCTTGGCGTTCTTCCGGGAGCACTTGGGGTGAGGTTCTTCCGGCGGCGCCTACGGCGTTCCTGAGAGGCCTCCGCGGCGGGCGACCTCTGATCGAACAGGGGGCTTGGGGAGGGTGCCAGGCTTCCCGTTCGGTCCGGGTCCGGGGTCGGGTGGTCGGGGGCGTCTTCGCAGGGGCGTCGTGGTCTTCGCAGGTGCCGTAGACCCTGCGCAGACCATGACGACTCTGCGAAGACGCCAACGGGGGTGCGTGGTTGCCGAGGGTGAGTCGATCATGTGATGGCGGGGGCCTCGCAGCCCGCCGGCTGGCTGCGACGGCTCAGCCAGCGCTGCGACACCCACATGGCGCTGCGAGGACGCCCAGAGGTCGCCCGGCGCGTCGGAGCCGCCGGAGGCCCCTCAACAGCGCCGCAGGCCCCTCACAGCACGCCGCAGACGCTGGCCGGAGGCGCAGCCCACAAAGCCGCCGGAGATCCCGGAACAGAGGCAGGATGTGGGCATGAGCGAACGAAGCTGGGGGTTCCGCACGCGCGCCGTGCACGCCGGGCACGTGCCGGACGCCAGCACCGGGGCGCGCGCGGTGCCGATCTACCAGTCCACCAGCTTCGTCTTCGGCGACACCCAGGAAGCCGCGAGCCTGTTCGCCCTGCAGAAGTACGGCCTGATCTACAGCCGGATCTCCAACCCCACGGTGGCGGTGCTGGAGGAGCGGCTGGCCAGCCTGGAGGGCGGCATCGGGGCGGTGTGCACGGCCAGCGGGCAGGCCGCGGAGTTCCTGACCTTCGCCACGCTCGCCGGCGCGGGCGACCACATCGTCGCCGCGGCCGGCCTCTACGGCGGCACCGTCACCCAGCTCGACGTGACGCTGCGCCGGTTCGGCGTCGACACCACCTTCGTGCCGTACGCGGACGGCGCCGAGGGCATGGCCGCCGCGATCCGGCCCGAGACGAAGCTGCTGTTCGCCGAGGTCGTCGCCAACCCCAGCGGCGACGTGGCCGACATCGCTGCGCTGGCCGACGTCGCGCACGCCGCGGGGCTGCCGCTCGTCGTCGACGCCACGATGGCCACGCCGTACCTGTGCCGGCCCATCGAGCACGGCGCCGACATCGTGATCCACTCGGCGACGAAGTTCCTCGGCGGCCACGGCACCACGCTGGGCGGGGTGGTGGTCGAGTCGGGCCGGTTCGACTGGGGCAGCGGCCGCTTCCCGCAGATGACCGAGCCCGTCCCGGCCTACGGCGGGCTGTCCTGGTGGGGCAACTTCGGCGAGCTCGGCTTCCTGACCAAGCTGCGCGCCGAGCAGCTGCGCGACATCGGCCCGGCGCTCGCCCCGCACAGTGCGTTCCTGCTGCTGCAGGGTGTGGAGACGCTGCCCCAGCGGATGGACGCGCACCTGCGCAACACCCACGAGGTCGCCGGCTGGCTGGCCGCCGACCCCCGCGTCGCCTACGTCAACTGGGCCGGCCTGCCCGACCACCCCGGCCACGAGCTGGCCCGGCGCTACCTGCCGCTCGGGCCGGGCGCGGTGTTCTCGTTCGGGGTGCGCGGCGGGCGGGAGGCGGGCCAGCGGTTCATCGAGTCGCTGCAGCTGTGCAGCCACCTGGCCAACATCGGCGACGCCCGCACCCTGGTCATCCACCCCGGGTCGACGACCCACCAGCAGCTCACCGACGACCAGCTGCGCGACGCCGGGGTGCCGCCCGACCTGATCCGGATCAGCGTGGGGCTGGAGGACGCCGACGACATCATCTGGGACCTCGACCGCGCCCTCACCACGGCGACGAAGGGCGGTGAGTCGTGACGATCTCGGCCTCGACCTGGCAGAACCCGGGCCCCGCCGAGCGGCTGCGGATCCTGCGCGAGACGCGCACGGTCGCGGTCGTCGGGGCGTCCGCGAACCCGTCCCGGGCCAGCAACTTCGTCTCCACGTACCTGCTGGCCAGCACCCGCTTCGAGGTGCTGATGGTCAACCCGAACGAGACCGGGATCCTGGGCAGGCCGTGCTACCCGAGCCTGGCCGAGCTGCCGGTGGTGCCCGACCTGGTCGACGTGTTCCGGCGCCTGCCCGACCTGCCGAAGGTGCTCGACGAGGTGCTGGCGCTGCCGCCGGGGGTGCGCACGTTCTGGACGCAGTTCGGGCTGTGGGACGAGGCGGTGGCCCGGCGGGCCGAGGAGGCCGGGCTGCAGGTGGTGATGGACCGCTGCCTGAAGGTCGAGCACGCCCGCTTCCACGGCGGGTTGCACGTCGCCGGGTTCGACACCGGGGTGATCAGCGCCCGGCGCCGCGGTCCGGACGGCGTCGATCCGGATTAGCGCCGGATCAGCGCCCGAGCTGGGGCAGCACGGTCAGCAGCCGGACCCCGAAGTACAGCAGCACCCCGACCACCGCCAGCAGCCAGAACGGCCAGGCGCGCTTGCGCGCGATGAGCCACAGCACCAGCGAGCCGACGGCGAGCGGCACGACCAGGCTCCCGACGACCGCTCCCAGCGCCCTGGCCGACGGTGGCGGCCCGGCGATGGCGAACAGCAGCACCAGCTGGATCGCGGCGCCGATGGCGGTCGCGCCCAGCGCCGGCCAGTAGCTCGTGCGCGGGCGCGCCCCGCCGACCGGGGGGCAGGGGCTGGTCCAGACCGGCCGGGTACGGCGGCGCGCCGGGCATCGGCGCGTGCGGGGGCAGCTCCTGGTGGGGTTGGTAACCGGGCGCCCCCATCCAGGAGGCCCGGTTCTCCTCGGGGCCGGGGCGCGGCGACGGGCTGTCGGACATGGCTGAACCGTAGTCGTGCGGTGACAGCCCGCGTGGCGGATCGCGACACGTTCCCCGCCGGCCGGGGAGCCGCTCAGCGACGCCCGTAGGTGAGCCGGCGCAGCACGACCTCGGCCGGCCCGCGCAGCCCCAGCCGGTCGGACGCGGCGGCGACCACCAGGATCACCAGCCACACACCGGCGGCCAGCAGCGCGGCGTCGGCGGGCCCGAGCACCGCGCCCCAGCCGAGGGTCCACGCCGGTAGCAGGGCGGCGAACGCCACCGACTGGGCCAGGTAGCACGACAGCGAGCGCTGCCCACACGCCCGCACGGCCCGCGCCACGACGCCCGGGCGGTCGCCGGTGCGGCCCAGGGCGAGCAGGCCGAACAGCGCGGCGTAGCCCAGCCCGCCCGCGTAGCCGGTCAGGGAGTGCAGGGCGCCGGCCGCCGCCGTCGCGCCGGAGGGGGCCGCCCAGACGCCGCCGGCGATCAGGGCCAGCGGCAGCCCGCCGAGCACCGCGGCGGCGAGCCCGCCCGCGGCCAGCCGCACCAGCAGGGGCCGGTGCGACGCCGGGTCGTCGAGCAGGCCGCGGCGCGCGGCCCAGGTGCCCATCGCGACCGCCCCGAACACGCCGAGCACGGAGCCGATCAGGCCGCCGGAGAGGTACTCGACCGCGCGGGCCGCGAGCGCGGGCAGCGGCTCGGCCACGGCCATCGACGGCATCATCGCGGCGGCGTCGGGGACGAACGCCACCGCCGCGCCGACGACCGTGACCACCGTGGCGCCGCAGCCGACCACGGCCAGCAGCGCGCGGTCGCCCGCCGCGTGCACCAGCGCCCCGGCCAGCAGCACGGCCAGCAGGCCGTAGGCGCCGACCACGTCGCCGGGGAACAGCAGCACCCCGTGCGCGACGCCGATCAGCAGCAGCCACCAGCCCCGCCGCCGCACCAGGCGCACCACCGCGGGCGCCGGCAGGCCCACCGCGGCCCGGCGCCGGGCCAGCTGCACGACGCCGTAGCCGAACAGCAGCGCGAACAGCGGGTAGGCCCGACCGTCCACCAGCACCAGCTGCACGACCGTGACGACCTGGTCGACGCCCCGCGGGTCGGCCGGGTAGCCGCGCAGCCCGAGCGGGCGCCCGTACCCCCAGAACACCACGTTGGCCAGCGCGATGAGCAGCAGCATCCCGCCGCGGGCGAGGTCGGGGGCGGGGACCCGGTCGCGCAGCGGGGTGGGGCCGGGGTCGACCGCCCCGTCGAGCGGGGCAGGCATGGCGGCAGCCTAGGGGGCGCCGCGGACGGCTGTGGTCCGGTGGCGCCCTGTGTCCCCGGACACCCGGCGCTGGTGCTCCCCGTCACGGCGGCTGCGCCGCATGGGGGCTAGCCTGCCTGCGTGTCTGCGTCGACCACCGCACCTGTCACCGTCACCGTCACCGGAGCCGCCGGCCAGATCGGCTACGCGCTGCTGTTCCGGATCGCCTCCGGGCAGCTGCTCGGGCCGGACGTCCCCGTCCGGCTGCGCCTGCTGGAGATCCCGCAGGCGGTGAAGGCGGCCGAGGGCACCGCGATGGAGCTCGACGACTGCGCGTTCCCGCTGCTGACCGGGATCGACATCACCGACGACGCCACGGCCGCCTTCGACGGCGCCAACGTCGCCCTGCTGGTCGGCGCCCGCCCGCGCACCAAGGGCATGGAACGCGGCGACCTGCTGGAGGCCAACGGCGGCATCTTCGCCCCGCAGGGCCGGGCGATCAACGCCGGCGCCGCCGACGACATCCGCGTGCTGGTGGTGGGCAACCCGGCCAACACCAACGCGCTCATCGCCCAGGCCGCCGCGCCGGACGTGCCGGCCGAGCGGTTCACCGCGATGACCCGCCTCGACCACAACCGCGCCGTCGGCCAGCTGGCCAAGAAGCTGTCGGTGCCGGTCACCGAGATCACCAAGCTGACGATCTGGGGCAACCACTCGGCCACCCAGTACCCCGACCTGTACCACGCCGAGGTCAACGGCAAGATCGCCGCCGACCAGGTCGACGAGGCCTGGTACAAGGAGACCTTCATCCCGACCGTCGCCAAGCGCGGCGCGGCGATCATCGAGGCGCGCGGTGCCTCCTCGGCCGCCTCGGCCGCCAACGCCGCCATCGACCACGTGCACGACTGGGTCAACGGCACCCCGGAGGGCGACTGGACCTCCGCGGCCATCCCGTCCGACGGCTCCTACGGCGTGCCGGAGGGCATCATCTCCAGCTTCCCGGTCGTCTCCCGGGGCGGCGCGTGGGAGATCGTGCGGGGTCTGGAGATCGACGAGTTCTCCCGCTCGCGCATCGACGCCTCGGTGGCCGAGCTCAACGAGGAGCGCGAGGCCGTGAAGGGCCTCGGCCTGCTCTGACCCCAGGACGCGACGGAGCCCCGGTGCCATCCATCGGTACCGGGGCTCCGTCGCGTTCGCTAGCGGTCGTCGCCGCGCTCGATCAACGCCGTGATCAGCTCGACGATGCGCTGCTGGCCGGCGGCGGACTTGGCGAACCCGCACGCATCTCCCGCTCCAGCCGGTCGAAGCGGTCGGCGGTCTGGATGCCGAGAGCGTTGATCGCCTCGCGGTTGGCCTCGATCTCGATCGACACGTCGCTGTAGTCGCGGTCGTTCATCGCGGCGATGTGGCGGGCGGCCGTGGCGTCGGCCGCCACGACGTCCATGCGCCGCTCCAGCGCGGTGACCCTCGCGCGTAAGTCGGGGGAGTCGTCGGGGGAAGCGGTCACGGCCGAAGGGTACCCAGGCCGTCCCGTCGGCGGACCGTTTCGGGAGACGACCCCGACTCAGCCCAGCTGGACGATCGCGAACGCCTCCGGCGGCAGCGAGATCGCGTCCTCGTGGCCCTCGACCGGCTCGCTGGCCAGCAGGATCCGGTCGATCGGGGCGTTCATCGCCAGCGTGACCGGCTCCCCGCCCAGGTTGCACGCCACCCGCAGCCGCCCGCGGTGCAGCACGACCGTGCGGGCCACCTCGTCGATGTCGACCTCGACCTCGTCGAGCCACGGGTCGGACAGCTCCGGCCGGGCCCGGCGCAGCGCGATCAGCTCGCGGTGCAGCCGCAGCAGGGTGGCGTGCGGCTCGCCGGCCGGCTCGTCCCAGTCGAGCTTGGAGTCCAGGAAGGTCGACTCGGCGTTCGGGTCGGGGACGTCGGCGTCGCCCCAGCCGTGCTCGGCGAACTCCGCGGTGCGCCCGGTGCGCACGGCCTCGCGCAGCTGCTCGTCGGGGAAGTAGGAGAAGAACTGCCACGGCGTGCGGGCGCCCCACTCCTCGCCCATGAACAGCATCGGGGTGAACGGGGAGGCGAACACGAGGGCCGCGCCGCAGGCCAGCAGGCCGGGGGACAGGGTCTGGGTGAGCCGGTCGCCGCTGGCCCGGTTGCCGATCTGGTCGTGGTTCTGCAGGTAGGCCAGGAAGCGGTGGCCGGGGATGCGCTTGGTGTCGACCGGCGCCCCGTGGTTGCGCTGCCGGAAGCTCGACCACGTGCCCTCGTGCAGGAACGCGCGGGTGAACACGTGCGCGAGACCGGTGAGACCGGCGGTGGCGAAGTCGGC
This sequence comes from Pseudonocardia lacus, assembly GCF_018531445.1. Lineage (GTDB taxonomy): Bacteria > Actinomycetota > Actinomycetes > Mycobacteriales > Pseudonocardiaceae > Pseudonocardia > Pseudonocardia lacus. The sequence goes on from NZ_JAHDTH010000055.1 coordinate 15,173, forward strand.
GTAGTAGCCCTGCGCCTCGCCGGTCAGCGCGGTGTGCAGGGTGTGGTGGATGTCGTCGGCCCACTGGGCGTGCAGGCCGTACCCGCCGGCCTCGCGGGCGGTGACCATGCGCGGGTCGTTCAGGTCGGACTCGGCGATCAGCGACAGCGGCCGGTTGAGGTGCGTGGACAGCGCCTCCACCTCGACCGCGAGCTGTTCGAGCAGGTGGGTGGCCCGGGTGTCGCGCAGTGCGTGCACGGCGTCGATGCGCAGGCCGTCGACGTGGAAGTCGCGCAGCCACATCTTCGCGTTGTCGATGACGTAGCGGCGGACGTGCTCGGAGTGCGGCCCGTCGAGGTTGAGCGAGGGCCCCCAGATGTTGGAGCCGGCGAAGTAGGGCCCGAAGCGGTCCAGGTAGGCCCCGGACGGCCCGAGGTGGTTGTAGACGACGTCGAGGAGCACGCCCATGCCGCGGCTGTGGCAGGCGTCGACGAACCGCTTGAAGGCGTCGGGGCCGCCGTAGTTCTCGGTGACGGCGTACCAGCCGACGCCGTCGTAGCCCCAGTTGCGCGGCCCGTCGACGGCGTTGACCGGCAGCACCTCGACCAGGTCGACACCCAGGTGGGCGAGGTGGTCGAGGCGCTCGATCGCCGAGTCGAACGTGCCGGTCGGGGTGAACGTGCCGATGTGCAGCTCGTAGACGACGCTGCCGGGCAGCTGCCGCCCGGTCCAGGCCTGGTCGGTCCAGATGTGCCAGTCGCCGTCGTAGAGCCGGGAGGCGCCGTGCACGCCGCTGGGCTGCCAGCGCGAGCGCGGGTCGGGCAGCGGGGTCTCGTCGTCGCCGAGCAGGAAGGCGTAGGCCGCGCCGGGCTGCGCCCCGGCCACGTCGGTCCGCCACCAGCCGGTGCCGTCGGGGCTCATCGGATGGGCGGTGCCGTCCACCAGCACGCGGACCCGGTCGTGCAGCGGTGCCCACACCGCGAAGTCAGCCACGCGGGGCATCTTCCCGGTTCGCCCGGATCCACGCCCGGCGCAGGGGTGTGATCCGACGCGGACCGGAAGTGGCGCTCGGCCTGCCGGCGGCGTACCCGACCTCGACGTCAGAGGTGGCGGTAGCCGGGGTGGACGCCGGGGGTGAGGCCGTGGTCGGCGGCGATGCGGGCCAGCAGCGCGGTGAGGGTGGTGCGTTCCTCGTCGGAGAGGGCGGCGCAGATCGCGTCGTCGTGCGCCTGACCGACCTCGGCGATGCGGCGCAGCAGGTCGTGGCCGGCGTCGGTGAGGTGCAGGGCGTGCAGGCGGCGGTCGTCGGGGTTGCGGCGGCGCTCGACCAGGCCGCGCTCGTCGAGGCCGTCGAGCAGGGCGACCAGCCGGCTCGGCGGCGTGCCCAGGAGGCGGGCCAGCGCCTGCTGGGACTGGCCGGGGGCCACGGCGACCGCGCGCAGCAGGCCGGTCTGCGGCGGGGTCAGGTCGAGCTCGGCGATCCGCTCGGCGAACCGCGCGGCGGCGTGCGAGCCGATCTGGGTGAGCAGGAAGGCGGCGCCGGGGGTCGGCGGCGGGGCGCAGTCCCGCGGGGGGCGGGCGTCACCGGGGATGGCCATGGGTGTAACCGTATCACTTGACAAACCATATACACAGGAGAACGGTTACAGACATGAATGAACTGTCGATCCGGGAGGCCCCGATGTCCACGTCCCCGCCCCGCACCACCCGCCGCGGCCAGGACGGCCCGCCGCTGCTCGTCCCGGCCGCGTCCTTCGCCGGGCTGACGATCGCCGGTGCCGTCATCGGCGGCAGCGGCCCGCGGCCCGACTCCACGCCCGACGCGGTCCTGGCCTACGCCACCGCCAACCCGACGACGGCCGCGCTCGGCGCCGTGCTGCTGTTCGGCTCGGCTTTCCCGCTGGTCGTCTACGCGGCCACGGCCGTGACGCGGTACCGGCGCCTCGGCGTCACCGCGCCCGGCCCGCTGATGGGCTTCGCCGGGGCGGTGATGGCCGCCGTCGCGATCGTGCTGAGCGCGCTGTTCGCCTGGACGTCGGTGCAGGTCGCCGGGCTCGGCGACAGCGCGATCGCGAAGCTGCTCAGCCAGCTGTGGTTCGCCACCGGGGCGTTCGGCTTCGCGGCCCCGATCGGCCTGCTCGTGCTGGGGCTGGCGGTGCCCGCGGTCCTGCTGAGGTTCCTGCCGGCCTGGCTGGCCTGGGCCGGGACGGTGATCGGCGTGCTGGCCGTGCTCAGCACGTTCGGGATCCTCACCAGCGCGCTCTACCCGCTCATCCCGATCGGCCGCTTCGGCGCCGTGCTGTTCCTGCTCGCCGTCGCCGTCCTGCTGCCCCGCACCGTCCGGGACGCCCGCCGTCCCGCCGTCTCCTGAGGAGGACCAGTCATGTCGCACCCCTTCCGCTTCGGCGTCATCGCCGCGCCCATGGGCTCGTCCGAGCAGTGGCTGGGCACCGCCCGCCGCGTCGCCGACCTCGGCTACTCCACCCTGCTCGGCCCGGACGGCGTGGGCATGCACGCCCCGTTCGTGGCGCTCACCGCGGCCGCCACGGCGGTGCCCGACCTGCGCGTCGGCACGTTCGTGCTGGCCGGGCCGTTGCGCCCGCCGAGGGAGGCGGCCTGGCAGGGGCACAGCCTCTCGGTGCTGTCCGGTGGCCGGTTCGACTTCGGCATCGGCACCGGGCGCCCGCAGGCCCGCCCCGACGCCGAGGCGTTCGGCCGGCCGTGGGGCACGGGCGCCGAGCGCCTCGCCGGCGTCCGCGACGCCATCGCCGCGCTGCGTGAGATGGACGGCGACGCGGTCCGCACCCCGGTGATGATCGCCGCCGGCGGCCCGAAGGCGCTGGACGTCGCGGCCACCGACGCCGACATCGTGGCGCTGGCCGGGCACCCGGCCGCGCGGCCGGAGGACGTCACGGCGATGGCCGACCGGGTACGCGAGCGGGCCGGCGCCCGCGCCGACGCCATCGAGCTGGCCATGAACCTGTTCCTGGTCGGCGACGAGGCCCAGCCGTGGATGCGCCAGGTGATGGGCGTCGATCCGGCCGAGCTGCACCGGATCGGCTCGCCCGGCGCCGTCCGCGGCACGCCCCGGGAGATGGCCGACCAGCTGCTGCGCCGCCGCGACACCATCGGGACGACCTACTTCGCCGTCGACCGCACCTTCGTCGACGCCCTCGCCCCGGTCGTCGATCTCCTCGCCGGTCGCGAATGACCCCGCCCGGATGCCATCAGGCGGGGCGGACGAGGAGGGCGACGGGGTAGCGGGAGAGGAGGTCGGACAGCAGCGGGGCCGACGACGTGATCGGCTGGTCGGTGAGGACGTCGTGCCAGTCGGTGGTCCCGTCGGGCAGCGGCAGCACCGTGTCGGCCCAGCCGCCGCGGGCGGCCAGCCCGACCGGCAGCCGGGTGGCCACCGCGACCAGCTTGGGCGAGCGCTGGAACGCCACCAGGTGGTCGGCGGCCGGACCCTCGGCGTGCAGCGGGCGGTAGCCCACGAACTCCTCGGGCCGGTAGCGGCGCAGCCGCAGCGCGTTCACCGTGACCAGCAGCTTGGCCGCGCCGCCCTCGTCGATCTCGGGCAGCCAGCCCTCGTCGAGGCGGGTCAGCAGCTCGCGGCGCCCTGCCCAGTCGACCGGGCGCCGGTTGTCGGGGTCGACCAGGGAGTACTCGAACAGCTCGGTGCCCTGGTAGACGTCGGGCACGCCGGGCCCGGCCAGCTGCAGCAGCTTCTGGCCCAGCGAGTTCGACCGGCCCGGCCCGGCGATCCTCGCCACGAACTCCTCGACCTCGGCCACCAGTTCGGCGTCGGCCAGCACCTCGCCGTACCAGCGGGCGATGGCCTCGTCGACCTCGGGCACCGCCTCGACGTGCGAGGTGACCAGCTTGGCCTCCTTGGCGGCCTTGCCCAGGTAGGCGGTGAAGCGCTCCTCGCTGATGGGCCAGGCGCCCAGCAGGTTCTGCCAGGCCAGCAGGTCGAGGGAGCGGTCGGGCAGCGGGTGGGCGCGCGACCAGCGGCGCAGCCGGGGGCCCCACTCGTCGGGGATCTCGGCCAGCACGGCCAGCCGGGCGCGGACGTCCTCGGAGCGCTTGGTGTCGTGCGTGGACAGCGTGGTCATCGTCGACGACCAGGACGCCTCGCGGGCGGCGAGCGCGGCGTGGAACTCCGCGGGCGGCACCCCGAACCGCGACGGGTCGCCGCCGACCTCGTTGAGCGCGACGAACCGGTTCCACCGGTAGAAGGTGGTGTCCTCGACGCCCTTGGCCATGACCATGCCGGAGGTCTGCTGGATGCGGGTGGCCAGCTCGCCGCCGGGGTCGGCCAGCATCGCGTCGCGGATCGCGTTCAACGCCTCGGCCAGGTCGGGGCGGTGGCTGCGGGCCACGCTGACCGCGGTCTCCAGCGCCGAACGCCCCTCGGGCAGGTAGGACCGGTACACCGGGAACCCGCAGAGCAGCTCCAGCACGGCCGCCCGGACGACCTCGGGCACGGGGTGCTTGCCGTGGCGGGAGGTGTAGGTGCGGGCGATGCGCGACACCTCGGCGGCCAGGATGGTGCCGGCGACCTCGCGGCGCGCGGTGTGCTCCGCGGCGTGCAGCGACTCGCGGCCCCGCACGTGCTCGGCGGCGATCTGGGTGATCAGCCCGGCGCCGTCGGGGTCGACGAACACGCCCTGGATCTCGCGCAGGGCCTCGTAGCCGCTGGTCCCGTCGACGGGCCAGGACGTCGGCAGCTCCTCGCCGACGCCGAGGATCTTCTCCACGACGAGCCAGCGGTCGGGCCCGATGGCCGCGCGCAGCATCCGCATGTACTCGCCGGGGTTGGACAGGCCGTCGGGGTGGTCGACGCGGATGGCGTCGACGTCGCCCTCCTCGACCCAGCGCAGCACCTCGCGGTGGGTCTTGGCGAAGATCTCCGGCACCTCGACCCGCACCGCGGCCAGCGTGGAGACGTCGAAGAACCGCCGGTAGGTCAGCTCGGCGCCGCCGCGGCGCCAGGACACGATCCGGTAGTGCTGGCGCTCGTGCACCTCCTGCGCGCTGCCGTCGCCGGTGCCCTCGGCCACCGGGAAGGCGTGCTCGTAGTAGCGCAGCTCGGTGCCGTCGTCGGAGAGGGTGAGGTGCTCGGCGAGCACCTTCTCCTCGTCGGCGGGGTCGTTCTCGGCGCCCAGCACGGGCAGCAGGATCGGCCCGGCCTCCCAGTCGATGTCGAACGTGTCGGCGTGCTCGGACGCGCGGCCCTTGGCCAGCACGTCCCACCACCAGGGGTTGGCCCTGGCCACGTCGATGCCGACGTGGTTGGGCACGATGTCCAGGACGAACCGCATGCCGCGCTCGTGCACGGCGGCGGACAGCGCCCGTCGGGCCTGCTCGCCCCCCCGCTCGGTCGAGACGCGGGTCGGGTCGACCACGTCGTAGCCGTGGTTGGACCCGGCGCCCGACTCCAGCAGCGGCGAGGCGTAGAACGCCCCGGCTCCCAGGTCGTCGAGGTAGGGCAGCAGTTCCAGCGCGTCGGCGAAGGTCTGCTGCGCCGACAGCTGGATCCGGTAGGTCGATGCGGGTGGTGTCACATGGCCTCCCATACCCCGTTGTGCACCCGGAACCACGTGGTCACGGAGCGTCGATGCGCTGCAGCACCAGGACCGAGCGGGCCGGCACGGTGTGCACGGCCCCGGCCAGCACGGTCGGCGGGTCGGCGGCGACGACGCCGGGCGCGGTGGACAGCGTGATGACCTCACCGGCGGCGGTGTCGACGACGATCGCCCAGCGCGGCCCGTACTCCGGGCCCGGGATCGTGACGTCGATGTCCTCGTGGTGGGCGTTGAGGCAGAGCAGGAACGAGTCGTCGGTGACCCGTTCGCCGCGGGTGTCGTACTCGTCGATGCCGTTGCCGTTGAGGAACGCCGTCACGCACTTGCCGAAGCCGGAGTCCCAGTCCTGCTCGGTCATCTCCTCACCGGACGGGGTGAACCAGGCGATGTCGTGCAGCGGGGCGTCCCTGGTGCGCCGCGGCGGCCGGATCGGCTTGCCCTGGAAGAACCGGCGCCTGCGGAAGACCGGGTGCGCGCGGCGCAGCGCGGTGACCCCGGCGGTGAACCCGATCAGCCCGGCGTTCTTGCCGGCCAGCGACCAGTCCACCCAGGAGATGTCGCTGTCCTGGCAGTAGACGTTGTTGTTGCCGTGCTGGGTGCGGCCCAGCTCGTCGCCGTGCAGCAGCATCGGCACGCCCTGCGACAGCATCAGCGTGGTGATGAAGTTGCGCTGCTGGCGGGCGCGCAGCTCGAGCACCGCGGCGTCGTCGGTCGGGCCTTCGACGCCGCAGTTCCACGACCGGTTGTGGCTCTCCCCGTCGTTGTTGCCCTCGCCGTTGGCCTCGTTGTGCTTCTCGTTGTAGGAGACCAGGTCGTGCAGGGTGAACCCGTCGTGCGCGGTCACGAAGTTGATCGACGCGAACGGGCGGCGGCCGTCCTCCTGGTAGAGGTCCGACGAGCCGGTGATGCGGGAGGCGAACTCGCCCAGCGTGCCGGGCTCGCCGCGCCAGAAGTCGCGGACGGTGTCGCGGTACTTGCCGTTCCACTCCGTCCACAGCGGGGGGAAGTTGCCCACCTGGTAGCCGCCGGGCCCGACGTCCCACGGCTCGGCGATCAGCTTGACCTGGCTGATCACCGGGTCCTGCTGGACCAGGTCGAAGAACACGCTCAGCCGGTCGACGTCGTAGAACTCGCGGGCCAGCGTGGAGGCGAGGTCGAAGCGGAAGCCGTCGACGTGCATCTCGGTGACCCAGTAGCGCAGCGAGTCCATGATCAGCTGCAGGGTGTGCGGGTTGCGCACGTTGAGCGAGTTGCCGGTGCCCGTGTAGTCCATGTAGTACCGCTGGTCGTCCTCGACGAGGCGGTAGTAGGCGGCGTTGTCGATGCCGCGCATCGACAGCGTGGGCCCCATGTGGTTGCCCTCGGCGGTGTGGTTGTAGACGACGTCGAGGATGACCTCGATGCCCGCGTCGTGCAGGTCGCGGACCATCGCCTTGAACTCCTGCACCTGGTTGCCCGGCCGGCTGGCGGTGCCGCGGGTGGCGTAGGCGTGGTGCGGGGCCAGGTAGGCGATGGTGTTGTAGCCCCAGTAGTTGGTGAGGCCCTTCTCCTGCAGGTGGTGGTCGTTGAGGAACTCGTGCACCGGCATGAGCTCGACCGCGGTCACCCCCAGCTGCTTGAGGTGCTCGACCATCACCGGGTGCACCAGGCCCGTGTAGGTGCCGCGCAGCTCCTGCGGGATCTCCGGGTGGGTGATCGTCAGCCCGCGCACGTGCGCCTCGTAGATCACGGTCTCGTGGTACGGGATGCGCGGGGCGCGGTCGGTGCCCCAGTCGAAGAACGGGTTCACCACCACCGACTTGGGCACGAACGGCGCCGAGTCGGTGTCGTTGCGGGCGTCGGGGTCGCCGAAGGGGTAGCCGAACACGGCCTCGTCCCAGCGGACCGGCCCGTCGAGCGCCTTCGCGTACGGGTCGACGAGCAGCTTCTTCGGGTTGCACCGCTGGCCGGTGGCCGGGTCGTAGACGCCGTGCACCCGGTAGCCGTAGCGCTGGCCCGGCTGCACGGTGGGCATGTAGCCGTGCCAGACGAACCCGTCGACCTCGGTCAGCTCGACCCGCGTCTCCTTGCCGCGGGCGCTGAACAGGCACAGCTCGACCTTCTCGGCCACCTCGGAGAACAGCGCGAAGTTCGTCCCCGAGCCGTCGTAGGTGGCGCCGAGGGGGTAGGCGTGGCCCGGCCACGGCCGCATGTGTTCCTCCGGGTTCTCGTCGAGCAGGTCCGCCGTCGGGCGCCCGCCGTCCGACCACCGGAAGAGGCTACCGGGGGCCCTCCGGCGCCGGCGCCACGCCGCCGCCGGGTTCGGGATCGGCCCGGTCACGCCAGGCGGGCGGGGAACCCGCCGGTGGCCACGGGGCTCCAGCGGGTGGGCGTGATGCGGATCAGCGCCTTGCCCTGCGCGCGCATGGCCTCGCGGTACTCGTCCCAGTCGGGGTGCTCGCCGGAGATGGCGCGGAAGTACTCGACCAGTGGCTCCAGCGCCTCGGGCAGCCGCAGCAGCTCGGCGTCGCCGTCGACCTGCACCCAGGGGCCGTTGAACTCGTCGGACAGCACGACGACCGATGCCCTGCCGTGCCGCGCGACGTTGGCCGCCTTCGCCCGATCGGGGTAGGTGGAGATGACGACGCGGCCCTCGGCGTCGACGCCCGCGGTGACCGGCGAGCCCTGGAACCCACCGTCCGAGCGCGGGGTCATGAGGATCATCTTGTGCCTCGGGCGGACGAACTCGAGCAGTGCATCGCGGTCGACGTCGGTGTTCGTGGCGATGGTCCGTGGCATGATCCGAACGATAGTCTCGGCCCCGATGAGCGACCTCACGAGCGGTGCGGACGGAACGGTCCGATGAGCACCCTGTTCACGAAGATCATCGACGGTGAGCTGCCCGGCCGGTTCGTCTGGTCCGACGACACCGCCGTCGGCTTCCTGTCGATCAACCCGCTGGGCCCGGGCCACACGCTGGTGGTGCCGCGGGCCGAGGTCGACCACTGGATCGACGCCGACCCCGCCCTCGTCGCGCACCTCACCGCGGTGTCGCACGCGATCGGCGCGGCCGTCGCCACGGCGTGGCAGCCGCCGCGGGTCGGGCTGATCGTGGCCGGGTTCGAGGTGCCGCACCTGCACGTGCACGTGTTCCCGGCGTGGGACCTGGGCGCGTTCGACTTCGCCCAGGCCGCGGGCTCGATCGACCAGGCCGAGCAGGACGCCCACCGCGACACCCTGCGGGCCGCGCTGCGCGACGCCGGTCACGGCGCGCACGTCCCGGACTGACGTGCAGCTCGTCCTCATCCGCCACGCCCTGCCCGAGCGCGTCGACCGGCGGGCCGAAGGCCCCGACGTGGAGCGGGCCGACCCGGGCCTCACCGAGCTCGGCCACCGGCAGTCCGAACGGCTGGTCGCGGCGGTCGGCCCGCAGGTCGACGCGCTCTACAGCAGCCCGATGGCCCGCGCCCGGCAGACCGCGGCCCCGCTGGCCGCGGCGCTCGACCGCGAGCCGACCGTCGTCGCCGGGCTGCGCGAGTTCGACGCCGACGCGCGCCACTACGTCCCGGTGCACGAGATGTCGCGCCACGACCCCGACGCGTGGCAGCGCATGCTGGCCGGCGAGCTGCCCGCCGGCGTCGACACGCCCGCCTTCGCCGAGCGGGTGGGGGAGTCGGTCGAGGGCATCGTGGCCGCGCACCCGGGACGCGAGACCGTGGTCGTCGTCGCGCACGCCGGGACGATCAACATCTGGCTGGCCCGGCTGCTCGGGCTGTCGCGCCCGCTGACGTTCCCGCTGGACTACGCCGGCATCACCCGCGTGCTGGCCTCCCGGGACGGCCGGCGCGTGGTCCGCTCGGTCAACGAGACCGCGCACGTGGCCGACCTGCTCGCCATGCCGGGGCCTGCCTAGCCTTCCGTCGAGAAGGAAGTTGTCGTGATCGACAGGCCCTGATGATCACGACAACGTCGTACTCGACGGAGTGGGGCGCCGAGTCGATCACTGCGGGTGGTCGAGATCACACTCTCCGCGTCGGCGGTGATCGCGGGGGGTGGGGCGGTCCGGTGCGGCGCGCGCGGGGCCGCCCCGACGGCCGGGATTTCCTACCCTCATGGGGAGGGCCGGGCCCAGCCCGTCGAGGGGGTGCGACCGCGATGGCGTCCAGTCGGCCACCGGCGGTGCTGGCCGTGGCCGAGTTCCGGGCCATCTGGCTGGCCGAGCTGCTGTCGCTGGTGGGCGATCAGCTGGCCAGGGTGGCGCTGGCGGTGCTGGTCTTCGGGCGCACCGGGTCGGCGTCGCTGGCCGCGCTCAGCTACGCGCTGACGTTCCTGCCGGCGCTGGTGGGCGGGGTGGCGCTGGGCGGGCTCGCCGACCGCTTCCGGCGCCGCGAGGTGATGGTCGCCGCCGACGCGCTGCGGGCGGTCACCGTGGCGGTGATGGCGCTGCCCGGGATGCCGCTGTGGCTGTTGTGCGTGCTGCTGGTGCTGGTCGTGCTGGCCGCGGCGCCGCACACCGCGGCCCAGGGCGCGCTGCTGCCCCAGGTGCTGCCCGGGCACCTCTACGAGCGCGGGCTGGCGGTGCGCCAGATCACCGGGCAGACCGCGCAGCTGGCCGGGTTCTCCGCGGGCGGCCTGCTGGTCGCCGCGTTCACCCCGGAGGCGGCGCTGCTGGTGAACGCGGGCACGTTCGTGCTGTCCGGGCTGCTCGTCCGGCTAGGGGTCGCGGCCAGGGACCGCCCGGCGGCCAGGGCGCGGGCCGAGGCGGGGCGGGGCGGTCGGGGGCTCGTCGGCGTGGTCGCCGAGATCGCCGCCGACCCGGTGCGCCGGGCGCTGGTGCTGCTGGCCTGGCTGGTCGGCTGCTACGTGGTGCCGGAGGCGCTGGCCGCGCCGTACGCCGCGCAGATCGGCGCGGGCCCGGCCGTCGTCGGGCTGCTGATGGCCGCCGACCCGCTGGGCAGCGTGCTGGGGGCCTGGCTGTTCGTGCGGTTCGTGCCGCCCGCCCGGCGGGCCCGGCTGGTCGGCGTGCTCGCCGTGGTCGCGGGCCTGCCCCTGCTGCCCTTCGCGCTGCGCCCCGACGTGCCGGTCGCCGTGGTGCTGCTGGCGGTGTCGGGGATGGCCTCGACGGCCTACCTGCTGCAGGCCCAGGCCGGCTTCGTGCTGGCGACGCCGGACGGGAACCGGGGGCGCGCGATCGGCGTCGCGGCGTCCGGCATCGTCGCCGGTCAGGGGGTTGCGGTGCTCGTCGGCGGGCTGCTGGCCGACGCGTGGGGCGCGGGTGGCGCCATCACGGCCGGCGGGGCCGCCGGCGCGGTGCTCGCGCTCGGCGGCGCGGTGCTGTGGCACCGCGCCTGCCGCGCGGGTTCGCCCGCCGCGACGCGAGCGGTCGCGGAGGGGTGAGCTGCTCACCAGTTCTTGTTGCGCACGTCGGCGTCCTTCCTCGGGGCGGGTCGGTGGATCGCGCGGTCACCAGTTCTTGTTGCGCACGGGGCGTCCTCTCCCTGGTACGGGTGCTCGGGCGTCGCTCTCACCAGTTCTTGTTGCGCACGGCGGATCCTCCCGATCATTCGGTGGCGCGGGAATCGATCTCGATCGTCCGTTCCCCGGACGATCCGTAACCGGTTCAGTGCTTTGCAATACCGTCGCATCGGGACCGGCCGGTCGAGGAATCCGTGCCCGGTATCGCAATTACCGGATTAACTTCGCACCGGTTCCGGTCGAAAGTCAAGTCGCCCGGGCGAGTTGTGGAGCACCTGGCGGCAACAGATCGGTATTGCGGCCCCCGCCTATTCTCCGAACGGGATCGCTGCGACTGCCGGTCACTCCCCGGGCACATTCCGGCGCCGGAAACGGTGGGCCGCGTCACTCCCGGGCCCCATCGCGCGGCCCGGTCGTGGATGACACCGCGCAGAACCGTCCGCTAGTGTCGGGCGCCAGTCCGCCGGACGAACGAGAGCTGTGGATGTCCTCTGAGGCCCCGCGTACGGTCGCTGCGGGTGGGGTCGAACGACTCCGCCGCCGCGTCGCGGACTGGGACGTCTGGTCGCTGCCCCGGCGCGTGCGGCTGCCGGTCCTGCTGGTCGAGGCCACCGCGTTCATGCTGGTCATCGCGTTCCTGCCGGAGTCGGTCCCGACCGCGACCGATCTCGCGCTCACGCTGGCGCTGTGCGGTGGGGCGCTCGCGCACACCGAGATCGCCGTACGGGTGGAGCGCGCCCGCCGCCGGGTCCACGAGGACCTGCACGTCGACCTGACCTCCGTGTGGACGTTCGCCGCCGCCGTGCTGCTCCCGCCCACGGTGGCCGCGGGCGTCGCCGCGCTGGTGCACAGTTACGTGTGGTGGCGGTCGTGGCGGCCCCGCGTCCCGCTGTACCGGCAGCTGTTCAGCACCGCCACGGTCGTGCTCGCCTGCCTCGCGGCCGGCGGCGTGGTCGAGGCGTTCGGGGAGCGGGCGCCGATCATCGGCGGGCCGCGGGATCTGCTCGCCGTCGCCCTCGCGCTGCTGGTCTATACGACGGTCAACAGCTGCCTGGTGGCCGGGGCGATCGCGATGAGCGTGCCGCAGGCCGATCTCGGACGGCTATTCGGGCACTGGGACGACAACGCGCTGGAGATCGCCACGCTTTCCCTCGGCGGGCTCACCGCGCTGGCGTTGTCGATCAATCCGGGGCTGGTCGTGTTCGTGCTGCCGCCGCTGCTCGTGCTGCACCGCGCCGTGCTCGTGCGCCACCTCGAGGAGGCGGCCAACACCGATCCCAAGACCGGCCTGCTCAACGCGGCGGCGTGGCACTCGCTGGCCGAGCGGGAGTTGCGCCGCACCGGCCGGGTCGACGGCCCGTGCGGCGTGCTGGTGCTCGACCTGGACCACTTCAAGGCCGTCAACGACGCGCACGGCCATGTGGTGGGCGACATGGTGCTCAAGGCCGTCGCCGACGAGGTGGCGTCCGAGGTGCGCGAGCGCGATCTGGCCGGGCGGTTCGGCGGCGAGGAGTTCGTCGTGCTGCTGGCCGGTCCCGACCGCGGCGCGGGGGCCGAGCTGGAGGCGGTGGCCGAGCGGATCCGGTGCCGGATCGCGGCGCTGCAGGTCGTCGTGCCCACCGCCGACGGGCCGCTGTCCGTGAGCGGACTGACGGTGTCGGTCGGCGGCGCGGTGGCCTCGGCGGTGTCGGGGGGCGACCTCCAGTCGCTGCTGCAGGTCGCCGACGCGGCCCTGTACGCGGCGAAGCGGGCCGGGCGCAACACCGTGCGGATGGGGGTCGCGCTGCCCACGCAGGCGAGCCCGCGCGGCGGGAACGGCGCGCAGACCGTGGGTCCGGTGCCCCGGACCCGGGCGGCCGAACCGCCGGCCGCCGCCCGCTGAGCGCCACCGGTCGGGGGCCCTTCCGCACGATCACCGTTCGGACCCGTACGGCCACGCACCGTGACGATCCGGTGGTCGAGGTCCACCCCGATTGGCGATCGTCTTCCCCCTGACACGCCGCCGTGGCCTTACTAGCCTCGCGGTCGGCACTGTCGCGGGCACCTCCCCGGGGCTGCCGGTTGCGGAAGGAGCGTCCCGGTCGTGGTCGAGCCCTTCCGCACCCCGGTCGTCACGGGTTGGGCGCCGCGACACCCGGCCGACCCCGCCCGGTCGGGGTGGTCGCTGTGGCGGCTGCCGCGCCCCGCGCTCGCCCTCGTGCTCGGGGTCGAGCTGGTCGCCGCCGCGGTCGTCGTGGGCGGGGCGGGGCCGGTCACCTGGGCCGCCGCGGCGCAGGCCGCGCTGATCTGCCTGCTCAGCCTGGCGCACACCGAGCTGTCCACCGGCATCGAGCGGATCCGCGGGCGGTCCGGCGGGCCGTCCTCGCCCGACCTCGGGTCGGTGTGGACGTTCGCCGCCGCGGCGCTGCTGCCCCCGGCGCTCATCGCGGCCGTGATCGCGATCGTCTCCCTGCACCGCTGGCAGCGGGTCCAGCGCCCGGCCGGGGTGCTCCCGCACCGGCACGCGTACACGACCGCCACGACGGTCCTGGCGGCCGTCGCGGCGCACGCGGTGGTCGGCGGGGCCGTGCCCACCGCGGCCGACGACCCGGCCGGGGTGGCCGCGATCGGCGCCGCCGTGCTCATCTACCTCGCGGTCACCACCGCGCTGGTCACCGCGGCGACCGCGCTGTCGCACGCCCGCCCGGTGCTGCGCGAGCTGACCACTCACCGCGACGACAGCACCGTCGAGCTGGCGGCGCTGTGCATGGGGGCGCTGGCCGCCGTGGCGCTCGCCTCCACGCCCGGCCTGGTCGTGCTGGTGCTCCCGCCCATCCTGGTGCTGCACCGGGCCGTGCTCGTGCGCCAGCTGGAGCAGGCCGCCACCACCGACGCCAAGACCGGGCTGCTCACCGCGACGGCCTGGCGGGCGCGTGCGGAGCGGGTCGTGCGGCGCGTGCGGCGCCAGCACGGCGCGGCGGCGGTGCTGATCCTCGACCTCGACCACTTCAAGACCGTCAACGACGAGCACGGCCACCTCGCCGGCGACGGCGTCCTCGCCGCGGTGGCCGCCGAGCTGCGGGCCGGGGTGCGCGAGGAGGACGTCGTCGGGCGCTTCGGCGGCGAGGAGTTCCTGGTGCTGCTGCCCGAGCTGCCGGCGGGCGAGGGCGGGCGGGTCGAACTGGGCCGGGTCGCCGAGCGGCTGCGCGGGCGGATCGCCGAGCTGCGGGTGCCGGTCCCGGACGGGACCGCGATCACCGGCCTGACCGTCTCCGTCGGCGGGGCCACCCTCCCGGCCGACGGGACCGATCTCGACCAGGTGCTGCGCGCGGCCGACGCCTCGCTCTACGCGGCCAAGCACGACGGGCGCAACCTGGTCCGCATCGCCGGGCCGCCGGACGTGCCCTCGCCCCGTCGCCCCCTGCTCTGACCTGGTCACTGCCTGGTGGTGTGCACTCGCCGCGCCGTCGCGGCGGGCTTCCGTAAGCTGGGACGGTGACCGAGTTGAGATCAATCCGCGGACCGGCCGATCTCACCCGGCTGGGTCCGGAGCAGCTCACCGGCCTGGCGGCGGAGATCCGGCGCGAGCTCGTCGCGTCGGTGTCGCGGACCGGTGGCCACCTGGGACCGAACCTGGGCGTGGTGGAGCTGACCATCGCGCTGCACCGGGTGTTCGACTCCCCGCGCGACACCCTCATCTGGGACACCGGCCACCAGGCCTACGTGCACAAGATGCTCACCGGCCGGCGCGACGGGTGGGAGCGGCTCAAGCAGACCGGCGGCCTGTCGGGCTACCCGAGCCGCGCCGAGAGCGAGCACGACCTCGTCGAGAACAGCCACGCGTCCACGTCGCTGTCCTGGGCCGACGGCCTGGCCAAGGCGTACGCGCTGACCGGCCAGCAGCGCCACGTGGTGGCGGTCATCGGCGACGGCGCCCTCACCGGCGGCATGGCCTGGGAGGCGCTGAACAACATCGCCGCCGGCAAGGACCGCAACGTCGTCATCGTGGTCAACGACAACGGTCGCTCCTACGCCCCGACGATCGGCGGCCTGGCCGACCGGCTCGCCTCGCTGCGCCTGCACCAGGGCTACGAGCGGGTGCTGGAGGCCGGCAAGCAGGCGCTGGCCCGTACCCCGGTGGTCGGCGGCCCGCTCTACGCCGGCCTGCACGCGGTCAAGGCGGGCGTCAAGGACGCGCTGAGCCCCCAGCAGCTGTTCAGCGACCTGGGCCTGAAGTACTTCGGCCCGGTCGACGGCCACGACATCCCGGCCATGGAGTCGGCGCTGCGCCGGGCCCGGCACTTCGGCGGCCCGGTGATCGTGCACGCGGTCACCCGCAAGGGCAACGGCTACCCGCCCGCGGAGAACGACGAGGCCGAGCTGATGCACAGCCCGGCCGCGTTCGACCCGACCACCGGGCTGCCCACCGGGCCCAAGTCGGTCGGCTGGACCAGCGTCTTCGCCGACGAGCTGGTCGCCGTCGGGGCCCGCCGCGACGACATCGTGGCGATCACCGCGGCGATGCTGGGCCCGACCGGGCTCGCCCCGTTCGCCAAGGCCTTCCCGCAGCGCACCTTCGACGTCGGCATCGCCGAGCAGCACGCGCTGACCTCGGCCGCTGGCATGGCCGACGGCGGCCTGCACCCGGTCGTGGCGATCTACTCGACGTTCCTGAACCGGGCCTTCGACCAGCTGCTGATGGACGTCGCCCTGCACGGGCGGGCCGTCACGCTGGTGCTCGACAGGGCCGGCGTCACCGGCAACGACGGCCCGTCGCACAACGGCATGTGGGACCTGTCGCTGCTGGGCATCGTGCCCGGCATGCGGGTCGCCGCCCCGCGCGACGCGGCCACGCTGCGCGAGGAGCTGGGCGAGGCGCTGGCCGTCGACGACGGGCCGACCGCGATCCGGTTCCCGAAGGGCGCGGTGATCGACTCGGTGCCGGCGGTGCGCCGCGTCGACGGGGTCGACGTGCTGCGCGAGCCCGCGACGGCCGAACGCGTGCCCGACGTGCTCCTGGTGTGCGCGGGCGCCTTCGGTGAGCTCGGCGTGAACGCGGCCGTGCGGCTGGAGCAGCAGGGCGTCTCGGTGACGGTCGTCGACCCGCGCTGGGTGCTGCCGGTGCCCACGGCGCTGGTCGACCTGGCCCGCGGCCATCGCCTGGTGGTCACGGTGTCGGACTGCGGGCGCCACGGCGGGTTCGGCCCGACCGTCTCCGACGCGCTGCGCTCCGCCGGGTGCGACGTGCCCCAGCGCGACATCAGCCTGCCCCAGGAGTTCCTGGACCACGGCAGCCGGGCCGACGTGCTGGCCGCCACCGGCTTGACCGTCCAGGACGTGGCCCGCCGGGTCACCGAGTGGGCGTCGGCGCTGCCGGTGGTCGGGTCCGCGCAGGACGCGGAGCGGTCCGCGCCGGCACCGGGGGAGCAGGCGCGCTGATGCGGGTACTCGTGGTCGAGGACGAGCAGGCACTGGCCGAGGCGATCGCGCGCGGCCTGCGCCGCGAGGGCATGGCCGTCGACGTCGCCTACGACGGCGACAGCGGGCACGAGAAGTCGGTGATCACCCGGTACGACGTCGTCGTCCTCGACCGCGACCTGCCCGGCATGCCCGGCGACCAGCTCTGCGCCGAGATCGTCGCGTCCGGGGCGACCACCCGGGTGCTGATGCTCACCGCCAGCGGCACGCTGCAGGACAAGGTCGACGGGCTGTCCCGCGGCGCCGACGACTACCTGGCCAAGCCGTTCGACTTCCCCGAGCTGGTGGCCCGCTGCCGGGCACTGGGCAGGCGGGCGACCCCGGCCGCGCCGCCGCTGCTGGTGGCGGGCGACGTGGCGCTCGACCCGGCCAAGCGCACCGTGCGCCGGGCCGAGCGGCCCGTCGAGCTCACCCGCAAGGAGTTCGGGGTGCTGGAGGTGCTGCTGGGTGCCGGCGGCGCGGTGGTCAGCAGCGAGGAGCTGCTGGAGCGGGTCTGGGACGAGAACGCCGACCCGTTCACCACGACGGTGCGGGTCACGGTGATGACGCTGCGGAAGAAGCTGGGCGACCCCGGGGTCATCGAGACCGTCGTCGGCGCCGGCTACCGGGTCCCGGCCGCCGGGTAGGCCGGCCTTCCGGTCTCCGCGCTACGGGGTCCTCACCGGTCGGCTTGCTATACATCTGCGGTGACTTCACCGGCGGCCCGGCGGCGCGGCAGGGGAGTGGGGCTGCGGCCCCGCCTCACCCTGGTGGCCACGGCCGTGGTGGCCGTGGTCAGCGCGCTGCTGCTGTGGCTGGGCTGGATGCTCGTCGGTGGCGTGGTCGGGGCCGTGCCGGCCCTGCCGGCGGGCACCATGGTCCGCGTCGGCGACGTCGTCGTGCCGGCGGAGGAGGTGAGCGAGGCCGTCGCCGCGGCGGCCCGCCGCCAGGTCCTCACCGCGGGGCTGATCGCGTTCCCGCTGGTCGTCGCGGCCGGCGGGGTGGTGTCGTGGGTGCTGGTCGGGCGGGTGCTCGGCCCCCTGCACGCCGTCACCGCCACGGCCCGCCGGCTCACCGTGGAGTCCCTGGACACCCGCACCAACCTGCGCGACGCGCGCGGCGAGGTGGCCGAGCTGGCGGCCGGCTTCGACGCGATGCTCGACCGGCTGCAGGCCGCGTTCGACGCCCAGCGCCGGTTCGTCGCCAACGCCAGCCACGAGCTGCGCACGCCGCTGTCGGTGCTGCGCACCGAGGTCGACGTGACGCTGTCCGACCCGGCCGCCGACGAGGCCGAGCTGCGCCGCATGGCGGAGGTGGTGCGCGACGCCACCCGCCGCGCCGACGACCTCATCGCCGGGCTGCTGCTGCTGGCCCGCACCGAGGCCGCCGAGCTGGCCAGCACGGCCCCGGTCGACCTGGCCGAGGTGCTGGTGCCGGCGCTGGCCGCGGTCCGCCACGAGGCCGACCGGCGCGGCCTGCGCATCCAGGTGCAGTCCGGCTCCGCGGTGTGCCTGGGCGACGCCGTCCTGCTCGAACGGGTGGCCGGCAACCTGCTGGAGAACGCCGTGCGGCACAACGTCCCCGGCGGCTGGGTGCGGGTGCGCACCGGCGTGCACGAGGGCTGTGCCGAGCTGGAGGTGTCCTCCAGCGGGGCGGTCATCCCGGGGGAGAAGGTGACCGAGCTGTTCGAGCCGTTCCGGCGCGGCCCGGTGGCCCGCACGGCGGCCGTGCCCGGCTCGGGCCTGGGGCTCTCGATCGTGCGGGCGGTGGCCAAGGCGCACGGCGGGGTGGCCCGCGCCGAGCCGGTGGACGGCGGGGGCCTCACGGTCCGCGTGCACCTGCCGGCCGTCACGCCGCGCCACGACCGGTCCGCCCGCGACGAGGCCGACCGGGCCGACCAGCCGCCGCGGACCGATCAGCTGCGGGCCTGAACCGCCGCCTCCAGCCGCGGCCCGAGCAGCTCGACCTGCCAGTTGCGGGCGCCGCCCGCGCGCAGCGCGCCGGCCACGTCGCCGTCGGCCGGCGGAGTCCAGCACAGCCTGCGCAGCAGGTCGGGCTGCAGGAGGTTCTCCACCGGCACGTTCCACTCGTCCGACACCGCGGCCACCGCGCTGCGCGCCGCGGTGAGCCGGGCGGCGGCGTCGGGGTTGCGGTCGGCCCAGCGCGCCACCGGCGGCGGACCGTCGGCGACCGGCGATGCCGAGGGCAGCTGCGACGGGTCGAGCTCGGCCGCCTGGCGCAGCGCGGCGAACCAGTAGCCGGTGAGCCTGCGCTGCGAGCGCCCGCGGAACACCGGCAGCGCCGCCAGGGCCTGCGCCGTCGGGGGCGCGGACGCGGCGGCGTCGATGATCGCGGCGTCGGGCAGGACCCGACCGGGCGCGATGTCGCGCTCGGCGGCGAGCCGGTCGCGGGCCTCCCACAGCGCCCGGACCGCGGCCAGCGGCCGCGCCTTGCGGATCTTGTGGATGCCCGAGGTGCGCCGCCACGGCTCCGCCCTCGGCGCGGGCGGCCCGGCCGTGCGCACGGCCTCGAACTCCTCCTCGGCCCAGGACAGCTTGCCCTGCTCGGCGAGCAGCGCGGCCAGCACGTCGCGCAGCTCCACCAGCACCTCGACGTCCAGCGCCGCGTAGACGAGCCAGTCCTCGGGGAGGGGACGGCGCGACCAGTCGGCCGCTCCGTGCCCCTTCTCCAGGGTGAGCCCGAGCAGCTGCTCGACCAGCGGGCCCAACCCCACCCGGGGCAGCCCGGCGAGCCGCCCGGCCAGCTCGGTGTCGAACAGCCGCGAGGGCACCAGGCCCACCTCGGCCAGGCACGCCAGGTCCTGGCCGGCCGCGTGCAGCACCCATTCGGGGCCGGTCAGCGGCGCGGCCAGTTCGTGCAGGTCGCTGCCGAGCGGGATCGGGTCGACCAGCGCGGTGCCGGCCCCGGCGCGCCGCAGCTGGACCAGGTAGGCCCGTTGGGAGTACCGGAAACCCGAGGCGCGCTCGGCGTCGACCGCGATGGGGCCGGTACCGGCCGCCATCGCGTCCGCGGTGGCCCGGAGGGCCGAGCGGTCCTGCACGACCGGGGGGAGACCGTCGACCGGGGCGAGCAACGGCTGTGGTGCCCGCTCCGGTGTCGCGCCAGGCCCGGTGCCGTCGGTTGGCGTGGGTCCGGCGTCGTCGATCTCTGGTCCCTGGTCGGTGTCGGTGCCGCTGGTTCTGAGGTCGGTCCCGGTGGTCTCCCGGGTCAGCGGATGACCCCGGCCCGCATCGCGAGGGCCACCATCTGCGCGCGGTCGCCGGTGCCCAGCTTGCGGCCGATGCGCGACAGGTGGCTCTTCACGGTGAGCGCGGACAGGCTCAGCGCCTCGCCGATCTCCTTGTTGGACTGGCCGTCGGCGACCAGCTGGAGAACTTCGACCTCGCGGGCGGAGAGCTCGCGAGGGGTGTTGTCGGTACCCGGGACCCGGGTACCGGTGGCGAGTAGCGGGGCGACCGTCGGGTCGGCGTACACGCCGCCGTCCAGCACCCGCTTCACGCCGTCGGTCACGATCGCCGCGGACGCCGACTTCAGCAGGTAGGCCTGAGCGCCTGCCTGGAAAGCCGACCGTACGGCGTACGGGTCGTCCGACGATGCCAGCACCACGAGTCGGTTCCAACCCAGTGCCCGGAGCTCGGTCACCAGGTCGAGCCCGCTGCCATCGGGAAGCCCGAGGTCCAGGATCGCCAGATCGCACGGACCGTTGGCGTGAGCCCTGGCCCGGGCCTCGGCTACCGAGGCTGCCTCGTACACCGTTCCCGCGCCCATCGAACGCAGGCGCGCGGCGATTGCCTCGCGCAGGAGCGGATGGTCGTCGACCACCAGCACCGAGAACAGCTCTTCCCGCGGGTGCGGGACCATCGCAGGCGACAACACGGCACCTGTAGTGCCGCGCACTGGTGCGCCCTGGCCCACAACGGCCACGTTATTACCTCCCTGGAGTCGGTCGTTGCCCCCCGACCGGCACCAGATCCCCGGACTGCGAAGGGTGTTCCTGCGCCGCCCGGGGAGGTGTCGTGGAGGAAGCCTAGCCCCCCAAGCGGTCTAACGTCGTTATCGCATCGAACTTGTGGGGGTGAAAGTTACAGCCTTGTCGACACCGATCTACCCGTCCGGGTGAGCACTGTGATCACCATGAGCGGTGTTCATGCAGGTCACGGTGGGTATTCAGCCGGAACGCCGGGTGAGAGAAGTGGCTCCGACCGGCGGAAGCCCTGCGGCCGAAGCGACCAACGCGCAGAAAGCCTCGCCGTGCGGTCGGAGGTCGGTGCCCCGCGGGGTCCACGACGCTCGCAGCTCCACGTCGTCCTCCCGGCGCTGCCCGGCGATGTCGCCGAACCGGACCGACGACGTCTGCGTGACGGTGCCGCCCAGCGCCGCGTACTCCGCCCCGGCCCCGTCCAGCGCCTCGGTCAGCCACGACCACCCCACGACGGGCAGCATCTCGTCGCCGAGCTGCTCGGGCTCCAGGCGCGCCTGGACGAAGCAGACCAACCGGAACGTGCCCTCCCAGGCGTCCTGACCGGCCGGGTCGTGCAGCAGGATCAGCCGGCCCGACGTGTCGGGCTCCAACTCGTCCAGTTCGTCGCCGGCGTCGTGGTCGGCATCGGCCTCCACGCTGAACGCCCACGTGTAGGGGGCCAGCCGCGGCGGCGCGTCGACGGACGAGATCCGTAACTCCGGCCGCGGACGCACTGCGCGCAGCGAGGCGACCGCCTGCTGGAACGGCGGTGGTGGGGCGGTCGAATCGGACACGGACGAGGACTTTAGGTCGCGCTGGGTGATCGCCGATCGAGGCGCGCCGCGCGGCTGCCCATTCCGGGTGAGGTCGGGGCGCGAGCGCGCTGCGGGGACGCGCCGAGGTCGCGGTCGAGGCCGTCGGTCCGGCGTGGGAGACTGGTGCTGTCATGGTCCTGCACCCCGCCCCGGCCGCTCTCGGTCACCGCCGCGACCTCTCCGCGGCGCCGCTGCTCGTCGCCATGCGCGGCGGCACGCCGTCGCGCGTCCCGGTCTGGTTCATGCGCCAGGCCGGCCGCTCGCTGCCCGAGTACCGGGCGCTGCGCGCCGACACCGGCATGCTGCAGTCCTGCTTCACCCCCGACCTGACCTGCGAGATCACCCTGCAGCCGGTGCGCCGGCACGGGGTCGACGCGGCCATCCTGTTCAGCGACATCGTGGTGCCGCTGCACGCCGCGGGCGTCGGGGTCGACATCGTGCCCGGCACCGGGCCCGTCGTCGCCCAGCCGGTGCGCACCGAGGCCGACGTCGACCGCCTCCCCGTCCTGCTCGCCGAGCAGGTCGAGCCGGTGGCCGATGCGGTGCGGCTGCTGCTGCCCGAGCTGGGGCGCACGCCGCTCATCGGGTTCAGCGGCGCGCCGTTCACGCTGGCGTCCTACCTGGTCGAGGGCGGTCCCAGCCGCAACCACGAGCGCACCAAGGCGCTCATGCGCGCCGAGCCCCGGGTCTGGCACCGGTTGATGTCCGCGCTGACCGACCTGGCCACCACGTTCCTGCGCGCCCAGATCGACGCGGGCGTCGACGCCGTGCAGCTGTTCGACTCCTGGGCGGGCGCACTCTCCGAGCGCGATTACCGCGAGTACGTGCAGCCGCACTCCGCCCGCGTGCTCGCCGGGGTGGCCGACGCCGGCGTGCCCCGGGTGCACTTCGGCGTGGGCACGGGCGAGCTGCTGGGGGCCATGGCCGAGGCCGGGACCGACGTCATCGGCGTCGACTGGCGCGTCCCGCTGAACGAGGCCGCGCACCGCACCGGCAACCGCCACCCCGTCCAGGGCAACCTCGACCCGGCGGTCCTGTTCGCCGACTGGCCCTCGATCGAGGCCGAGGTCCGCCGGATCGTCGACGAGGGCAGGCTCGCGCCCGGGCACGTGTTCAACCTGGGGCACGGCGTGCTGCCCGGCACCGACCCGACCGTGCTGACCAGGGTCGTCGAACTGGTGCACTCGCTGCGGCCGTGACGGCGCGCGTGGCGGTGGTCGGGGCCGGGATCTCCGGCCTCACGGCCGCGCACCGGCTGCGCGCCCTGCTGGGGCCGGCCGCCGCGATCACGGTGCTCGACCAGCGCGACCGGATCGGTGGCGTGCTGCGCACGGTCGACCTGGCGGGCGTGCCGTTCGACGTCGGCGCCGAGGCGTTCCTCGCCCGCCGCCCCGAGGTCCCCGCGCTGCTGGCCGAGCTGGGCCTGGACGGCGAGCAGGTGCACCCCACCGGCGCCGCCCCGTCCGTGCGCGCCGGGGGGATCACCCGGCCCCTGCCCGGCGGCACGCTGATGGGCGTGCCGACCAGCGCCGCCCGGCTGGACGGGCTGCTGTCCCCGGCCGCCGTCGCCGCCGTCGCGGCCGAGCCGTCCACGCCGCTCGAATGGGCGCCCGGCCAGGACGTCGCCGTCGGCGCGCTGCTGCGCGCCCGCTTCGGCGACGAGCCG